>NZ_CP007597.1:2460983-2760983 GCF_000661955.1 Stenotrophomonas rhizophila
CCCCGGCTTTCACCGGGGGTTTTTTGTTTTCAGCCCATCGACCAACGGTCGATGGCTACCGGTTGCCGGCCATCGGCCGGCAACGCATCAGGCAGCAACCGTCTTGGCCACGTCCTGGTAGTCCTCGATCTGGTCGAAGTTCATGTAGCGGTAGATGTCCTTGCTGCTGGCATCCAGCACGCCGATGTCGGCCATGTACTCTTCCTTGGTCGGGATGCGACCCAGACGCGAGCAGATCGCGGCCAGTTCGGCCGAACCCAGGTACACGTTGGAGTTGCGGCCCAGACGGTTCGGGAAGTTGCGGGTCGAGGTCGAGAACACCGTCGCGCCCTCACGCACCTGCGCCTGGTTGCCCATGCACAGCGAGCAGCCCGGCATTTCCATGCGTGCGCCGGCGGTGCCGAAGGTGCCGTAATGGCCTTCCTTGGTCAGCTCCGAAGCATCCATCTTGGTCGGCGGTGCCACCCACAGCTTGGTCGGGATGTCGCGCTTGCCTTCCAGCAGCTTGGCGGCCGCACGGAAGTGACCGATGTTGGTCATGCACGAACCGATGAACACTTCGTCGATGGCCGCACCGGCCACGTCCGACAGCGTCTTGACGTCGTCCGGATCGTTCGGGCAGGCCACGATCGGCTCGTGGATGTCGGCCAGGTCGATCTCGATGACGGCGGCGTACTCGGCGTCGGCGTCCGGAGCCAGCAGCTCCGGGTTGGCCAGCCAGGCTTCCATCTTCTCGATGCGGCGCGCCAGCGAACGGGCGTCCTGGTAACCCTCGGCGATCATCCACTTCAGCAGCGTGATGTTGCTGGTGAGGTACTCGATGATCGGCTCCTTGTTCAGGTGCACCGAGCAACCGGCAGCCGAACGTTCGGCCGAGGCATCGGACAGTTCGAACGCCTGCTCGACCTTCAGCTCCGGCAGACCTTCGATTTCCAGGATGCGACCGGAGAAGATGTTCTTCTTGCCGGCCTTGGCCACGGTCAGCAGACCGGACTTGATCGCGTACAGCGGGATCGCGTTGACCAGGTCACGCAGGGTCACGCCCGGCTGCATCGTGCCCTTGAAGCGCACCAGCACCGATTCGGGCATGTCCAGCGGCATCACGCCGGTAGCTGCCGCGAAGGCGACCAGGCCCGAGCCGGCCGGGAACGAAATGCCCACCGGGAAACGGGTGTGCGAATCGCCACCGGTGCCGACGGTGTCGGGCAGCAGCATGCGGTTGAGCCAGCTGTGGATCACGCCGTCGCCCGGACGCAGCGAGATGCCGCCACGGGTGGAGATGAACTCCGGCAGGGTGTGGTGGGTCTTGACGTCCACCGGCTTCGGGTACGCCGCGGTGTGGCAGAACGACTGCATCACCAGGTCGGCCGAGAAGCCCAGGCAGGCCAGGTCCTTCAGCTCGTCACGGGTCATCGGGCCGGTGGTGTCCTGCGAGCCCACCGAGGTCATCTTCGGTTCGCAGTAGGTGCCCGGGCGCATGCCCTGGCCTTCCGGCAGGCCACAGGCGCGGCCGACCATCTTCTGCGCCAGCGAGAAGCCCTTGCCGGTATCCGGCGGGTCCATCGGCAGGCGGAACAGATCGGTCGGGGCCAGGCCCAGCGCTTCACGCGCCTTGGCGGTCAGGCCGCGGCCGATGATCAGCGGAATGCGGCCACCGGCGCGCACTTCGTCGAACAGCACGTCGGACTTGACCTTGAACTCGGCGATCACCGCGCCGTCCTTCAGGGCCTTGCCGTCGTACGGGCGCAGCTCGATCACATCGCCCATGTTCATCTGCGACACGTCGAGTTCGATCGGCAGCGCGCCGGCATCTTCCATGGTGTTGTAGAAGATCGGGGCGATCTTGGAACCCAGGCACACGCCGCCGAAGCGCTTGTTCGGGATGAACGGAATATCTTCACCGGTGAACCACAGCACCGAGTTGGTGGCCGACTTGCGGCTCGAACCGGTACCGACCACGTCGCCCACGTAGGCCACCAGGTGGCCCTTGTCCTTCAGCGATTCCAGGAACTTGACCGGGCCGCGCTTGCCGTCTTCTTCCGGCTCGATGCCATCGCGCTTGTTCTTCAGCATCGCCAAGGCGTGCAGCGGGATGTCCGGGCGGGTGGTGGCGTCCGGGGCCGGCGACAGGTCGTCGGTGTTGGTTTCGCCGGTCACCTTGAGCACGGTGATGGTCAGGCTTTCGGGCACCTGCGGACGGCTGGTGAACCATTCGGCATCGGCCCAGCTCTGCAGCACGCCCTGGGCGTTGGCATTGCCGGCCTTGGCCTTTTCCTGCACGTCGTGGAAGGCGTCGAAGACCAGCAGGGTCTTCTTCAGCGCGTCGGCGGCGATGGCGCCGACCACGGCGTCATCCAGCAGCTGCACCAGCGGGGCGACGTTGTAACCGCCGAGCATGGTGCCCAGCAGTTCGGTGGCGCGCTCGCGGCTGATCAGCGCATTGACTTCGCTGCCCAGGGCAATCGCGGCCAGGTACGAGGCCTTGACCTTGGCGGCGTCATCGACGCCGGCCGGCACGCGGTGGGTCAGCAGTTCCAGCAGGAACTCGGCTTCGCCGGCGGGCGGGTTCTTCAGCAGTTCGATGACGTCGGCCGTCTGCTGGGCGTTCAGCGGCAGCGGCGGGATGCCAAGCGCGGCGCGCTCGGCTACGTGGTGGCGGTAGGCTTCCAACATGACAACTCCCGGGATTTCTTTGAAAAGACTGCGATTGAATACAGCGGTGGAATAAGTGGGCTCAAGCGTGCGGCACGATCAGCTTCAGGCCCTTGAAGTAGTCGCGGTAAAACGTATCGTTCCAGGTGATCAGGCCATCGCACTGCAGCAGCGCGTGCGACCCGACCATGAAATCGTCCAGCCCGCGCCTGCTGGTGCCGCGCTGGCGGTGGCGGCGGTGCATCTCGCCGGCGCGCAATGCGGACTTGGCCTCCAGCGGGCTGAAATGGATACCCATTTCTTCCAGTGCGCCCTGCACCTCGGCGCCGCCGCGCAGCGAGGCGCAGATCTCAGCCAGGGTGACGCCACAGATCACCACGCGCCCTCCGACCAGGCTTTGGCGCAGGCAGGCTTCCACGGCGTCGGCCTGGGGGCCGTTGCTGAGCAGCTCGATCAGGACCGGCGAATCGACGGCAATCATGCGCGGCTCACTCGGCGTCGCGGACCGCGTCGACGGCGGCCTGGGCCGAATCGAAGCCATCCAGGGCGAACTTGCCGCGGGCGCGCGAAATCGCGTCGTCCACGCTCTTGCGCAGGATGATCCGGCTGCCGTCCAGTTCCACTTTCAGCTGGGTGCCCTTGGTCAGGCCGAGCGCATCGCGGACCGCCTTGGGCAAGGTGATCTGTCCGCGTTCTGCAACGGTGGCTTCCATCGGTAGGCCCTCCAAAGTATGCACAAATTATACATACTTCCGGGGGCATACTTCCACCCGAGGACGCGCCACGCCCCATCCCGGCCTTGCCGGCCAAAGGATACGCAGGTCCCCATGACATCAGCGATACATATCTCTATGTACCCTGAGACCCGATGCCGCAGGCCGAAGGCCGGCTGAATCGTTCATACTTGGAACGGTCACCGGGCCTATGGGCCAACGGCGAACGCAAGCAGGCCTGCCTCGGGCGGGCCAACGCAAGCCATCCGCAAGAGGAGTCACCCCGCATGAGCGATTCGTTCTCCACCCGCAGCCAGCTGGACGTCGGCGGCACGACCTACGACTACTTCAGCCTGCCCAAGCTCGGACAGCAGTTCGACATCTCCCGCCTGCCCTACTCCATGAAGATCCTGCTGGAGAACCTGCTCCGGCACGAGGATGGTGGCGCCACGGTCGGTCGCGACCACATCGAGGCAGTGGCCCGCTGGAACCCCACCGCCGAGCCGGACATCGAAATCGCCTTCATGCCCGCGCGCGTGGTGCTGCAGGATTTCACCGGCGTGCCCTGCGTGGTCGACCTGGCCGCGATGCGCGATGCGGTGGTCAAGCTGGGCGGCCGCCCGGAACAGATCAATCCGCAGATCCCGTCGGAACTGGTCATCGACCATTCGGTGCAGGTGGACGTGTTCGGCACGCCCGACGCGCTGGACCTCAACGGCAAGATCGAATTCCAGCGCAACATGGAACGCTACGGCTTCCTGCGCTGGGGCCAGAAGGCGTTCGACAACTTCAAGGTGGTGCCGCCCAACACCGGCATCGTCCACCAGGTGAACCTGGAGAACCTGGCCCGCGTGGTGATGACCGCCGACAAGGACGGCACGCCGGTGGCCTACCCCGACACCGTGTTCGGCACCGACAGCCATACCACCATGATCAATGGCATCGGCGTGCTCGGCTGGGGCGTGGGCGGTATCGAAGCCGAGGCGGCCATGCTCGGCCAGCCGTCCTCGATGCTGATCCCGCAGGTGGTGGGTTTCAAGCTCACCGGCAAGCTGCCCGAGGGCGCCACC
This sequence comes from Stenotrophomonas rhizophila, assembly GCF_000661955.1. Taxonomy (NCBI): domain Bacteria; kingdom Pseudomonadati; phylum Pseudomonadota; class Gammaproteobacteria; order Lysobacterales; family Lysobacteraceae; genus Stenotrophomonas; species Stenotrophomonas rhizophila. The sequence goes on from NZ_CP007597.1 coordinate 2,465,419, forward strand.
GCCACCGACCTGGTGCTTACTGTCACCCAGCAGCTGCGCAAGCACGGCGTGGTTGGCAAGTTCGTCGAGTTCTTCGGCGAAGGCCTGCAGCACCTGCCGCTGGCCGACCGCGCCACGATCGGCAACATGGCCCCGGAATACGGCGCCACCTGCGGCATCTTCCCGATCGACGAGGAATCGCTGAACTACCTGCGCCTGTCCGGCCGCAGTGAAGAACAGATCGCCCTGGTCGAGGCCTACGCCAAGGCGCAGGGCCTGTGGCACGACGCGCAGACCGCGCACGCCAGCTACAGCGCCACGCTGGAACTGGACATGGGCACGGTCAAGCCGTCGCTGGCCGGCCCGAAGCGGCCGCAGGACCGCGTGCTGCTCGAAGACGTCAAGCAGAACTACCGCGACAGCCTGGTGGGGCTGACCACCAACCGCGACAAGCGCAACGATGACGTGTCCAAGTTCGTCAACGAAGGCGGCGGCGCCGCGGTCGGCAACGAACAGCTGGCCAAGGGCTACAGCGATGTGGAACTGGATGGCACGCGTTTCCGCCTGAAGGACGGCGCGGTGGTGATCGCCGCGATCACCTCGTGCACCAATACCTCCAATCCGGCGGTGATGATCGGTGCGGGCCTGCTCGCACGCAACGCGGCCGCCAAGGGCCTGGACCGCAAGCCGTGGGTGAAGACCTCGCTTGGCCCAGGCTCGCGCGTGGTCACCGATTACCTTGAAAAGGCCGGCGTGCTTACCGAGCTGGAGAAGATCGGCTTCTACGTGGTCGGCTATGGCTGCACCACCTGCATCGGCAATTCGGGCCCGCTGCCGGCCGAAGTGAGCGCCGGCATCGCCGCTGGCGACCTGGTGGTGACCTCGGTGTTGTCGGGCAACCGCAACTTCGAAGGCCGCGTGCACCCGGAAGTCAAAATGAACTACCTGGCCAGCCCGCCGCTGGTGGTGGCCTATGCGATTGCCGGTACCACCGACATCGACCTCACCACCGAGCCGCTGGGCAATGACCGCGACGGCAACCCCGTGTACCTGCGCGACATCTGGCCGAGCAACAAGGAAATCGGCGATGTGATCGCCGCGACCATCGGGCCGGAGATGTTCAAGCAGAACTACGCCGATGTGTTCAAGGGCGACACCCGCTGGAACACCATCGCTTCGCCGGACGGCGACCTGTACGCATGGGACGGCGCATCGACCTACATCAAGAACCCGCCCTACTTCGACGGCATGACCATGCAGGTCGGTCACGTCGACGACGTGCACGGCGCGCGGGTGATGGGCCTGTTCGGGGATTCGATCACCACCGACCACATCTCCCCGGCCGGCAACATCAAGAAGGACTCGCCGGCAGGCCGCTTCCTGCAGGAGCGCGGCGTGCAGCCGGCCGACTTCAACAGCTACGGCAGTCGCCGCGGCAACGATGACGTCATGGTCCGCGGTACGTTCGCCAACATCCGCATCAAGAACCTGATGTTCGGGGGCGAGGAAGGCGGCAACACGCTGTACTTCCCCGCAGGCGGTGGCGAGCCGCAGAAGCTGGCGATCTACGACGCGGCCATGAAGTACAAGGCCGACGGCGTGCCGCTGGTGGTGTTCGCCGGCAAGGAATACGGCACCGGCTCGTCGCGTGACTGGGCGGCCAAGGGCACCAACCTGCTGGGCGTCAAGGCCGTAATCACCGAGAGCTTCGAGCGTATCCACCGCTCCAACCTGGTGGGCATGGGCGTGCTGCCGCTGCAGTTCAAGGCCGGCGAGAACGCGCAGAGCCTGGGCCTGGACGGCTCGGAGACCATCGACATCACCGGCTTGAACGATGGCGCCAGCAAGACGGCCACCGTAACGGCCACCAAGGCCGATGGCACCCGCAAGACCTTCGAGGTGCACGTGATGCTGCTCACGCCGAAGGAAGTGGAGTACTTCAAGCACGGCGGCCTGCTGCAGTACGTACTGCGCCAGCTGGCTGCCAAGGGCTGACCCCACCGGTAGGCCCCGACCGTTGGTCGGGGCTGCCATGAAAGCGCCACGACCAACGGTCGTGGCCCACCAGGGTCTTGGCCCACCGGGCTCGTGGTCCAGCGCGGTCGCGACCCACCGGGGCCAACGGGCCATGCGGTCGTCACCCCCGCGGCAGATCGCCGCCTCTTCACGCCCTCTTCGCCTTTTCCATCCGGCCCGGTATGCTGCCCGGACGTGAACTGGCGGATACTCAGGGCCAGCACACACTTTCATCAACGATTCCTGGAGGGGGAATATGAGTCTGGAACGTCCCTGGCTGCAGAGCTATCCCAACGGCGTACCTGCCGAGATCGACGTCAACGAGTTCGCTTCGGTCTCTGCCGTGTTCGATACCTCGGTGGCCAAGTACCGCGACCGTCCCGCCTACTCCAGTTTCGGCAAGCAGCTCACCTATGGTGAAACCGACGCGCTGGTGGAGCAGTTCGCTGCCTACCTGCTCGGCGAGCTGCAGCTGAAAAAGGGCGATCGCGTCGCCCTGATGATGCCCAACTGCCTGCAGTACCCGGTGGCCACCTTCGGCGTGCTGCGCGCCGGCCTCACCGTGGTCAACGTCAACCCGCTGTACACCGCGCGCGAGCTCAAGCACCAGCTGGTGGATTCCGGCGCTGCGGTGCTGGTCGTGGTCGACAACTTCGGCGACACCGTCCAGCAGGTCCTTGCCGACACCCCGATCAAGCAGGTCATCACCACCGGCCTGGGCGACATGCTCGGTGCCAAGGGCCTGCTGGTGAACTTCGTGTTGAAGTACATCAAGAAGATGGTGCCCAACTACAGCATCCGCGGCGCGGTGCGCTTCAACCAGGCACTCAAGCTGGGCAGCCGCCACACCCTGCCCAAGGTCGAGATCGACCATGAGGATGTGGCTTTCCTGCAGTACACCGGCGGCACCACGGGCGTGGCCAAGGGCGCCATGCTCACCAACCGCAACCTGATCGCCAACATGCAGCAGGCCTCGGCGTGGCTGTCCACGTCGGGCATCGAGCCGGGCAAGGAAGTGATCATCACGGCGCTGCCGCTGTATCACATCTTCGCGTTGACGGCGAACGGCCTGGTCTTCATGAAGTTCGGTGGCTGCAACCACCTGATCACCAACCCGCGCGACATGAAGGGCTTCGTCAAGGAGCTCAAGGCCACCCGCTTCACCGCCATCACCGGCGTCAACACGCTGTTCAACGGCCTGCTCAACACGCCCGGTTTCGACGAGATCGACTTCTCCACCGTGAAGTTCACCCTGGGCGGCGGCATGGCCGTGCAGCGCGCGGTCGCCGAGCGCTGGAAGAAGGCCACGGGCGTGACCCTGGTCGAGGCCTATGGCCTGACCGAAACCTCGCCGGCCGCCTGCATCAACCCGCTCAACCTGGCCGAGTACAACGGCGCGATCGGCCTGCCGATCCCGTCCACCGATGCGTGCGTCAAGGATGACAACGGCAAGACGCTGACCCCGGGCGAAGTGGGCGAGCTGTGCATCAAGGGCCCGCAGGTGATGAAGGGCTACTGGCAGCGGCCGGAAGAAAGCGCCCAGGCCATCGACGCCGACGGTTGGCTGCACACCGGCGACATGGCGCGGATGGACGAGCACGGCTTCTTCTACATCGTCGACCGCAAGAAGGACATGATCCTGGTGTCCGGCTTCAACGTGTACCCCAACGAGGTCGAAGACGTCATCGCGATGATGCCTGGCGTGCTCGAAGTGGCCGCAGTCGGCGTGCCCGACGAGAAGTCCGGCGAAGTGGTCAAGGTGGTCATCGTCAAGAAGGACCCGAACCTGACCGCCGAGATGGTCAAGGAACACGCCCGGGCCAACCTGACCGGGTACAAGCACCCCCGGATCGTGGAGTTCCGCAAGGAACTGCCGAAGACCAACGTCGGCAAGATCCTGCGCCGCGAACTGCGCGATACGCCACCGGCGTAAGCAGGGGTAGCAACCGCACTACCAAACGCCCGCAAGGCACCACCTTGCGGGCGTTTTTGTTGCCGGCAGAACATGCTGCGCTTTGCGACAGCGCCTCGGCTTACTTCCGGTAACGCTCCTGCAGGATCTTCAGATACTCGTCCAGCGGTCCCATCGCCATGCTTGCCCTGCGCGAATCCACCCCATCCGGGTCGGAAAGGGATTTTGCAACCGCCTTTCCCGCCACGATCTCAACCTGGGTACCGTAATACTGCTGCTTGCCTTCGGCCAGAAGAACGCGGTCGGTGAGTGCGGCGAACTGTTGCCTGGACATCTGGCGCGAATCCATCAACGGCCTGGCAAGCTCCAGAGCGCGCCGCTGAAACGCCGGATCGTCGGTTGCGTGTTGAACCAGCAGGAAGGCAGTAGAGACGCCGTCCCGACCCACCATCTGTACGTCGGGAAATCCCACTTCGTTAAAAATTCTCTTTATCTCCCCGATATTCTTTCTGTCAATTTCCCGCATCTCGGCCAGCAGCTTTTCGCGCGCCGCTCCAGTCGCCTTGGAAAGCCCAGCCCGAGTGGCTTGGTCGCCTGCGATCATCTCTCCCAATCGTTGACGAACTGCAGGCTGGGTATACGGCTTGAAGTCCGCCGAGAGTCGTGGATCACCATTGATGTCGGAAAGGCGCTGCCCGGCCGCATGCGCGGACCTTGCTGAAGCGATCTGCTCCTCGACAGATGGCAAGCCATAAAAATCACGGAAGAATCGTGCTGCGGCGATGCCGTCCAGAACCGGGCTGATCGCAATCCCGCCGTCGACCAGACCCATGAGTGTTCCGTACGACTGCGTCTGATCGTGCCTGATCTGAACGTGATCGGAGAGCCGCGCGTAGCCAAGCGGATCTATGTCTACCCCCACCCGATCATCCAGGAGCCGCAGAAGCTGCTGCTGGAACTCAACATCGCTCGATGCGCGGAGCAACAGTTTGCCGGCATCGTCGATACCCTCCCTTCCCGCCGCATCAAACGTAGGCCAGCCTCTAGTTTCAAGCAGATCCCTGAAGCTCTTCAATGCGGTTGGGGACAAGGGGTCTGTACTGGCCGCCACCTGAGCAGCGATGCTTTTCCTGAGATCCGGGTCCGGACCTTTTGCGCGTGAAATCTCGATCGTGCGTTCCGCAGAGAAAGCCGTCGTCGCTCCACCCAGAAGTGCGATGAGCAAGACCGCTGACGCTGTCACGCGCCCAACGCGCGTGGCGTAAATTCTCTCCATTGCTCCCCCGTTTAAACCTGTCATCGCGCCCGGAACTACGCACGCGCCTTGTCCACTCCTTGAACGGTCTATTAGTTACAGATCGACAAGCAGCGGGCAAGTGGCCACAGGAGCCAGGGGCAGACCCGCGCAACCCCACCCTGACCCGATGCACCCCGCCCAGATTCGTTCCATTCCGAACGCCGCCACCCCGGGCCCAGAAACGCCGGGCCGCGTGCGGGGGACTGCCCAAGAGCCCCGGGCCGCAAGGCTTTGCGGGCGTCAACGCGGCATGAAGCTGCCCAAGATGACAGCCACCGCCCCTGGGCCGGGTCACCCGGGACTGCGCTTGGCCGGGGCAGCGCTTGCGGGCGGTTCACACCCCGCGCATAGAATCACTCGCCGCCGCACGTTCTGCTCGCCCCCTTCATTCTCCGTCCGCAATGCGGTCGGCCGGACGGTCTTACGGAGAACTCCCATGTCTGCAGTCCATCCCTTTGCCCCCCGCCCGCAGCTGCACCCGACCCTGCGCATCACCGAAGAAGCGCACCGTGACGTGTACTGGATCCACATGCACGCCAACCTGGTCGACCAGCCCGGTCGCCCCTGCTTCGCCTCGCGGCTGGTGGACGATATCGTGGGCTACCAGCGCGAGCTCGGCGAACGCCTGAGCATCTCGCACGCCTTGTCCCCGCACGTGGTGCTGGCGTCGGACAGCGACGTGTTCAACCTGGGCGGCGACCTGGAACTGTTCTGCCGCCTGATCCGCGACGGCGACCGCCCGCGCCTGCTCGACTACGCCCAGCGCTGCGTGCGCGGGGTGCATGCGTTCCACGCCGGCCTGGGCGTGCGCGCGCACAGCATCGCGCTGGTGCAGGGCAACGCGCTTGGCGGTGGCTTCGAGGCGGCCCTGAGCTGCCACACCATCGTGGCCGAGGAAGGCGTGCTGATGGGCCTGCCCGAGGTGCTGTTCGACCTGTTCCCCGGCATGGGCGCCTACTCCTTCATGTGCCAGCGGATCAGCCCGCGCCTGGCCGAGAAGATCATGCTGGACGGCAACCTCTACACCGCCCGCCAACTGCACGAGATGGGCCTGGTGGACGTGGTGGTGCCGGTGGGTGAAGGCGTGGCCGCGGTCGAGCGGGTGATCAAGGACAGCAAGCGCATTCCGCACGCCTGGGCGGCCATGCGCGAAGTGTCGGAAGTGTCCAGCATGGTGCCGCTGCACGAAATGATGCGGATCACCGAGATCTGGGTGGACACGGCCATGCAGCTGGGCGAAAAGTCGCTGCGTACGATGGACCGGCTGGTGCGGGCACAGGGACGGCGCAACGGTGATGCCGGCTGAGCCTGGCCATGTTCAGGAGGGCGTGCACTCGTCGCCATCGGACTGCCGCAGGGCGACAGCCCGGGCGTCGAGTGCCTTCCTTCCCTGCCGCAACGCATTGCCCAGGGCAGCCGCGCGCGGGGTCCATTCGGCCTTGAGCTGCCAGTCGGGCATGCGCATCAGCTCACCCCCGGCATTGGCCACCTGAACCAGGCCGAGGTTGCTGGCCACCCCACGCAGCGCGTGGGCGTGTTCGCGCAGCTGATCCCAGGCCTGCTGTTCACCGCTGGTCTGGATACGGGCCATGCAACCGTCGACATCGCTCAGGCACTGGGCGATGAACTGCTTTTCAAACCCCTCCCCCATGCCCAGCGCGGCCAGCTCGTCGAGCACCGCCGGATCCAGCGCGCCGGCCACCACCGGCGCGGCGGGCACCGCCTGGATACCCGGCTCGGGCCGCGTGTTGGCGGCGATGTCGGCCAGGATGTCGAGCAACCGCGTGGCCACCACCGGCTTGGCCAGGAACGCGCGCGCACCGGCCTGTTCGCAGCGCAGGATCGAATCGGGGGTGACATCGGCACTGAGCACCATCACCGGGATGTAGGGCATGCCACTGGCCTGCATCACCCGCAGCTGCTTGAGCAGGTCCAGGCCGCTCATGCCCGGCATGTGCAGGTCGACGATGGCGGTGTCGAAGTCGGACTGCTCCAGCATGTCCAGCACCTGCTCGCCGCCATTGACGCAGACGACCTTGTGGCCGGCCTTCTCCAGCAGGCGCTGCAGCACCATGCGGTTGGCCGCATGGTCGTCGGCCACCAGCACGCGCAGGCTGCGCACCCGGGCGCGGTGGCGCAGGAACGGATTGGAGAAGGCGATGACGTTGCCATTCTCGGTGGTGTCGCCGGTCAGTACCGGGGTCATCGCCACGTCCAGCGCGATTTCCACCCAGAACACGCTGCCACGTGGGCTGTTGGGGGTATAGCCGATGCGGCCGCCCATCGATTCCACCAGGCCCTTGGCAATGGAGGTGCCCAGGCCGGTGCCCTCGTGGCGGCGGGCCAGGCCCACGTCAGCCTGCTCGAAGGCATCGAACAGGCGCTCGCGCAGCGCGGCCGGCACGCCGATGCCGCTATCGAGGATCTCAAAGCGCAGCATCACCCGCTCGCCGACCTGCCCGTCCAGCAGCGACACCCTCAACGCCACGAAGCCGTCATCGGTGAACTTGACCGCGTTGCCCATCAGGTTGAGCAGGATCTGCTGCAGGTGGCCGGCATCGCCGTACAGCCGCGGCGGCACGTGTTCGTCCACCACCACGCGGTACTCCAGCGCCTTGGTGCGCGCCTGCGGGGTCAGGATCAGGTTGATCGCCTGCAGCACGTCGGCCAGGGCGAATTCGTGGCGCTCCACGCGGACCTTGCCGGCCTCGATGGCCGAGATGTCCAGCACCTCCTCCACCAGCGCCAGCAGGCTGCGCGCCGAGGCCTGGATGGTGTTGAGGCACTCGCGCTGCTCCTCGTCCAGGCGGGTGGTGGCCAGCACTTCGGTCATGCCCGCCAAGCCGTTCAGCGGGGTGCGGAATTCATGGCTCATGTTGGCCAGGAAGCGGCTCTTGGCCTCGTTGGCCTGGCGCGCCTCGGCCACCGCGCGGGTCAGTGCGTGCAGCAGCGAGTCGAAGTACAGCGGGATGGCCGCCAGCCCCAGCAGCAGCCCCCACGCCAGGTAGCTGTGCTGCTGCCAGTACGGCGCCAGCATGATCGTGCACAGGAACGCCACGCAGCCCATGGCCGTGGCCACGCGCAGGTAGGTGCTGCCATAGCGCATGCCGTTGCCGATGGTGACCCACAGGCACACCGCGTACAGCGGCGCGGCCGGCTCGCCCTGGATGGTCATGATCAGCCCCATGCAGGAATAGTCGGTGAGCATGCCGATCACCCGCCGCACGTGCGATACGCCCGGCTGCAGCAGGATGGCCGCCAGCAGCCCGGCCGACACGGTCAGCTCGAAGGCCAGGATCAGCCAGGTGGCCAGCAGCGTATCGCCGTGGTTTTCCAGGTAGCGCCACCCCAGGTAGATGATGAACAGCGAGGTGATGGCGATGCGGATCAGGTTCTGCGCGTGCTCGCTGTCGGGCCGGCCCGACAGGCGCTGCTTGAACCGGGCCAGCAAGTGCTGCTTGCCGGCGTGGCCGGTGCGGGGAGACTCGTTCATGGGGGGCACTCGCATGCGTCGGCGCAGCAGGGTCGAGCAGCACATCGGCACCACTGCCAGCCCCAACCAAAGGAAGAAAGCCAGCCTGGCGTTGTCCATCCAGTACGGGGTCAGCAACACGGTGGTACCAAAGCCGAGCATGGCCAGCGCGATGGCAGCGGCGAGGTAACGGTTGCCGTAGCGCAGCCCATTGCCCACCGTCACCCACATCACCACCGCATACACCCAGGCCAGCGGCTCGCCCATCTGGATCATGCCCAGCGCGATCAACCCGTAGTCGGCCAGCATGCCGACCACCCGGCGCAGGTGCGACCGCTGCGGCCGCCACAGCAGCCAGCCCAGCAACAGCAGCGACATGCCCAGCCCGGTCAGCGCCGTGGCCAGCACGCCGTGGTACTCGTCCAGCAGGTGGTTGCGCGCCCCCGCCAGCAGCACATACAGCAGGATCAGCGAAATCAGGGCGATCCGCACGACCACCTGCCCGTGCTCGGTATCCGGACGTTGCGCCAGCCGGCGCTTCAGCCACGGGTACAGGGGCTGCATCTCACATTCCCGGGCGGGTCGAGGCGGTCGAGTGCTGGGCGCAGATCTCTTCCAGCTGCTCGCGGCCCTTCATCAGCGCGTCCACGCAGCGCGGGTCGAACAGGCGGCCACGCTGCGCGTACAGGTAGGCCATGGTGGCTTCCATCGTCCACGCTTCCTTGTACGGGCGGGGCGAGATCAGCGCGTCGAACACATCCGCCACCGCCACGATCCGCGCTTCCAGCGGGATCGCATCGCCGATCAGGCCGTCGGGGTAACCGCTGCCGTCATAACGCTCGTGGTGGCGCAGCGCGATCAGCGCGCCCACCTGGATGAAGCGGTTCTGGCTGCCGCTGAGCAGCTCGTAGCCGATCCGCGGGTGCCGGCGCATGATCGCCAGCTCTTCTTCGTTGAGCTTGCCCTGCTTGAGCAGCACTGCATCGGGAATGGCGATCTTGCCCATGTCGTGCAGCGGCGCGGCCATTTCGATCAGCTTGCACTCTTCCTCGGGCAGGCCGAGTTGTTCGGCGATCAACCCGGCCACGTGCGCCATGCGCTCGAGGTAGGCGCTGGTGCCGGCATCACGGAACTCGATCGCACGCGCCAACCGCGACAGGGTTTCGCGTTCGCGCTCTTCCACTTCGTGCATGCTGGCCAGCAGGCGCTGCTCCAGCGACAGCGCACGCTGTTTGACGTTTTCCGATTGCTGGCGCAGCTGCAGCAGGTTGTAGCAGCGCGCGCGCAGTTCGCGCGGGCGGATGGGCTTGACCAGGAAATCGATCACGCCGGCTTCCAGCGCGGCCTGGCGGATCGGCTCGTCGCCGACCACGGTGATCAGGATCACCGGGATGTCGCGGTGCTTGGGCAGGCGGCGGAACCGGCGGGCGAATTCCAGCCCGTCCATTTCCGGCATGCGGTAGTCGAGCAGCAACAGATCGACCGGGTGCGACTCGCACCAGGCCAGCGCGGTGAGCGGGTCACCGAAGTCGTGCACGCTCAGTTCCGGCGCGATGTCCTCGATGACATGACGCAGCATGGTGCGCGCGGACGTCTGATCGTCAACGATGACAATATTCAAGGCTGCTTCCGCCGTCTTCCTGGACCACACTGGAACATGCTGCGGAAAGGATACTCCGCCACTCTGCACACTGGCACCTTGCATGGATCCGCCTCCCGTCGCGATCGCCCGGTTCATGATCGTAGCCGCAGTGTGATGCGAGCGTCACGCCCGCCTTCGGCTCGATCATTGCCTGGCCATCACGCCGAACTGCCCGGATGACCACGCAGAAACGATACTCGCGCGGCCACGGCAGCGGAACCCCGCCCGGGATGCCCGTGCCGGGCACCCGGACGCACGTCTCAGTTTTCCGGACGCATGTAGGGGAACAGCAGCACATCACGAATCGAACTGCTGCCGGTCAGCAGCATCACCAGACGGTCGATGCCGATGCCCAGGCCGCCGGTCGGGGCCATGCCGTACTCCAGCGCACGGATGTAATCGGCGTCGTAGTGCATGGCCTCGTCGTCGCCGCCTTCCTTGGCCGTCACCTGGGCCTGGAACCGGGCGGCCTGGTCTTCCGGGTCGTTCAACTCGGAGAAGCCGTTGGCCAGCTCCTTGCCGTTGATGAACAGCTCGAAGCGGTCGGTGTAGCCGGGCTGGTCGTCGTTGGCGCGGGCCAGCGGGGACACCTCGACCGGGTGGTCGGTGATGAAGGTCGGCTGCACCAGGGTGTGCTCGACGGTGGCCTCGAAGATCTCCAGCAGCAGCTTGCCCCAGCCGTAGGACGGCTTGATGCGGATCTTCAGGCGCTCGCAATGGGCGGCCAGCGCATCACGGTCGGTGCAGTCGGCGGCGCTGATCTCCGGGTTGTGGTGGCGCACCGCCTCGTCCATGCGCCAGCGGCGGAACGCCGGGGCCAGGTCGATGGTGGCACCGTCCCACTCCACCGTGGTGGTGCCCAGCACCTTGCTGGCCACGTCACGGATCACGCCTTCGGTCAGGTCCATCACTTCGGTGTACGTGGCGTAGGCCTCGTACAGCTCCATCATGGTGAATTCCGGGTTGTGGCGGGTGCTCACGCCTTCATTGCGGAAGTTGCGGTTGATCTCGTACACGCGCTCCAGCCCACCCACGACCAGGCGCTTGAGGTACAGCTCCGGGGCCACGCGCAGGTACAGGTCCAGGTCCAGCGCGTTGTGGTGGGTGGTGAACGGCTTGGCCGTGGCGCCGCCGGGGATGTAATGCATCATCGGCGTTTCGACTTCCAGGAAGTCGCGGCTGTCCAGCCAGGCGCGCATGGCGCGGATGATCCGCGAGCGCTTGATGAACACCTCGCGCGACTCCGGGGTCACGATCAGGTCGACGTAGCGCTGGCGGTAGCGCTGCTCCACGTCGGCCAGGCCGTGCCACTTGTCCGGCAGCGGGCGCAGCGACTTGGTCAGCAGGCGGATGCTGGTGGCCTTGACCGACAGCTCGCCGGTCTTGGTGCGGGTGAGCCCGCCTTCCACGCCGATGATGTCGCCCACGTCCCAGCCCTTGAACGCCGTGTAGGCATCGCCCAGGGTGCTGCCCTGCAGGAACAGCTGGATGCGGCCGGACTCGTCCTGGATCTGGGCGAAGCTGGCCTTGCCCATGACGCGCTTGGCCATGAGGCGGCCGGCCATCTTCACCTGGCGGTCGGTGGCTTCCAGCGCTTCAGCGGTCCACTGCTCGGCGTCGGCGAACTCGGCCTGCAGGGTGCCGGCGAACTGTTCGCGGCGGAAATCGTTCGGGTAGGCGATGCCCTGCCCGCGCAGGGCGGTCAGTTTCGCGCGGCGCTCGGCGATGAGGCTGTTCTCGTCGACGGGGGGCTGCGGCGCGGCGGTCTGATCGTTCATGGCGTGGGTCTATGTATGTCGGGGGGAGGTACGGTCCCCGCCATCATGCCGATGGTCGGGGCGGATTGCGAAACCGGGCGCGGCCCGGGCACACCGGATCGGGGCCGCGCGCGGCGGCCCCGACGGTCAGGCGTCGGTGCGTTTGGCACCCACGGCCAGGCCGGACTTCAGGCTGGCTTCGACGAATTCGTCGAGGTCGCCGTCCAGCACCTTCTGCGTGTCCGACCGTTCGATGCCGGTGCGCAGGTCCTTGATACGGCTCTGGTCGAGCACGTAATTGCGGATCTGGCTGCCCCAGCCGATGTCGGACTTGGTGGCTTCCACGGCGTCACGCTCGGCGTTGCGCTTCTGGATTTCCAGCTCGTACAGCTTGGCGGCCAGCATCTTCATCGCGTTGTCGCGGTTCTGGTGCTGGCTGCGGCCGGTCTGGCAGGCCACGACCGTGTTGGTCGGAATGTGCGTGATGCGCACCGCCGATTCGGTCTTGTTGACGTGCTGACCACCGGCACCGGAGGACCGGTACACGTCGGTGCGCAGGTCGGCCGGGTTGATGTCGATTTCGATGTTGTCATCGACTTCCGGCGACACGAACACCGAGGTGAAGCTGGTGTGGCGGCGGTTGTCCGAATCGAACGGCGACTTGCGCACCAGGCGGTGCACGCCGGTTTCGGTCTTCAACCAGCCGTAGGCGTAATCGCCTTCGACGCGCAGCGTGGCCGACTTGATGCCGGCGACGTCGCCACCGGACACTTCCATCAGCTCGGTCTTCCAGCCGCGCGATTCGCACCAGCGCAGGTACATGCGCAGCAGGATCTCGGCCCAGTCCTGGGCTTCGGTACCACCGGCGCCGGCCTGGATGTCGACGAACGCCGCGGCGTTGTCCATCTGGCCGGAGAACATGCGCTGGAATTCCAGCTGTTCAACGTGCTTCTGGTACTTGTCCAGGTCGGCGACCACGGCCAGGGCGGTATCTTCGTCCTGTTCGCTGTCGGCCAGTTCCAGCAGTTCGCCGGACTCGGACAGGCCATCCAGGATCGTGGCGATGCCGCCCACGGTCTTTTCAAGGTTGGCGCGTTCGCGGCCCAGGTTCTGGGCGTATTCGGCGTTGTTCCAGATATCCGGGTTTTCCAGTTCCCGGGTTACTTCTTCCAGACGCTCTTTCTTGGCGTCGTAGTCAAAGATACCCCCTGAGCGACAGCACGCGATCGGTGAGATCGGTGATGCGCTGGCGGACAGGATTGAGCTCGATCATGTCGGCAATTAGTGCGTGCGAAAAGACTGTCCATCATAGCCTATCCGGGGCTTTGAGGCCGCAACGGCCGGCGGCGGTGGCGCCCGGGCGGCCCGCGTCAGCGATGGGTGAACACGCCGGGCGGGCCAGAGGGTAGACTCCTGCCGCGCCCGGTGGCCCCCGCCAGCGGTCGCCCCCAATACCACCTACATGGAGCTTTACCCGATGAGGAAGTCATCCTCCGCTGTTCTGCTGGCCCTGGCCTGCTTCGCCGCTGGCAACGCCTCGGCCATCGACCTGAAGTCGCTGGCCGGCACCGGCATGAAGGCCGGCCAGGCCCTGACCCTGTCCGATGCCGACGTGGCCAAGGCCGCCGACCAGGCCTGCGCCTACATGGACAAGGACAACAAGATCGCCCCGGCCAACAGCCCGTATGCCCAGCGCCTGGCCAAGATCACCCAGGGCCTGGCCAACGAAGACGGCCTGAACCTCAACTTCAAGGTCTACCTCACCGAAGACGTCAACGCCTGGGCCATGGCCAACGGCTGCGTGCGCGTGTACTCGGGCCTGATGGACATGGCCTCCGACGACGAAGTGCGTGGTGTGATCGGCCACGAAATCGGCCACGTGAAGCTGGGCCACAGCAAGACCAAGATGCGCACCGCCATGCTGACTTCGGCCGGTCGCGACACCCTGGCCGCCTCCGGCAACGCCAACGTCGCCGACCTGACCCAGGGCCAGCTGGGCGAGTTGGCCGAAGGCTTCGTCAACGCCCAGTTCTCGCAGAAGGAAGAGAGCGCGGCCGACGAGTACGGCTACCGCTTCATGAAGCGCCACAGCTACGACCCGGCCGCGCTGGCCAGCATGTTCCGCAAGCTGTCCAGCGAAGGTGGCCTGATGTCCTCGCACCCGGGCTCGGAAGCACGCGCCGGTCGCATCGACGCGATGATCAAGAAAGACGGCAAGCGCTGAGCTGCCTGACGGCATCCCGGGCATCCGGGGTGCCACGCCGGCTGGCGGCGCTCTGCCGTCAGCCGGTGGCCTGCGCCGCCAATGCCTGGCGGAACGATGGCAGCTGCCGGCGGCTGCACGGCACCCGCCCGCCATCGTCCATGTGCAGCAGCGCCTCACCGCCGTCCAGGGGCTCGATCGAGACCAGCCGGCGCACGTTGACCACCCAGCTGCGGTGGGCACGCACGAAGATCGCCGGATCCAGCCGCTCCTCCAGCGCCGCCATGGTGCTGCGCAACGGATAGTCATGCCCGCGCACACGCAGGTTGACGTAGTTGCCGGCCGCCTGCGCGTATTCGATATCGGCGGTGGCCACGAGGAAATCCCGGCCCAGCTTGCGCACCAGAAAGCGCTCGGGACGTGCCACATCGGCGGGCTCCGCCGTGGGCGCGTCATCGGGCGCTGCCAGCAGATGCGCCTCGCCCTGCCGTCGCCGGCCGAACCAGCTGAAGAAGTGTTCGATCGCCACGAAACTGAAGAACGCGCGGACGTCCTTGAGGTACTCGTACACCAGCCGCGTCGGCCAGGGTGAGCCGTCTTCGTAGTGCTGGCCCAGCGCCGCATAGGACACATGACGGAGGGCCATCATCCCCACCACATGCACCAGCGACCACGCCACGCTGGCCAGCAGGTACGCCGGCAGCCGTCGCTTCCAGGTATCGGCATGCAGCGGCCAGCGCTGGCAACCCCACCACAGCAACGGCAGGGTCAGCAGGATCACGACCACACTGCTGAGCTCCCAGATCATCGGTTCCCACAGTGCCAGGCCATCGCCACGGCGCTGGGCGTCCATTACCTCGACGAAGGCATTGGCGACCGCAGTCGTGAGCAGGATGGCCGACCAGACCAGGAAGCGGGTGGCGGGACGCCAGCGCACCGGCGCGGCGGGGGCCATGACAGGGTCCATGCAGAAAGGCCGGAAAAGAGGGGCAGGCCCTGGATTGTAGCCGCCCGCCCCAGTGCAGACAGGGCGACGTCATCTGCGTCGCCCTGTCCTGTTCCCTGTCGAACCGCGGTGGCGTGCTAGCGCACCTCGAACTCGCCCACCAGCACCGTCTCGGCTTTGTCCTTCAGCCGCATCGTGACCTGCTGGTCGCGCTGCTTGCCGGTGCCCCAGTGCGTGCTCAGGCGCAGGCTCAGGGTGGTGGCGCCGGTGACCAGCTGCTCGCGGCTGCCGAAGAAGTTCGCCTCCACTTTGTACTTGCCGGGCTTGGCATCGCGCAGCGAGAACTGCTCGGGCCCGTAGCCGCCGGTGAAGTCCTGCGACATCTGCCCGCCCTGGTAGGTGAGCCGGTTGCCGTAGTAGGCGCGCTCGCCGTTGGGGTCGGTCACCCACAGGTCCATGTCGCTGTTGTCGCTGTCCCAGCTGAGCACCACCCGCAGGTCCAGCGGCAGCGCCCGGCGCAGCCGCGGATCGACGGCACGGGCATCCACGCGTTCGCGTGCGGCCAGGGTGTTGAGCTCGTCCAGCGCGATCAGCGAGATGCCGTCGAAACGGCTGTCCCAGGGCCGCACCACTACCTCGTTGAGCGCGTCCAGCGCCGGCTGGTACTGGCCGCTGGCCTCCAGCGCCAGGCCCAGGTCACGGAAGCTCTGCGGCTCTTCCTCGCCCAGCCGCAGCACCTGGCGGAACACCGGCACCGCCAGGTCCGGCGCATTGGCCTGCATCAGGCGGTAGCCGAGCACGCGCAGCACGTGGCGGTTTTCCAGCTGCATCTCGGCCAGGTTGGACAACACGCGCAAGCCCAGCTCGCGCTGGTCGGCGGCCAGCAGCAGGTCGGCCACGTCCAGGTAAAACGCGCTGCTGTCACTGTGCTGCTCGCGTTCGGCCAGGTACAGCGCGTACAGCTGTGCGGGTGCGGCACCGCGCAGGCGTCGGGCATAGGCCGAATCGGGTTCCCAGGCGGCCAGCGTGACTGCGATGGCGCCGCTGTTGCTGCGGCTGCGCTTGCTGCCGGTGACGGCGACAGCCTCCAGGTCGCCACGCGGCGCAGCGGCCAGTGCCATCGGCGCCGGCGCCGGCGGTGCGGGCGGCGAAGGTGGGGTGACCACGTCATTGACGCGCGCCTCCATGTAGACCTGCGCATCCGCAGCGGCAACCGCCATGGGCGCGGCCTTGGTCAGCACCGGTTGGGTCGCGGGCGCGCCCTTGGGCCAGCGCGTGTTCCACCAGCGCTCGCGTTCGGCGAACTGCAGCGCGATCTGGTCCAGGCGCTGCGCACGCGCCTGCTTTTCGTCGCCGATGCGCACGGCATGCAGGCGGTCGTAGTCGGCGCGCAGCGGTGCCGGGGCGCGGATGCCATAGCGCAGGTAGTCGTCCAGGGTCTCCAGCACCAGCAGCGAGGTGTCCGCACCGACCATCCCGAACTGCTGCGACAGCGTGCCGATCCGCGCGGCATTGCCCACCGGGTCGGCCGCGTAACCGGCCAGCGTGGCGCCGGCCCAGGCCTGCGCCACCAGCCCCCCGTCCAGTGCGCGGGCACCGGCCAGCGTGATCCGCTGGGTGTGGTCGCGGCCATCGGCCAGGCGCACCTGCACCTCCACCACGCCATCATCGCGCTGCACCCGGCCGGACACCCGCACCCAGCCCTGGCTGGCCGCGCTTGCGTCCGCCACCAGCTGGTCCACACCGGTGCCGCGCAACGCCACGACCTGCGCCGGTTGCTGCAGCAGCAAGGGCAGCACCGCCTCGACCTCGGCCGCACTGGACAGCACCAATGCCTGCCCATGGTGGGCCCCGGTCCATGCACGCAGGCGGGTACCATCGGTGCGCGCGCCGGCGCTGCTCAGCGCGTACAGGCGCTGTCCCGCTGCCAGTGTCGGCGGCGCCGGGGTGCCGTAGTTGGACAGGCCATCGCTGACCAGCAGGTACTCGCCGATGTCGGGGCGCGGCGTCCACGCGCCAAGCGCGCTGGCACCGTCCAGCGGCAGGCCGGTCAGGTAGGTCCGCAACGCGCTCCAGTCGCCGCCCTGGATACGGAAGCGGCGCGTCGGTTCGGCGCGGTCGCGCAGTACGGTCAGCTCTACCTCGCCCGTGCCCAGCGCCGCGAAGTAACGGTCCAGCACCGCGAACTCCGCGGCCCGGTCACGCTGGCGCGCCGAACCGGATGCGTCCCACACCAGCCCCACGCGCTTCGGCAGCACCCGCGGCGTGGCCTGTGGCGGCACCGGCACCTGCGCCAGCAGATAGCGTTGCCCCTCGTGCAGGCCGGTGACCACGTCGGGCTGCCGCACCTGCGGCAGCCGCCACAGCACCTGTGCCGGCAATGCATCACCGCGCCCCTGCCACTGCGCGACATGGGCGCCCTGTTCGGCACTGAATTTCCAGGGCGACGGCTGGATCGCCGTGGGGGCACCGGTGCCCCGGGCTTCCATGCGCAGCACCACTTCCTCGGCGCCCCGTGCGAACTGCAGCGGCATGGCCCAGCGCAATCCCTGTGCATCCACCGGCAGGGTGTCACGGAAGGTGAGCACGATGCGGCGGCTGCCGTGGGCCGGGATCGGGTACACGCGCAGGCGGAACTGGTTGCCCGCGGTCTGCTCCAGCAGGCCCGGGTCGACCCGGCGCCGCTCGATCGCCTCGAATACCTGGCGGCCCTGCGCCTTGGGCACCGGCACCGCGTCGCGCAGTACGCCGTCGATGTCCAGCGCGAACCCGGCCACCTGCTGGCCGTCGGCCAGCGGGAATTCGAGCTGCCCTTCCAGCACGCGGCGGTTGGGGTTGAAGAAGGTCATCTCGATGCGGGTCTCGCCCAGGCCCGCCACCACGCGGCTGTCCAGGCGCACCTGGCGCAGCTGCACGGGCGCCTCGGCCCCGGCCACCTGCAGCACCGGCGTTACCGGTGGCGGACGCGGCACCGTGCGTGCCGGTGCCAGACCTGCCTGCGTGCCCAGCAGCAGCATGCCCAGCATGCCGATCCCACGAAGTGTGCGTTGCATGTGACGCTCCTTATCCGATGACAGCAGGTTGAACGGATCATGCCGGCAAACGGGGTTGAGCCGATGCAAGGCTTGGCGTGCCCGCCGCAGTGGGCCAAGATGCCGCTCCCCCATTGCGTCATTACAAGGACGTCCCGCATGCGCCTGCCTGCCCTGCTCCCCCTGCTGTTGCTGGCCCCGTTGCTGCCGGCCCACGCCGCGCCCGCCGCCGCCGTCAATGGCCTGAGCTTCACCCACAACGACTGGACGCTGGCCTGCGACAACACCCGCACCTGCCGCGCGGCCGGCTACCAGAACGACGAGGACGGCGGCAATGCGCCGGTGTCGATCCTGCTGACCCGGCTGGCGGGCCCCGACCAGCCGGTCAAGGCCGAGGTGATGCTCGGGCAAATGGACGGACCAGCACTGCCCAAGCAGCTATCACTGCAGATCAACGACACCAAACTGGGCGCACTGGCCTACAAGGCCGCAGACGGCACCGCCGTGCTCTCGCCGGCGCAGGTGAAGGCCTTGCTGTCCACCTTGACCGGCACCAGCCGGATCGTGCTGACTGGCAACGACGGCAAGCGCTGGACGGTGTCCGATCGCGGCGCCTCGGCGGTGCTGTTGAAGATGGACGAGTTCCAGGGCCGGCTGGGCACGCCGGGCGCGCTGGCCCGCAAGGGCACCAAGGCGGAAAGCACGGTGCTGCCGGCCGTGCCGATGCCGGTGGTGAAGCTGGCCAAGGTAGTGCCCACCCGCCCCGCCGATGAAGCGCTGGGCGAATCGAAGGCGCTGCGCGCGGCGCTGGCCGCGGCGACATCGGCCGACGACTGCGAGGCCCTGCACCCGGGCGACAGCGTGATCTCCAATGAGGGCCCGCAGGAGATCACCGTGCAGCGCCTGAGTGCGGACAAGCTGCTGGTCTCGCAGGCCTGCTGGCGCGCGGCCTACAACACCGGTGACGGCTACTGGGTGGTCAACGACCGTGCCCCGTACCAGCCGCGGCTGGTGACCACCTCCGGCGCAGGCGATGACGTGCGCACCATCGTCGAATCGCACAGGGGCCGCGGTCTGGGCGACTGCTTCTACACCACCAGCTGGGGCTGGACCGGCACCCAGTTCGTGAAGACCGACGTGTCCAGCACCGGGCTGTGCCGGTTGGTCTCGGCCGGCGGCGCCTGGGAAATGCCGACGTTGGTGACCGAGGTGCGGGAGTAAGCCCTCGAACGCGGCTTGGCAGAAGGCCCGGTGATGTGTCGCCTGCGCGCATCATCGCCAAAGAGATTCGTATTAATTTCATATACAACTGGCGGCGATAGCGACGAGCCTATGCAACCCGTCATGAGCTGCACCCGATGCGCCGCCTCTACAAACGCCTGAATCTCGCTTCAGCACTGTCGTTGCTGGGCATTCTGCCCTGCCTCGCCGCGCCCTCGCCCTCGCCCTCGCCCAAGGGCATCGAGTTCCATCATGGCGATTGGATGCTGGCCTGCGACAACACCCGCACCTGTCGCGCGGCAGGCTACCAGCCGAATTCCGGCGAACATGCCCCGGTTTCCGTGCTGCTGACCCGCAAGGGCGGGCCTCGCCAGCCGGTTACCGCGCAACTGGCCATCGGCGATATTGACCAGCCCCCGCCGCCATCGCTACGCCTGCACATCAACGGCAACGACCTGGGGCCAGTGGTCGATGGCGGGCCAGGCCTGACTTCCCGGCTGGTCACCGCCCTGTTACGTGCGCTGACCGTTGACAGCGAAATTCTTGTCGTTGATGGCGATGACAGTGATCGTGTCTGGCGTCTCTCCGACCAGGGCGCCGCGGCCGTTCTGTTGAAGATGGATGAATTCCAAGGTCGACTTGGCACCCCCGGTGCGCTGCTGCGCAAAGGCAACCGCAGCGAGAACAGTGTTTCCGCCGCACTTGCCATGCCCATCATCAAAGTGGTGACGCCACCGCCGACCCGCGTAGCCGATAGAGCATTGGAACGATCGCCTTCCCTGCGCTCGGCTCTGCGTGCCACCGCACAGGCGGAGCTGCAGGAGCGATGCCCCGACCTGTTCTCCGACGAACGCGACTACCCGCTGACCGTACGCAGATTAAGCGGCAGCAAACTGCTGGTTTCCACCCAATGCTGGATGGGGGCGTACAACCAAGGGTTCGGCTATTGGGTGGTCAACCACCGCGTGCCCTATCGGGCTGATCTGGTCACCGAATCGGCCAGCGAAGGTGGTGAAATCAACGAGATTTTCGCATCACAGAAGGGGCGTGGACTCGGCGACTGCTGGTCCGTCGAGACTTGGGCGTGGGATGGCAAGGCTGTTGTCCCCACTTCGGCAATGACCACCGGCTTGTGCCGTTTCGTAACCGCCGGCGGGCCATGGCAGATGCCGACACTGGTGACCGAGGTGCGCGAGTAGGTAGGAGAGCAAAGGGACCCAATTTTGCGAAAACTTGCATGGTGTCGGCCTCGGCCAGCACTTAGCCTTTGAAGCCCGAATCCAGGACTTTTCATGCATCCGTCAAGCTACCTACGCCCTCTTCTAATTGGTTCGCTCCTGCTGGCTAGCCTTGGTATGAGCGTACTGTGCTTTGCAAATGAGGAGGCTGGCCCTGGCTCGACACTGAGCTGCGATGCAAAGGTTCAGGTACGGGGCCTTCAATTGCGTCTGACTTTTTGGGGCGCTGACACGCTAAGGGATGCTCTTTCCCGTTAGGCAGCAGCGCGGCGCTCGATGGTCAACTGAATGCTGGAGCAAGTTCGCCACGCGCGGCGATGCTCAACCGTCGTCGTCTTCCCAGCCGTCGAAGGGGAACAGCGCGGGAAGAATCGTTTCCATGATCGCCATGCTCTGCATGACGGCGTGGTCGGCCGAGTACGGGCGCGAGAATACGGCGTGATGTGCGTGCACCGGCTGGTCCGGTGCGCTGGAGAGGTGTTCAACGTAGGCGGCCAGCAGACGTTGCGCGGCCTGTTGGCGATCCGGACCGTCCTGCGCCGCGCGCAGCGCTGCATGCAGGGGACGCAACGCGGCCGAATCGGGCAGCGCGCAGGTATATGCCAGCGCGCCGGTCTGATCGTCGGCATCCCGGTAATCGTCCGGGTCGTCCGAAGGCTGGTAGCCCGTGGCCACGCAGCGGGTCCGGCTGAGTCGCGCCATCACCGCGGCAACCGCGTCGTCGACCGTGACCGGGCAGCTGGCTGTGCCATCTCCACTCTCGACCCGGGCGGCCAGTTCCTGCCGCAGCAGCCACGCCACGCTTTGCCGCGAGCCGTCCAGGTCCGGGAATTCGAAGCCCTCGCGGGCGGAGAGTTCGGTGCGGGCGGTCTCGTCACCCTGCAGCACGATGCGGCTCTGCAGGTCGAAACGTTCGGTGGGCGATGGGAGCATGTCAGGCATCCGTGCAGTGCTCGATGATCAGCTGGATCGCGCCGCCTCCCCGGTAGTCATCACTGACCAGCCGATAGGCGATGTGGACGTGGTTGGCCGGCGCATTGCCGGTCCAGCCGCTGAAGTGGATCGCGCTGACCGGCTCGGGGCGGCCCGGCACGCGCAGGCTGAGCTTGAGGTGCTTCTCTTTGAGCACCTGCCAGCGCGCCACCTGGAAGTGACCATCGAACAGCGGCTCGGGGAAGCCCTGCCCCCACGGGCCCGCCAGGCGCAGCGCCTCGGCATGGGCGAAATCCAGCTCCTGCGGCAACAGCTCGCCGTCGGTGAGCAGCAGCTGCTGCAGCGAGAGCGGATCCAGCGTGCGCTCCACCACGTCCACGAAGGCCTGCTCGAACGCGGGGAGCTGCGCGTGCGGCAGGCTCAGGCCCGCGGCCATGGCGTGGCCACCGAACTTGTCGATCAGGCCGGGGTGCGCCGCGTTGACCAAGGCCAGCGCATCACGGATGTGGAAGCCGGGAATCGAGCGCGCCGAGCCACGCAGCGAATCGCCGCCCGGCTCGGACGGCGCGAAGGCGATCACCGGGCGATGCAGGCGATCCTTCATCTTGGAGGCGACCAGGCCGACCACGCCCGGATGCCACTCGGCATCGAACAGGCAGGCGGCGACCGGACGCACACCCTCGGCACTGAGCACCGCACGGGACACCGCCAGTTCCGCGTCGTCGGTCATCAACTGCTGGACCGCACGGCGCTCGGTGTTGATCGACTCCAGCGTCGTGGCGATCTCACGCGCGTGGGCGCGGTCTTCGGTGAGCAGCAGCTCGATGCCCAGCGCCATGTCTTCCAGCCGGCCGGCGGCATTCAAACGTGGGCCTAGCGCGAAACCGATGTCGGTGGCGCTCAGCCGTGCCGGATCGCGCCCGCTGGCCTCGATCAGCGCCTGCAGGCCGACGCAGCCCTTGCCGCTGCGCAGCCGGCGCAGGCCGGCCGAGACCAGGGCGCGGTTGTTGTCATCCAGCGCGACCAGATCGGCGACCGTACCCACTGCGACCAGATCCAGCAGGGTCAGCAGGTCCGGCTCCGGCGTCGCGGCAAATGCGCCTTGCTCGCGCAAATGGCGACGCAGCGCCATCAACACGTAGAAGATCACCCCGACGCCGGCCAGTGCCTTGCTCGGGAAGGCATCGCCGCTGATGTTGGGGTCCACGATCGCATCCGCGGGCGGCAGGTGCTCGCCGGGCAGATGGTGATCGGTGACCAGTACTTTCCAGCCCAGGGCTTTGGCCGCGTTGACGCCGGCGTGGCAGGCGATCCCGTGATCGACCGTGACCAGCAGGCCGGGATTGAGCGGGGCCAGTTCGGCCACCAGCGATGGCGACAGCCCATAGCCGTGCAGCATGCGGTTGGGCACCGCGTGCACCACGTCGCGTGCGCCGAGCATGCGCAGGCCGCGTACGCCGACCGCGCAGGCGGTGGCGCCATCACAGTCGAAATCGCCGACGATCAGGATGCGTTCGTTGTTGGCGATCGCATCGGCCAGCAGCGTTACCGCGGCCTGCATGCTGCCCAGCAGATCCGGCGCATGCAGCTGGGCCAGCTTTGGCTGGGCCTGCGCGGCATCGGTAACCCCGCGCGCGGCGTACAACCGCTGCAGCAACGGCAACATGGATGACGGCCACTCACTGACGGCGGCGGCAGGACGGCGCTGGATACGGGGTGCTTCAGACTGGGTCAAAACGGGCTCGATCAATGACGTGCGCGACCATGATACTGCCCGGGGAACGCATCCACGCATAGCGTGGATGGCGCGCCGGGGACGGCCACTGGCCGGCTGTCCTTCGACGCACTCAGAGGTCGTGCAGCTGCACCGGCTTCTTCCAGAACCGCCAGCGCTGGCCTTTGTCGATCTCGACGCGGGTGCCGTCCTCGAAATCCAGGACCAACCGCGTCAATTCCGCGCGCGCGATCGCCGCCAGCAGCGGCCGGATCGCATCGTTGCCCAACTGCTCCAGCGAACGCAGCTGGCGCAGGTCCACCAGGGCATCCACGGTCTGCTCGCCATCGGCCTGCAGGCCTGCCGCCTTGGCCAGCGCCTGCAGCAGCGCATCGCGGCTGCGGACCTGGGCATGCGCGGTGGTCACGCGTTCGGGCAGCTCACCGCCGCCCCAGAACCACAATGAGTTGATCGCCCGCTTGCCGTCGGCCACGCGCTGCTGGTTCCACGCGTGCTGGTGCAACACCACCTGCGCCTCGGTCAGCAGGGCGCGCCAGCGGCGGCCTGCATCGCCTTCGGGCAGGTGGGCAAACAGATCATCGCCGAGCACTTCATCGGGCTCGGCGAATACCGGCAGCGTGGTGCCGGGCGGCAGGCGCAGATACCAGCGGGACGGCACCGGGGCATCCAGCACGAAACCGTAGCCGGCAAACAACGGCTGCAAGGCCGGCAGCAGATGCATGACATCGGCCAGATCGGGCCGCAGGGTATCCCCGTGCCCCATCAGGCGTGCGCCATGCATGTCCGGCACCACGTTGGCCGGATCGGCCCGCAGCCATACCGCGCCGTCGGCGTCGCCGACATCCAGCTGGCGGGTCAGGGCTGCGGCCGACCACGCGTCCGGCTGCGTCTGGAAGTGCCGACGCAGCTGGGCGCGCTCGCCCGCCTCGGCGCTGCGGCGTTCCGCACGCCCCAGCGCCTTGGCGACGTCATCGGGCAGCGGCGCCGCCGGAAACCGGCTGCGCGCCGGCAGCAACAACGTCGCCGTGGCCATCGCCGTCAGTCCAGGTACTGGACGCTGACGATTTCGTACTCGCGCTGGCCGGCCGGTGCGTCGATGGTGACCGCATCGCCTTCCAACTTGCCGATCAAGGCACGGGCCAGCGGCGAGGAGATCGCGATCAGGCCCAGCTTGATGTCCGCTTCCAGGTCACCCACGATCTGGTAGCGCTTCTCTTCATCGCTTTCCACGTCCGACAGCTCGACGGTGGCGCCGAACACCACCTTGCTGCCGGCGTTGAGCTTGGTGATGTCGATGATCTCGGCATGCGAAAGCTCGCCTTCCAGCTGCTTGATGCGGCCTTCGATGAAGCCCTGCTCCTCGCGCGCGGCGTGGTACTCGGCGTTCTCCTTGAGATCGCCGTGCTCGCGTGCCTCGGCGATCGCCGCGATGACCTTCGGGCGCTTGACCGACTTCAGGTGGTCCAGCTCTTCGCGCAGACGCTGCGCGCCCTTCAACGTGATCGGTGCTCTCATGCGTTCAACTCCTTGTGCAGTTCCTGCAGCGACCAGACCGGGCCGGTCCCGCGGAATTCCAGTGATTGCACCAGCGCCTTGGCGCCGGCAATGGTGGTCGAATAGGTGACGCGGTGCTGCAGCGCCTCGCGACGGATCGAGAACGAGTCGTTGATCGCCGCACGCCCTTCGGTCGTGTTGACGATATACACGATCTCGCCGTTCTTGATCGAGTCGACGATGTGCGGACGGCCTTCGACCACCTTGTTGACGATCTCGCAGTCCATGCCGTGCTGCTGCAGCCAGGCACCGGTGCCACGCGTGGCCACCAGCGTGTAGCCACGCTCCAGCAGCAGCTTGGCCACCGGCAGCACGCGCTGCTTGTCCGGGTCACGCACCGACACGAACGCCTTGCCCAGCGGCGGGGCCTTGATGCCACCGGCCTCCTGCGCACGCGCGAAGGCGGCGCTGAAGCTGCGGCCCACGCCCATCACCTCACCGGTGGAGCGCATCTCCGGCCCGAGGATCGGGTCGACGCCCTGGAACTTGGCGAACGGGAAGATCGCTTCCTTGACCGAGTAGTAGTCCGGCACGATCTCCTTGAGCGCGCCCTGCTCGGCCAGGGTCATGCCGGCCATGCAGCGCGCGGCGATCTTGGCCAGCGCCATGCCGGTGGCCTTGGACACGAACGGCACGGTGCGCGAGGCACGCGGGTTCACTTCCAGCAGGTACACGATGTCTTCGCCGTTCTCACCGGCCTGGATCGCGAACTGGGTGTTCATCAGGCCGACCACGTTCAGGGCCTTGGCCAGTTCCACCACCTGGCGGCGCAGCTCGGCCTGGGTCTCGGCCGACAGCGAGTACGGCGGCAGCGAGCAGGACGAATCGCCCGAATGCACGCCGGCTTCTTCGATGTGCTCCATCACGCCGCCGATCAGCACGTTGCCGTCCTTGTCGGCAATGATGTCCACGTCCACTTCCACCGCGTTGTCCAGGAAGCGGTCCAGCAGCACCGGCGAATCGTTGGACACCTTCACCGCGTCACGCACGTAGCGGGCCAGGTCGGATTCGCCGTACACGATTTCCATCGCGCGGCCGCCCAGCACGTAGCTCGGGCGCACCACCAGCGGGTAGCCGATCTCGCGCGCCAGCAGGAGGGCTTCCTGGTCGTTGCGGGCGATGCGGTTCGGCGGCTGCTTCAGGCCCAGCTTGTCCACCAGCTGCTGGAAGCGCTCGCGGTCTTCGGCCAGGTCGATGGAGTCCGGCGAGGTGCCGATCACCGGCACGCCGTTGGCTTCCAGCGCGCGCGCCAGCTTCAGCGGGGTCTGGCCGCCGTACTGCACGATCACGCCCTTGGGCTGTTCCAGCTCGACGATCTCCAGCACGTCTTCCAGCGTCAGCGGCTCGAAGTACAGGCGGTCGGAGGTGTCGTAATCGGTGGAGACGGTTTCCGGGTTGCAGTTGACCATGATGGTTTCATAGCCATCCTCGCGCAGCGCCAATGCCGCGTGCACGCAGCAGTAGTCGAATTCGATGCCCTGGCCGATGCGGTTCGGACCGCCGCCCAGGATCATGATCTTGTCGCGGTTGCTCGGCGCGGCTTCGCACTCGTCCTCGTAGGTCGAGTACAGGTAGGCCGTGCTGGTGCCGAACTCGGCGGCGCAGGAATCCACGCGCTTGTACACCGGGCGCACCTTGTGCGCACGGCGCAGCGCGCGCACGGCCGCTTCGTTGGTACCGGTCAGTTCGGCCAGGCGGGCGTCGGAGAAACCGGCGCGCTTGAGCTTGCGCAGGCGTGCGCCGTCCAGTGCGTCGATACCCTCGGCCGCGACCTGTGCTTCGGCCTGGATGATCTCTTCGATCTGGTCCAGGAACCACGGATCGATGTGCGACAGCGCGAACACCTCTTCCACGCTGAAGCCGGCACGGAACGCATCACCCACGAAGAACAGACGCTCCGGGCCCGGGGCCTTGAGCTCGCGCTTGATGGTGGTGATGTCGTCTTCGTTGGCCAGGTCCAGGCCGGTCGGGTCCAGCCCGATCTTGCCGGTTTCCAGGCCACGCAAGGCCTTCTGCAGCGATTCCTGGAAGGTGCGGCCCATCGCCATCACCTCGCCCACCGATTTCATCTGGGTGGTCAGGCGCGCATCGGCGGCCGGGAACTTCTCGAAGGCGAAGCGCGGGATCTTGGTGACAACGTAGTCGATCGACGGCTCGAACGAGGCCGGGGTCAGGCCGCCGGTGATCTCGTTCTTCAATTCGTCCAGGGTGTAACCCACGGCCAGCTTGGCCGCGACCTTGGCGATCGGGAAGCCGGTGGCCTTGGAGGCCAGCGCCGACGAACGCGACACGCGCGGGTTCATTTCGATCACCACCACGCGGCCGGTGGTCGGGCTGATGCCGAACTGCACGTTCGAGCCGCCGGTATCCACGCCGATCTTGCGCAGCACGGCGATGGAGGCATCGCGCAGGCGCTGGTATTCCTTGTCGGTCAGGGTCTGGGCCGGGGCCACGGTGATCGAGTCACCGGTGTGCACGCCCATCGGGTCCAGGTTCTCGATCGAGCAGACGATGATGCAGTTGTCGGCGGTGTCGCGCACCACCTCCATCTCGAATTCCTTCCAGCCCAGCACCGACTCTTCCACCAGCACTTCGGTGGTCGGCGACAGTTCCAGGCCGCGGGTCACGATATCGACCAGTTCTTCGCGGTTGTAGGCGATGCCGCCGCCGCTGCCGCCCAGGGTGAAGCTGGGGCGGATGATGGTCGGGTAGCCGACGCGGGTCTGGATCTCGATCGCTTCTTCCAGCGTGTGCGCGACGGCGGCCGACGGGCAGTCCAGGCCGATCTCGCCCATGGCCACGCGGAACAGCTCGCGGTCTTCGGCCATGCGGATCGCGTCGCGCTTGGCGCCGATCAGTTCAACGTTGTACTTCTCCAGCACGCCGTTGTCGGCCAGGTCCAAGGCGCAGTTCAGCGCGGTCTGGCCGCCCATGGTCGGCAGCAGCGCGTCGGGCTTTTCCTTGGCGATGATCTTCTCGACCGTCTGCCAGTTGATCGGCTCGATGTAGACGGCGTCGGCCATCTCCGGGTCGGTCATGATCGTGGCCGGATTGCTGTTGACCAGCACCACGCGATACCCCTCGTCCCGCAGCGCCTTGCAGGCCTGCGCGCCGGAGTAGTCGAACTCACAGGCCTGGCCGATGACGATCGGGCCAGCACCGATGATGAGGATGGTTTTAAGGTCAGTGCGCTTGGGCATTGTCTTCTCTAAGTCAGTACAGCGTGTCGGGGTGATCGCACGCTGTCGATCAGGAAACTTCCGGGGGTGCAGCGCCGCGCCAAGGGCTGCGGCACTGCAGGGACTCGCGTTCCGTCGCGATGCCGCCGGGGGCGCCGGCGGCGGCGGATCAGGCCTTGGCCTGCGCCATCAGGGTCACGAAACGGTCGAACAGCGGTGCCACGTCGTGCGGACCCGGCGAGGCTTCCGGATGGCCCTGGAACGAGAACGCCGGCACGTCGGTGCGTGCGATGCCCTGGTTGGTGCCATCGAACAGCGAGCGGTGGGTCACGCGCAGGGTGGCCGGCAGCGTGGCTTCATCCACCGCGAAGCCGTGGTTCTGCGAGGTGATCATCACCCGGCCATCGTCCAGGTCCTGCACCGGGTGGTTCGCGCCGTGGTGGCCGTGGCCCATCTTGACCGTCTTGGCACCGGAGGCCAGCGCCAGCAGCTGGTGGCCCAGGCAGATGCCGAACACCGGCAGCTTCTTGTCCAGGAACACCTTGATCGCCTCGATGGCGTAGTCGCACGGTTCCGGGTCACCCGGGCCGTTGGACAGGAACACGCCGTCCGGGTTCATCGCCAGCACGTCGGCGGCCGGGGTCTGCGCCGGCACCACGGTGATGTCGCAGCCACGCTCGGCCAGCATGCGCAGGATGTTGAGCTTTGCGCCGAAGTCGTAGGCCACGACCTTGAACTTCGGGGCGGCGCTGACGAACTCGTTGTTGTCCAGGTCCAGCTGGCCTTCGGTCCACGGGTAAGCCTTGTCGGTGCTCACCACCTTGGCCAGATCCATGCCCTTCAGGCCCGGGAACTTGCGCGCTGCTTCCAGGGCGGTGTCCACATTGATGCCGTCACCGGCCATCAGCGCACCGTTCTGGGCGCCGCGCTCGCGCAGGATGCGGGTCAGCTTGCGGGTGTCGATGCCGGAGATGGCCACCACGCCGCGCTGCAGCAGCCAGTCCTGCAGCGACACCTGGCTGCGCCAGTTGCTGGGACGGCGCGGCACGTCGCGCACGATCAGACCGGCAGACCACACCTTGTGGGCCTCGTCGTCCTGGTCGGTCATGCCGGTGTTGCCGATATGCGGGTAGGTCAGCGTGACCATCTGCCGGGCGTAGGAAGGATCAGTCAGCACTTCCTGATAACCGGTCATGGCGGTGTTGAACACCACCTCGCCGACGGACAGGCCGGGCGCGCCTACGGATTCGCCCTCGAATACGGTGCCGTCTTCGAGGACGAGGATTGCGGCTTGGGTCACGGAGATCTCACTTTGGCTACCGATGGGGGCACCGAAGTCACGCCTGCGCTCCACGAAAAAGCGGCTGCAAAAAAGCGCGGACTGCGGTGCGGGACCGGTCCGGCTGTCGTGATTCGGCGAGCGGGAATTGTAAAGGCAAGGGGGCTGCGACGCCAGCGTTTACATGCATGCGCTGACGTACGGGCGCGATCACCGCGCCCGGGGTTCAGCCAGCGCAGCGCTCGCGGCCCCGCCGGGCCGGTCGGTCCGGGCGGACCGGCCGGCCTGTTCAGCCAGCGCGTTCAGCCAGCAGCGGCCGGGGTGGCCCCGGCCAGCAGGTCGCGGACCCGGTAGCTGCCGGGCGCGCGACCGGCCAGCTGGGTGGCGGCAAACAGCGCGCCGCGGGCGAAGATGTCCCGGTTGGTGGCACGGTGGGTGAGCTCGATGCGCTCGCCCAGCCCGGTGAACTGGACCAGGTGCTCGCCCACGATGTCCCCGGCGCGCAGGCTGGCGTAGTGCGGGTCTGCCCCGCCCTTCTGCGCCGCGGCACCCAGCGTCAGCGCGGTCCCGGAGGGCGCGTCCTGCTTGTGCACGTGGTGCGACTCGACGATGTCGCAGTTCCAGCCCGCCAGCGCCGCCGCGGCGCGCTCGACCAGCTCGTCCAGTACCGCCACGCCCAGGCTGAAGTTGGACGCCCACACCAGCGGGATGCCGGCGGCCGCCTGGATCAGCGCCTGGCGCTGCGCCTCGCTGAGCCCGGTGGTGCCCGACACCAACCCGGCGCCACGTTCGACGCACAGCGCCAGGATCGGGTCGAAGCCTTCGGGCAGGCTGAAGTCGATGGCCACGTCGAAGGTGGGCGCACCGGCCAGTTCGCTGCTGGCGAAATGCGGTACACCGTCCACCACCCGTTGCGCCGGTGAACGGCGCGTCACCGCGGCGACGATCTGCAGGGAAGCGTGTTCGGCGGCGAGCCGCAGCAGGGCCTGGCCCATGCGTCCGGACGCGCCGTGGATGAGCAAACGAAGAGGGGGAGTGGTCATGCCCGCAGGCTAGCGGTGCGGGCAGGCCTGCACAAGGGCAATTACGGCGCGCATGCTCCCGCTTGCTACCCTGTGCACCTGTTTTTCCAGGCCGTCACCCATGCAGCGTTCGCAGCAACGTGTTCGTGTCACCGGCGGCACGGTGCGCGACTGACATGCTCATTTCCGAAGTGGCCCGGCGCAGCGGCGCCAGCCAGAAGGCGATCCGCCTGTACGAGGCACGCGGCCTGCTGGCCACGGTGCCGCGCGTCAACCGTTACCGCCACTACAGCGAACAGGACCTCAACCTGGTGCTGTTGATCCGCCAGGCGCTGGTACTGGGCTTCCGGTTGGCCGACGTGGCCGCGCTGCGCCGCGATGACGGCAGCATCGACTGGGACCAGGTGCAGGCCTTGCTGGCATCACGCCAGCACGCCGTCCGCGCCGAACTGGCGCGGCTGCGGCAGCTCGACACCGCGCTGACCGACCTGCGTGCCGAGGTGGCCCTGCTGGCGGCCGACGGCCACCACGGCCCGCTCGATGCCTGCCTGACCCAGGGCGCGTGCGTGGCGGCTTGACTCTGCCCCATGGGGCAGACCGTAGCCTGCACCACCCCGCAACGAGCGCCCGCATGTCCCGATCCATCGTCATCCTGCTTGGCCATCCCGACCGCGACAGCCTGTGCGGCGCGCTGGCCGCGCGTTACCAACACGCCGCGTTGGCCGCCGGCCACCAGGTGCAGCTGTTCGCGCTGGGCGAGATCGACTTCGACCCGATCCTGCGCCACGGTTACCGTCAGATCCAGCCGCTGGAACCGGGCCTTGAACAGATCAACGCCGCCATCGCCGCCTGCCAGCACCTGGTGCTGGTGTACCCCACCTGGTGGGGCGGCATGCCGGCGTTGCTCAAGGGCTTCTTCGACCGCGCCTTCCTGCCCGGAGTCGCGTTCCGCTACCGCGCCGATTCGGTGTGGTGGGACCGCCTGTTGGCCGGACGCAGCGCGCGGGTCATCACCACCCTGGACACGCCGCCCTGGTACTACCGCTGGGTATACCGCATGCCGGGGCACCAGCAGATCCGGCGGACGATCCTGGACTTCTGCGGCATCCGGCCCGTGAAGATCAGCGGCTTCGGGCCGGTGCGCAGCGCCTCCGAGGCGCAGCGCGAGGCGTGGCTGCAGCAGGCAGAGCAGCTGGGCCGGCAGGCCCGCTGACGCATCGTAGAGCCGGGCTCTGCCCGGCTTGCGTCAGAAGAGCAGCCGGGCAAAGCCCGGCTCTACGCTCGAGGGCGACGTCGTAGCGCCGGGCTCTGCCCGGCTTGTGTCAGATCCCCGCGCCATTGGCCGGAGAGCAGCCGGGCAGAGCCCGGCGCTACGCGGCTTGGGTCAGATCCCCGCATCATTGGCCGAGGGCAGCCGGGCAGAGCCCGGCGCTACGCGGGCTGATTCAGTGCTGTTTCGGGGTGCTCGGGCCGCAGCTGTCACAGCCACCGCAGGCGCCACCGCCGCCGCTGGCCGGGGGCGCGATCTTCCGCCCCAGGGCCTGCACCCAGGCGGCACGCTGCGGCTTCACCAGCCCCAGCGCGATCGCTCCGCGCGCCTTGCGCACGGTGCCCGGGAACTGCTTTTTCAGCACGACCCAGGCGCTGACCAGCACGATCAGCACCACCACGATGTACTGCAGCAGCAGGCCGGTGCTCATCAGCCGCCGCCCAGTGCCACGGTCACCTGGTAGGTGACCAGCGCGGCAAGATAGGCCGCGGCGAACAGGTAGACGGTGGCAAAGCCCACCTGCTTCCACGAGTTGGTTTCACGCTTGATCGTGGCCAGCGTGGAAATGCACATCGGCGCGTAGATGAACCACACCAGCAGCGACAGACCCGTGGCCAGCGACCAGCCATGGGCCACCACCGGGGTCAGCGCCTGGATCGCCGCGTCATCATCGGCAGCGGACAACGCATAGATCGTGGCCAGCGAGGACACCGCCACTTCGCGCGCGCCCATGCCCGGGATCAGGGCGATGCAGATCTGCCAGTTGAAGCCCAGCGGCGCGAAGATCGTGGTCATGGCATGACCGATCTGCCCGGCAAAGCTGTAGTCGATGGCCGGCATGGTCGCGTTGGCCGGTGCCGCCGGGAACTTCAGCAGCACCCACAGCAGAATGGTCAACGACAGGATGATGCCGCCCACGCGCTTGAGGAAGATCATGCCGCGCTCGTACAGGCCAACAGCCAGATCACGCGGGTGCGGAATGCGGTACGACGGCAGCTCCAGCATCAGCGGGTGCTCGCTCTTGTCGCGGCGCCACTTCTTCATCACCCACGACATCGCCAGCGCGCTGAGGATGCCGGCCATGTACAGGCCGAACAGGATCAACCCCTGCTGGCTGACGAAGCCCCATAGGGTCTTGGCCGGAATGAACGCACCAATCAGCAGCGCATACACCGGCAGTCGCGCCGAACAGGTCATCAGCGGTGCCACCAGAATCGTGGCAAGGCGGTCGCGGGGGTCCTGGATGCTGCGCGTGGCCATGATGCCCGGCACCGCACAGGCGAAGCTGGACAACAGCGGGATGAACGACCGCCCGGACAGCCCGGCGGCGGCCATCATGCGATCCAGCAGGAACGCCGCGCGTGGCAGGTAGCCCGATTCCTCCAACGCCAGGATGAAGGCGAACAGGATCAGGATCTGCGGCAGGAACACCACCACCCCGCCCACGCCGGCAATGATGCCGTCGGTGAGCAGACTGGTCAGCGGGCCTTCGGGCAGCACCGTGGCCACAGTCTCGCCCAGCCAGCCGAAGCCGGCCTCGATGCCGTCCATCAGCGGCGTGGCCCAGGCAAACACCGCCTGGAAGATCAGGAACATCACCACCACCAGGGTGATCAGCCCGAACACCGGGTGCAGCAGCCAGCGGTCCAGCGCGTCATCGATCTTCGCGGTGCGGGTGGGCATGCTGACCGACGCGGCCAGGATGCCGCGCACCTGCGCGTGGTAATCCGCGTCCGCATCGGGCAGCGCCACGGGCGCCTGCAGATGCGGCACCATCGCGTCCAGCCGCGCGACCAGCGCCTGGGCACCGTTGCGGCGCACCGCCACGGTTTCCACCACCGGCACGCCCAGCGCCTGCTCCAGCGCCGGTACGTCGATCTTGATGCCACGGCGCTCGGCCGCATCCACCATGTTCAGCGCCACGATCATCGGCTTGCCCAGCTCGCGCAGTTCCAGCGCGAAGCGCAGGTGCAGGCGCAGGTTGGTGGCGTCGATCACGCACAGCAGCACGTCCGGCGCGGCCTCGCCCGGGTAGAAGCCCCGGCACAGGTCACGCGTGATGGCCTCGTCCAGGCTGGCCGGCTGCAGGCTGTAGGCACCCGGCAGGTCGAGCACGGCGAACTCGCGCCCCGACGGCGCACGCAGGCGGCCTTCCTTGCGCTCGACGGTGACGCCGGTGTAGTTGGCCACCTTCTGGCGGCTGCCGGTGAGCTGGTTGAACAGCGCGGTCTTGCCGCTGTTCGGGTTGCCCACCAGCGCCACGCGCAGGGGCAGCGCCACCGCACTCATGCCGCCGCTCCGGCCGGGATCGCGGTGACCAGGATGCGCCGGGCCTCGCTGCGGCGCAGGGCGAAGCGCGTGAACCCGACCTGCACCAGCAGCGGTTCACCGCCCACCGGCCCACGGGCTACCAGACGCACATCCTCGCCCTTGACGAAACCCAGCTCACGGAGCCGGCGGGCGATCGCATCGTTTGCATGTAGGTCCTGCACGGCGTCCACCAGGGCGGAACCGTGCAGAGGCAGATCGGACAACGTCACGGAGCGCCTTCTTGCCAATCAGGAATGGTTATCAATTCTAGCATCGCCGCGCCGCGTCATTGCCCGTGCCCCATGGCCCGCTATGATCCGTACATGTATGGAGTAACCGCAGGCCCCCCATGAGTGATGCATTACGGATTGAACGCAGTGCCGCGGTACTGACGCTGTGGCTGAACCGCCCCACCCTGCACAACGCCTTCGATGCGGCCCTGATCGCCCAGCTCACCGCCGCGCTGGAAGCGGCCGGCCGTGACGAGCAGGTGCGCGCGGTGGTGCTGGCCGGCCAGGGCGCCTCGTTCTCGGCCGGCGCGGACATGCAGTGGATGCGCGGCATGGCCGCCGCCAGCGAGGACGCCAACCGCGAGGATTCGCTGGCGCTGGCGCGGCTGATGCGCACCCTGGACGAGCTGCCCAAGCCCACCATCGCGCGAGTGCAGGGTGCCGCATTTGGTGGCGGGGTGGGCCTGGTGGCCTGCTGCGACATCGCCATTGCCAGCACCACCGCCCGCTTCGGCCTGACCGAAAGCCGGCTGGGCCTGCTGCCGGCGGTGATTTCCCCCTATGTGATCGACGCGATCGGCCCACGCCAGGCCCGTCGCTGGTTTGCCACCGGCGAGCATTTCGACGCCGAAACCGCGCTGCGGATCGGTCTGGTGCACCAGCTGATCGAACCTGAACGCATCGACGAGGCGGTTCAGCGCCAGCTGGGCCTGCTGGACAAGGCCGGCCCGGTGGCATCGGCGTCGGCGAAGGACCTGGTGCGCCGGGTCAGCGTGGGCCGCGACCGCGACGCGCTGGACCGTGACAACGCCGCGCTGATCGCGCGTCTGCGGGTGTCGGCCGAGGGCCAGGAAGGCCTGGGCGCGTTCCTGGACAAGCGCGCCCCGCATTGGGTCACCCAGGACTGAGGACACGCACATGCTCGACCACATCGGTATCCGCTGCGCCGACTTCACGCGCAGCCTGTCGTTTTTCCAGCAGGCCCTGGCCCCGCTGGGCATCCGCGTGGTGATGCAGGTCAGCGCCGAACAGACCGGCGACCATGACCATGCCGGCTTCGGCCGCACCGGCAAGCCGGACTTCTGGATCGGCAACGCCCCCGGCGCCCACGGCGGCGTGCACGTGGCCTTCAGCGCCGACAGCCGCGAGGCGGTGGATGCGTTCCACCGCGCCGCGCTCGCGGCCGGTGGCCAGGACAATGGCGCGCCCGGCATCCGCGAGTACTACCACCCCAGCTACTACGGGGCCTTCGTGCTCGACCCGGACGGCAACAACATCGAAGCGGTCTGCCACCGCCCGGGCTGAGCACCCCGGTCGCCCCCGACGACCGCGCTCCCCGCCGCGGACTGGCCGCTTTGTCGCCCAGCCCGCGTATCCCCCTTTCGTGGCCCGCCGGGGAACGCGGGCCACCCTCTTTCCCCTGGTATCCCTGTGACCCGACCCCTGCCCCTTCTGCAGCCTGCTGTGCGCCATCCCGTCCGCCGGGAGGCCTGCCATGGATGATTTCGTCCGCATCGTCGAAGTCGGCCCGCGTGACGGCCTGCAGAACGAAGCCCAGCCGGTGGCCACCGCCGACAAGATCGAGCTGATCCGGCAGCTGTCGCTGACCGGCCTGCGCACCATTGAAGCCACCAGCTTCGTCAGCCCGCGCTGGGTGCCGCAACTGGCCGACGCCGCCGAGGTCTACGCCGGCATCGCGCGTCGCCCCGGCATCGCCTACCCGGTGCTGGTGCCCAACGAACAGGGCTACGACCGTGCCCGCGCCGTGGGCGTCTCGGAAGTGGCGGTATTCACTGCGGCGTCGGAAACCTTCAACCGCACCAACACCAACGCCGGCATCGACGAATCGCTGGCCCGCTTCGCGCCGATCCTTGAGCGCGCCAAGGCCGACGGGGTCAACGTCCGCGGCTACGTCTCCACCGTGCTCGGCTGCCCCTACCAGGGCGAAGTGGCGGTCAGCGAGGTGGTCCGGGTGGCACGCGCCCTGCACGACATGGGCTGTTACGAAATCTCGCTGGGCGACACCATCGGCGTGGGCACCCCGCGCAAGGCGCGCGCGATGCTGCACGCGGTGGCAGCCGAACTGCCGATGTCGGCGCTGGCCGTGCATTTCCATGACACCTACGGCCAGGCGCTGGCCAACATCGATGCGTGCCTGGAGGAAGGCGTGCGCGTGGTGGATTCGGCCGTGTCCGGCGCGGGCGGCTGCCCGTACGCCAAGGGCGCAAGCGGCAATGTCGCCAGCGAAGACGTGGTGTACCTGCTGCACGGCATCGGCATGCGCACCGGCATCGACCTGCCGGCGCTGGCCGCGACCGGCCGCTGGCTGGCGGCGCGGCTGGGCCGCGAGACCGGCAGCAAGGCCGGCAAGGCGCTGGCGGCCACATGAGCCGCCGCGGCCCGCGCAGGGACGTTGCGGCCGGTGATCACCTCACCGCCCACGTCCACGCGCTGGCCGCCATGGATCGCGCCCTGGCAAGCCCGCCGGGCGAGGCCGACCTGCGCACCCTGCTGCGCGAGGTGCAGCAGGCCCTGCAGGAAGCGATGGACGACCGCCAGCTGGCACTGCGCCGCTACACCGCCCTGTTCGATGCCGTGCCCGACCCGGTCAGCATCCTGAGCGAATCGGGCGTGGTGCTGGACCTCAACAAGGCCGGCGTGCGCGCCTATGGCCGCCCGCGCGAGGACATCGTCGGGCAGCCGATCGAACTGCTCAACCCGGACCTGCCCAACGACCACCTGGACCCGGTGTGGGAAGCGCTGCACCGGGGCGAAACCTACGTCATCGAAGTCACCAACATGCGCGGCGACGGCAGCCGCTTCCCGGTGGAAGTGCACTCGGCCGGGTTCGAGCACCAGGGCGAGCATTGCATCGTGGCCGTGGCGCGCGACCTGAGCAGCCGCTGGCAGGCCGAATCGCGCTACCGCCTGCTGATGGAGTCGATCGACAAGGGCGTGGTCCTGTTCGACAGCCACCTGCGCGTGGTCTCGGCCAATCCGGCCGCGCACCGCATCCTGGGCACCCCCGGCAACGGCGGCAGCCTGCAGGCGATGCTGGCCCCGGACGACTGGATCTGCGTGGACGAACACGGCCACCCGCTGACCCGCGAGCAATGGCCGGCGGCGGTCTCGCTGCGCACCGGCCGGATCATCCGCAGCACCATCGTCGGGCTGTACCACCGCCCGCGCGGCCGCATGATCTGGATCTCCACCACCAACGTGCCGGTGTTCGGCACCGGCCGCGACTGCCCGGACCACGTGTTCGGCATGTTCAGCGACATCACCGAACTCAAGCGCACCAATGCCCTGTTCGACCGCGCCCAGTCGCTGGCGCACATCGGCGGCTGGGAATGGGACCGCGGCCTGCAGCGGCTGTACCTCACCGACGAGGCCAATCGCATCCTGGGCCAGGAGCTGCCGCTGCACGACATGGCGCACCTGCTGGAATGCCTGCGCGTGGACGACCGCTCGCAGCTGCAGCAGGCGCTGCTGGACGTGATCGACAAGCAGGTGCCGTTCGAGCTGGAGCTGCAGGGCCAGCGCGGCGACGGGCATTCGTTCTGGGTGCGCATGATCGGCGAAGCCGAAGCCGGCGACGTGGATGCCGCGCGCATCGCCGGCACCGTGCAGGACATCACCGCGCGCAAGCAGGCCGAGGAAACCCTGCGCATCCAGGCCCGTACTGATCCGCTCACCGGCATCATGAACCGCGATGCGGTGCTCAACGACCTGGCCGCACGCATGGCCAACCCCACCCATTGCCGGGTGGCGGTGCTGTACATCGATCTGGACCGGTTCAAGACCGTCAACGACCTGCTGGGCCACAACGCCGGCGACGAACTGCTGATCGATGCCACCCGCCGCATCGCCACCGCGATCGGCACCGAAGGGCTGCTGGCACGCTTCGGCGGCGACGAATTCCTGGTGGTCTGCGACACCCGCGACCAGGCCGACCAACCCGAGCGTCTGGCCGAGGCGATCACGCGCGGGTTCAGCACGCCGTTCCGGTTCGGCAGCGACGAATTCGCAGTGACCACCAGCATCGGCATCGCCCGCGCGCCGCAGGACGGGCTGCGCCCGCAACAGCTGATCCAGAACGCCGACATCGCCATGTACGACTGCAAGCGGCGCACCCGCAACGGCTGGCAGGTGTTTTCCCCGGAGCTGGCGCAGCGCCAGCACGACCGCCTGCAGATCGAAAGCCGCCTGCACCGCGCGCTGGACGACGACGAGTTCCACCTGGTCTACCAGCCGCAGGTCAGCCTGCACGACGGCCGCATGGTGGCCGCCGAAGCCCTGATCCGCTGGCGCAACTCGCAGCTGGGCGAACTGCGCCCGGACATCTTCATCGCCCACGCCGAAAGCACCGGTGACATCGTGCGGATCGGCTTGTGGGTGCTGCGCGAGGCCTGCCGCCAGATCCGCCAGTGGCAGGATGCCGGGCTGGGCATCGTGCGGGTGGCGGTGAACGTGTCCTACCGGCAGTTCGTCGGCGAAGACCTGGCCCGCCACGTGCGCCAGGTACTGGACGAGTTCGGCCTGCCGGGCAGCGCACTGGAACTGGAGTTCACCGAGCGGGTGCTGATCGAGGACGCGCCGGACACCCTGCAGACCTTCGCGCGCCTGCGTGAAATGGGCGTGCAGCTGACCATCGACGACTTCGGTGAAGGCTACAGCGCGCTGAACTATCTGCGCCGGCTGCCGATACACGGGCTCAAGCTGAGCCAGCTGTTCGTCGAGGGCGTGCCGGGCAACCGCTCCGACGAGGCAGTGTGCGAGGCGGTCTGCGGCATCGCGCGCAGCCTGGGGCTGGGCCTGGTGGCCGAGGGCATCGAATCGGAGCCGCAGCGGCGTTTCCTGCAGGCGCTGGGGGTCACGGTCGGGCAAGGGTTCCTGTTCGCGCCCGGGCTTGCACCGGATGAATTCGCCCGGCGCCTGACACCCCGTCACTGAGCCCGGCGCGCAGCGCACAACAGCGGCACCCCCGGCTTCCGCTAGAATCGGCGGTTCCTGATCCAGCGGAACCTTGCGATGCAGCTGTCTTCTGTCCGTGCCGTCATCACCGGAGGCGTCTCCGGCCTCGGCCTGTCCGTGGCCCAGTTCCTGGTTGCCCATGGCGGCAAGGTCGCCCTGTTCGATCTCAATGACGACAAGGGCGCGGCCGCCGTGGCGGCGCTTGGCGCCGTCAACGCGCGCTACTTCACCACCAACGTCAGCGACGAGGCGGCCGTGGCCGCGCAGATCGACGCCGCACACGACTTCCTGGGCGGCTTGAATGTCGCCATCAGCTGCGCGGGCATCCTGGGTGCCGGCCGCGTGCTGGGCAAGGAGGCGCCGATGCCGCTGGCCAACTTCCAGACCACGGTGATGGTCAACCTGGTGGGCAGCTTCAACGTGGCCAAGGCCGCGGCCAACCGCATGCAGCACAACACCCCCGGCGACGACGGCGAGCGCGGGGTGATCATCAACACCGCCAGCGTGGCCGCCTACGAGGGCCAGATCGGCCAGGCCGCGTATTCGGCCTCCAAGGGCGGCGTGGTCAGCATGACCCTGCCGATGGCGCGTGAGCTGTCGCGCTTCGGCATCCGCGTGATGACCATTGCCCCGGGCATCTTCTGGACCCCGATGGTCGATGGCATGCCGCCGGCCGTGCAGGAATCGCTGGCGGCCTCGATCCCGTTCCCGCCGCGCCTGGGCAAGCCCGACGACTTCGCCGGCCTGGTCGGCCATATCCTGGGCAACACCTACCTCAACGGCGAAACCATCCGCCTGGACGGTGGCGTGCGCCTGGCGCCCAAGTAAACAGACACCCATCCCGCCGGGTGCCCGGACAGGCACCCTGACCTCCCACGAACCGACCTTCATTCCATGAAAGCCAACGACATCAAGAAAGGCAACGTCGTCGAATACAACAACGGCGTCTACCAGATCCGCGACATCGAGCGCAGCTCGCCGCAGGGTCGCGGCGGCAACGTCCGCTTCCGCTTCATCATGTACAGCGTGCCGGGCGGCAACAAGCTCGATGCCAGCTTCGATGCCGACGACAACCTGCCCGAAGTCGAGCTGCTGCGCCGCCAGTCCACGTATTCCTACAAGGACGGCGACGCATTCGTGTTCCTGGATGACGAGGACTACACGCCGTACATGGTCGACGCCGATGTGCTGGGCGATGACGCCGGCTACATCACCGATGGCCTGACCGGCATCTACGTGCAGGTGATCGACGAAACCCCGGTGGGCGTGCAGCTGCCGACCAGCGTGGTGCTGGAAGTGGTCGAAACCCCGCCGGAAATGAAGGGCGGCACCGCCACCAAGCGCCCGAAGCCGGCCAAGCTCAGCACGGGCATCGAAATCATGGTGCCCGAGTACATCGCCAACGGCGAACGCGTGCTGGTCAATACCGCCACCGGTGAGTTCGCCGGTCGTGCCGACTAAGCGCCTGGCGCTGGTGGGCTGCCTGTCCCTGCTTGCGGCGTGTTCGCCGCAGGCAGGCGACAGCGGCGCGCACCCGGTCGACGCGGTGCCGGCCGCCGCAGCTCCCGTAGCGGCCACGCCTGCACCCGCGATGGAGGAGGCACCCGATGTTGCCTTAGCAGCCGCCGCCGATGCACCGCTCGATGCGGATGCGGATGCCGACGAGGACGTCGGCATGCCCGACCTGGAGCAGCTGGAACGCGCACGCGCTGCTGCGGGCTGCGAGGTGTCCGGCGACGTGGGTAACCTGGCCGACATCCGCATCTACTGCGCGATGCCCGCCGATGTGCGCGCCTTCCTCGAACGCGAAAACACGTGCCAGCACTTCGCCGGCGAAGAGCCCTACGACGAGGAACGCCGCCAGGAGCTGGAACAGGCCTCAGCGGAGTACTGCGACGGCCGCGAGCGGATCTTCGCGGCACTGTACGAACGCCATCACGACGAGTGCAAAATCCGCCACGCATTGCGCGGCGTCGGCAAGCGCTACGACCTGTTCACCGGTCCGGTACCGGCGGCCGACTGCCAGCCGTAGCGGCGACGCGTATGCGGCTGCCGTTTACGGCTTGGCGGCCAGGGCCGGAGCCCCGGCAAAATCCCCACAGCCGTGATACTGGCGGGCGCCCACGGTCAACATGGCCGTGGCACCGAACGCCTGCCCACTCATGTCGTCCTGGCACACCGTGCGCTGGAAGGTCAGCTTGACCGGCGTGCCGTCCGCGGCCGTGCCCGACCAGCCATCCTTGCCCTGGGTGGGCGCCGCGATCTCCAGCGTGCGCTGCCCGTAGTCGGTTTCCACGCGCAGGTGCGGCGTGGCGCCGGCAGCCACTTCGGCCAGCCAGCCCGGCTCGTTGCCGGTGGCGCGGAAGCCGGCCGCGGTGGCGTCCTGCGCGGTCGGCAGCGGCGCTGCAGCGCCCTGTTCACCACTGCCCGTGCAGGTGCGATCCGGCTCGCCCTTCAACTGCAACGTGCCTTCGGTGGTGCCCTTGGTCCAGAAGACATTGCCCTGCCCGTCACCGTAGCGCGCGCCGGACGCTGCCGGTTCCGATGCCATCGGGTAGGTGCGACCTTCCACCACCACGCTGGCCGAATCCTGGCCGCGGTAGGTGGCCTGCACGGCGACGTCGCCACACTGGAACGCGTAGCTGCGTTCGTCGGAGGTGGCAGCAGCCATGGGCGGCGGCGCCTCGCCCCCACCCGCCTCGCTGGCGTTGCCCTCGGCACGTTGCGCGGGCTGGCAGGCGCTCAGGCCGGTGGCGATGGCCAGGCTGAAAAGCCACGGGGATGCACGCATGTTGGACTCCTTGCGGTTGTTGCGTTCAGCGAACCATCCTAGCCCGCAGCCTGCAGCAGGAGGTGAAGCAGCCCTGACTCCATGGGCTGCAGCATCGGTTCAGACCCCGCGCGGCGGCAGCAGTCCGATCGACAGCAGGTGCACGCCGGCCGCGTTCGATGCGCTGGCCCACACCCGCAGCAGGCGCAGTGCACGCGCGTGTTCGCCGGCCGCGTCGGCATAGCGCAGCCGCACGTCGCTGGATACCAGGGTGAGCTGCCCGCACACCAGCGGTTCCACCGCAGCCTGCTCTAGCGCGGTGATCCGCAGCTGTCCGGTTGACCACGCCGTGAGGCAGGGATGCGCGCCCAACCACTGCCCTTCCCCGTCGCTGAAAAACAGCGACGGCGACAGCCAGGCCTGCAGTGCGTCCACGTCCTGCGCCAACAGCAGCTGCAGGACCTGTGCCTCGGCCGTTGCGATGGTGTGTTCAAGCACGGTCGTGCTCATGTCATTCCTCCCGGCGTCGCCGCCATGGCCAGCGCCAGCGGCGTGCGCCCTGCACCAGTACGTAGAACAGCGGCACGAAGAACACCGCCAGCACGGTGGCGGTCAGCATCCCGCCAAATACCCCGGTGCCGATCGCATGCTGGGTTTCGGCCGACGCGCCGGTGGCCAGCATCAACGGCACCACGCCCAGCGCGAACGCCAGCGACGTCATCAGGATCGGGCGCAGCCGCAGCCGTGCCGCCTCGATCGCTGCATCCACCAGGCCATGCCCCTGCAGCTGCAGCTGGCGCGCGAACTCCACGATCAGGATCGCGTTCTTGGCCGACAGCCCGATCACGGTGATCATCCCGACCTTGAAAAACACATCGTTGGGCAACCCGCGCAACAGTACGGCCGCCACCGCGCCCAGCAGGCCCAGCGGCACCACCAGCAACACCGCCGCCGGGATCGACCAGCTTTCATACAGCGCGGCCAGCACCAGGAATACCACCAGCATCGACAGCAGCATCAGCCACGGCGCCTGCGCACCGGAGGCGCGCTCCTGCAGCGACTGCCCGGTCCAGGCCAGTGCGAAGCCGGCCGGCAGCTGCCGCGCCAGCCGCTCCATCTCGGCCATGGCCTGGCCGCTGGACGCGCCCGCTGCGGCATTGCCGGACAGGCTGAGCGACGGGAAGCCCTGGTAGCGTTCCAGCTGCAATGGCGTCTGCGACCACACCGGGGTGACCAGCTCGGCCAACGCCACCATGCCGCCGTTGGCATTGCGCACGTGCAGCTTGAGCACATCGTCCACCTGCATGCGGTGCGGTGCGTCGGCCTGCACGATCACCTGCTGCAAGCGGCCTGCATTGGGGAAATCGTTGACGTACTGCGAGCCCATCGCCGCCGACAGCGTGTCGCTGATCGCACTGAAGCCCACGCCCATGGCCTGCGCCTTGTGCCGGTCGATCTCCAACCGCACGGTGCTGCCCGATGGCAGGCCTTCGGCATGCACGTCGCGCAGCAGCGGGCTGGCGGCGGCCAGCGCCAGCAGCTGCTGCTGGGCCGCCTGCAGCTGCGCCTGGCTCTGGCCGGTACGCGCCTGCAGGCGCAGGTCGAACCCGGACGAGGTGCCCAGGCTGTCGATGGCCGGCGGGGTCACCACGATCACCTGGCCTTCCGGCGCAGCAGCCATGGCCTGCTGCGCGCGTTCAACCTCGTCGGCCACGGTGGCACCGGCGCGCGCGTCCCAATCGTTGAGCATGGTGTAAGCCATGGCCGCGTTCGGCCCCGACCCGGCGAAGCTGTAGCCCATGATCGCCTGGTTGGAGGCGATGCCCGGACGCGCGGCGATGTGTGCCTCG
Source organism: Stenotrophomonas rhizophila (assembly GCF_000661955.1). Lineage (NCBI taxonomy): Bacteria > Pseudomonadati > Pseudomonadota > Gammaproteobacteria > Lysobacterales > Lysobacteraceae > Stenotrophomonas > Stenotrophomonas rhizophila. The sequence continues at coordinate 2,509,240 of NZ_CP007597.1, forward strand.
TAGCGTTGCATCACCTCCAGGGTGCGCTCGGCGGTGGCATCGGCCGGCAGCTGGATGGAGGTCATGAAGTAGCCCTGGTCCTCTTCGGGCAGGAACGCGCCGGGCAGCAGATGCAGACCCAGCCCCAGCGCCACCACGAGTGCGGCGAACACGGCCATGCTGCGTCCACCGCGCTGCAGGATGCGCACCACGCGCCCCTGGTAGCCGTCGGTCATGCGCGCCATGCCGCGGTTGAACGCGCCGAAGAAACCACCACGCCCGTGGTGGCCGCGCGTGCTCGGCTTGAGCAGCGTGGCGCACAGCGCCGGCGTCAGGGTCAGCGCCAGCAGCGCCGAGAACAGGATCGAAACCGCCATGGCCAGGCTGAACTGCCGATAGATCGCGCCCACCGACCCATCGGCGAGCGCCATCGGAATGAACACCGCGGTGAGGACCAGGGTGATGCCGATCACCGCACCGGTGAGCTCCTTCATCGCCTTGGCGGTGGCCTCGCGTGGCGGCAGGCCTTCTTCGGCCATGATCCGCTCGACGCCTTCCACCACCACGATGGCATCGTCGACGATGATGCCGATCGCCAGGACCATGCCGAACATGGTCAACACGTTGATCGAGAAGCCGGCCGCCAGCATCACCGCAAAGGTGCCCAGCAGCGCGATCGGCGCCACGATCGCCGGGATGAGCGTGTAGCGGATGTTCTGCAGGAACAGGTACATCACAGCGAACACCAGCACCATCGCCTCGACGAGGGTGATCAGCACTTTCTGGATCGAGATCGCCACGAACGGCGCGGTGTCGAACGGCACGGTGGACTGCATGCCCACCGGCAGGGTGGGTTCGAGTTCGGCCATGCGCGCACGTACCGCGCCGGCCACCTTCACTGCGTTGGCCCCCGGCGACAACTGGATGGCCGCCGCGGTTGCCGGCGCGCCGTTCTCACGGGTGGACCACGCATAGCTTTCTGCGCCCAGCTCGACCCGCGCCACGTCACCGATGACCACCCGGGAGCCATCCGGGTTGGCCCGCAGCACGATGGCGGCGAACGCCTCGGGCGTGCTCAGCTGGCCTTCCACGGTGAGGGGAATGGTGACCCGCTGGCCCGGCAACGCCGGCGAATCGCCGACCCGGCCGGGGGCGATCTGCGCGTTCTGTTCGCTGATGGCGGTGGTCAGGTCGCCCAGGGTGAGGCGGTAGGCCACCAGCTGTGACGGGTCGACCCAGATCCGCATGGCACGTTCGGCACCGAACAGCTGCACACGGCCTACGCCATCGATGCGCCGCAGTTCTTCGACGATGTTGCGCGCCATGTAGTCGCTCAGGGCCACTTCGTCGAGGCGGCCATCGGTGGAGCGCAGCCCGACCAGCATCAGGAAGCCCGAATCGGCGGCCTCCACGCCAAGGCCGTTCTGTCGCACTGCCTGCGGCAGCCGCGATTCGATCGCCTTGATGCGGTTCTGTACGTCCACCTGGGCCAGCTCCGGATCGGTGCCGGGGCGGAAGGTAGCGGTAATGGAGGCCTCACCCGAGGTATCGGTGGACGAGGAGAAATACAGCAGGTGCTTGACCCCGGACAGCTCGCGCTCGATCAGCCCGACCACGGCATCGTTCATGGTCTGCGCCGACGCCCCGGGATAGCTGGCATAGATGCTGATGCTGGGCGGCGCAACGCTGGGATAGCGCTCGATCGCCAGGCGCGGAATGGCCAGCGCACCGGCCAGCACTACGAAAATAGCCAGCACCCACGCAAACACCGGGCGCTCAATGAAAAACTGCGGCATGCAACATCCTCTCGCCGTGGCACCGCAGCGAAAGCAGCCGGTGCAGTGGCATCGTCATCCACAAAAAAGGTTCTTCGTCGTACTGCGGGATTGCTCAAGCCACTGCGATGCAAGAGCAAGAGCAAGAGCAAGGGCAAGGGCAAGGGCAAGAGCTACTGTCCGCGCCTGCACCGGGCTGGGCAGGTGCGGGTGGGGTTGCGGGACACGCTGCAAGTACATCCCTGTAAGCTCCGTCGCCGCATCCATGCGGCTCAGGGTCCCGCAACCCCACCCGCACCAGCCCCTGACACATGGCTGGCGCGCACAGGAAAGCAGAGCTTCCACTGCACCTGCGGCATTCGCTCCACAAGACCAAAGACAGAGGACCCCACGTCGATTGGATCGCGACAGGTGCCGAGAAACGCCGCCGTTGCACTTCGCTCGCCCAAGGCCACCAGCCCAGTGTCGAGGGTCGGGGTGGGTGGGTTCACGGGACCCTGAGCGCCATGGATGGCGCGACGGAGCCTACACGGACGTACTTGCGGCGTGTCCCGTGAACCTACCCGCCCCGGCCCAGCCACAGAGCAGGTGCTGAAGGCAGCTCTGGCCTTTCAGCTTTCGCTTTTCGCCTTCACACCAGCAGCAGCCGGCTGCCAAGGCCGGGCCGTCACCGCCATCCCTTCCTGCAACCGCTCCTGCCCTTCCACCACCACCCGCTCACCCGCCTGCAGCCCGTGGCTCACCACGTACTCCCGGCCCACCAGACCATCCACCTCGATCGTCCGGATCACCGCCTTGCCCTCCTTACTCACCACCCACGCATACGACTGCCCGCCCGTACTACGCAGCACCGACTGCTGCGGCACCAACAACGCACCCACCTGCACCCCGCGCGGCACCCGCGCCCGCACGAACATCCCCGGCAACAACCGGCGCGCCGGATTGTCCACCACGATCCGCAACACAATGTCGCCCGTCTCCGCGTCCACATTGATCCCCGAAAACAGCATCCGCCCCTGCTCCACATACGGCGTCCCGCCCGTACCCAGCAGCGTCACCGGCAAACCCTTCGCCGCATCCAGCTGACCGGCCACCACCGCACGCTGAATACCCTCCAGCATCGACGCCGGCTGCCGCACATCCACGTACACCTGGTCCAACTGCTGCACCACCGCCATTGGCGTCGCATCGCTCGCCGTCACCAACGCCCCTTCGGTCACCAGCGCCTGATCGATACGCCCCGCAATCGGCGACTCCACCGTCGCATAGCGAAGATCCAACTGCCGCCGCGCCAGCGTCGCACGCGCCTGTGCCACGTCCGCCACCGCCTGCTGATGCTCCGAATGCGCGTCATCCCGCGCCTGCTGACTCACCGCCTGCGCCGCCGCCAGCGAACCCAGCCGCTCCGACTGCACCCGCGTCCGCGCCACCGCCGCCTCACTGCGCTGCAGCAACGCCCGCGCACTGTCCACCTCCGCACGGAACGCCGCCGGGTCGATCTGGAACAACGGCGTACCCGCCTGCACCTCCGCCCCCTGCGCGAACAGCCGCCGCTGCACGATCCCGCCCACCTGCGCGCGGATCTGCGCCGTACGCACCGCCGCCACACGCCCCGGCAACTCATCGTCGCGCTGCACCGTCGCAGGCGAAAGCGACACCACGCTCACCTCCGGCACCGCCACCGGCGCCGCCTCGTCCTTGGCACATGCCGCAAGCATGACCGCAAGCACCGCCCATACAGCGGTTTGAATCCTGTTGGTTTTCATCAGCTGCACAGGGCCGCACACGCGGCCAGAATCATGAATGGCGAAGTCTGCGGCGCCTGCGTGGGGTTTCGATGGAGGAACTGTGGAGATACGATGGAGCACAAGCACCTTCTGGCCCTGCCCCGCATGCACGCCACCGATTCGCCCAGCGCCGCCGCGCACTGGGACCGCTCGCTCAACGCGCTGGTCCTGATCGTCGAAGACGAACCGGAAATCGCCGACATCGTTGCCGCCTACCTCCATCGCGAAGGCCTGCGCACCGTGCGCGCGCAGGACGGCATCGGCGCCCTGGCCCTGCACCGCAGCGCCCGCCCCGACCTGATCCTGCTCGACGTGCAGATGCCCGGCATGGACGGCTGGACCGTGCTCAACACCGTGCGCCAGCGCGGCGACACCCCGGTCATCATGCTCACCGCCCTGGACCAGGACCTGGACAAGCTCACCGCACTACGCATGGGCGCCGACGACTACGTGGTCAAACCGTTCAACCCGGCCGAAGTGGCCGCGCGCGTGCGCGCCGTCCTGCGCCGCACGCTCAATGCGCGTGGCCCGGCCAAACCCGGCATCCTGCGCGTCGGCAGGCTCGTGATCGACCCCGAAACCCACGCCGTACACGTCGAGGGCGACGGCTACAGCCACGAACTGCTGCTCACCCTGACCGAGTACAAACTGCTGCACTGCATGGCGCTGGCCCCGTCACGGATCTTCAGCCGCAGCGAACTCATGCACGAGTGCCTGCCCGAGAGCGAAGCCCTGGAGCGCACCGTGGACAGCCATGTCAGCAAGCTGCGCCGCAAGCTGGATGACGTGGGCCTGGGCAACGTGCCGGCCAGCGTCCGCGGCGTGGGCTACCGGCTGGCGGCCGACCACTGATGCGCCGCCCGGGCCTGAGCCGGCACATCGTGGTGTCGATGTCGCTGATGGTGCTGGCGGTGATCGTGATGGTGATCCTCAGCTCCTACCTGCTGTACGCGGTGCTGGTGAACTTCTACCCCTACGCCGAGGAACCCACCGGCTGGGCCCCCACCGGCCCCGAACTGGTGTGGATGGCCGCGGTTACCCTGCTGGGCCTCGCCGTGGCCGTGGCTGCCTCGGTACGGCTGTCGCAGCGCATCCTGACCCCGCTCAATTCGGTGGTGGACAGCATCGGCAAGCTGGCCGGCGGCGACCTTGGCGCGCGGGCCGCCGCCAGCGACCGCTCGCTGGGCGAGGTGGCGCTGCTGGTGGACGACTTCAATGCCATGGCGCGCCGCCTGCAGAACATGGATGCCGACCGGGTGATGTGGCACGCCGCGATCGCCCACGAACTGCGCACCCCCGTGACCATCCTGCGTGGCCGTCTGCAGGGTCTGGCCGAGGGGGTGTTCCAGCCCGATGAAGCCCAGTTCCGCAGCCTGCTGGCGCAGGTGGAAGGCCTGTCCCGGCTGATCGAAGACCTGCGTGTGCTGAGCCTGGCCGACAGCGCGCGGCTAGACGTGCGCCGCGCGCGCAGCGACGTGGTGCATGAAGTGCATTCGGTCATGACCCTGGTAGACCCCGGCTTCCGCAGCGGCGGTTTCGTGCTGGAACTGGAAACCTCGCGCGAGGAGCATCCGGCCCACTGCGATCCCACCCGGGTGCGCCAGGCCCTGATGGCGCTGCTGGAGAATGCGCGCCGCTACGCCACGCCCGGGCGCGTGCGCATCGCCGTGCATGACACCGCCACCCACGTGCAGGTATCCATCGACGATGAGGGACCGGGTATCGACCCCGCGTTGAGCGCCCACATCTTCGACCCGTTCATGCGCGGCGATGGCTCGCGTTCGCGCCAGCGCGGCGGCAGCGGGTTGGGCTTGGCGGTGGTGAAGGCCATCGCCGATGCCCATGGCGGCCGCGTATCGTGCACCGCCAGTGCGCTGGGTGGCGCACGCTTTGTCATCGAACTGCCGCGTCAGTAGCGGTTTCCTCGCGCGCCAGGGTACGCATGCGCGCGCCCAGCCGGTCCAGGTTGTTCTCGATCGTGACCAGTTCCTGCTGCTGTGCCGCCGGCAGGCGCGCGCGCAGCTGCTGTTGCAGCTGCTGCCACGCCGGTACGCCGCGGGCGCTGATGGCCGCGGTGGATGCCGCGGCAGCCGCCCGCTCGCTGCCCAGCGGCAGACCGTAGCCGCCGCCCGGCACCAGCGCCGCCGGGCTGACCAGCTGGCCGGTGTCGTGCAGCAGCGCCATCAAGGTGTCGCGGGCCGGGTCGGCGCCCTGTGCGCGGGTGCCAAGCGTGCGCTTGAGCTGGTCGCGCGCACGCAGTTCCTCGCGTTGGCGTGCCGCCTGTTCCAGCAGCAGCAACGCCGCCGTTGCGCGCAGCCCACCCTGCCCCAGCCACGGTGCACGCTGCGCCGCCGGACGCTGCAGCCATGCGGCCACCTCGGCAGTGTCCAGCGGCAGTTCGGCCCGGGCCACCTCGAACAGCTGTTGGTAGTGATCCTGCGCCGAGGCGAAGTAGTAGCCTTGGCGGGTCGCCTCGGCCCGGTTCTGCAGCACTGTGGGATCGGCGCGTCCCTCCCGGGTCAGGCGTGTCAGCAGGCCACGCGGGGTGATCCGGTTCAGGCCGGGCGTGGCCCAGGCCGGCACGCCTTCCTGCAGCAGCTTGCCGGTTTCCACCGCGCAGTTGTTGCTCACGAACAGGTACCTGCCGTCATAGCTCCAGTGCACCTGGGCCACGCGCTCGAGCAGGCTGGCAATCTCCCCGGCCTGCAGCTGCAACGGCACCGAGGACAGCCCGCGCAGTTCCAGCTGGGTGTACTCGTTGATCACCTGGTTCAGCGGCAACACGAACAGCCGCGAGGGGTACGAACCGGTGAGCCCGCGCCAACTGGAAATCTGCACATCGCCGACAAACGCGCGGAACGACAGTACCCGGTGGTAGGACAGGTCCATCCGGCAGGCAGGCCCCGGCGCGCGGCCCGGCGCGCAGATCACCAGCCGCAGCATGCTGTGGCCCCAGCGGCTCATCAGCCGGTCGTTGCCCTCGGCGAGCAGGTAGTCCACCGCGTACACGCGGGCCGGATCCAGCTGCAGCAGCGATGCGGCACCCGATGCGTCGTCGGCCTGCACCAACGGCAGACGTGCATCGCAGTCCGGGGCGTGTCCGCTGGCACCGATCTGCGCGGTGAACCATGCATGCACTGCCGGGCGCCGGCAGGCATATGCGGGATCCAGCACGAAATGCTCGGCGTTGACCGCCAGGAACTCGGCCGGGCTGGTCCGCTCGTACTCGTCGGGGCTGCGCGTGCTGAAATGATTGCCGGTGCGACCCAGCCGCCAGGGGCGCTGCTGCCAGCCACTGAGGTCGCGCCATCGCGCCGTCTGCGACCAGCCCCCGCCTGCGGCGCGGTCCAGCACATGGGTGAGTTCGTGGATCAGCGCGGCCTGCAGCGCGCGCGGCAGTGGCTCGCCCGTGCGTACGTCATCGAGCAGGTCACGGCGCAGGGTAATCGCGCCACGGCGGGTGCGGCCATGCACGTGTTTTGGAAGGGTGGACGACCAGCCGACCTTTACCGGGCGATCAAAACGGTCCTGCCAGGCGGCAGGTACTACGTGCTGCATGTCCTGCAGTGCACGCTCGGCGGCCAGGATCTGCTGCCCATCAAGTCCGTCCGACTGCAGCTCGAACTGCAGCGCCGCCTGCGCGAAGGGACAGGCCAACAGCGCCGCCAGGGCCGCCCAACGCCAGTGGCGGGCCCGGCGACGCGCCTGCATCAGCGTGCCAGCAGGGTCCGGGCCAACGCCAGGTCGCTGGTATCACGCTGCGCGGCATCGTGTTCGCGCAGGTGCAGCAGGGCCGCTTCCAGGCGGGCGCCACGGATGGCCCCGTCGCTGGCAACGAATGCCGCCGCGTCTTCGCGCGCATCGAGCACGATCTTGTCATCGTCCGAGCTGGACGAACCGGCCGACGAGGCACCGGAGGCGGAGCCAGCGGACGAGCCGGCGAAACTGGAGGCCAGCGCCGGCAACGGCAGGGCAAGCACGGCGAGAAGCAGGATCGGACGCATCGTCATGGTGTCGTTCGAAGTGGGAAAGCGCAGAGCGTATAGCCTGCGTGAAGACCTGTCGCGTCCTACAGGTCGAACAGCTTGCCGGGATTCAGCAGCCCTTGGGGATCAAACGCACGTTTGACCGCCTTCATCAAAGCGATTTCCGGCGCACTGCGGGTGCTGTCCAGGTAACCCTTCTTGACCAGGCCGATGCCATGTTCGGCCGAGATGCTGCCATCGAACCGTGCCAGCACCTGGGCCAGCAGCTTGGTCACGTGCTCGCACTGGGTCAGGAATTCCGCATCTTCGGTGGCATCGGGCTTGAGCACGTTGATGTGCAGGTTGCCGTCGCCGATGTGGCCGAACCAGACCACGTCGAACTGCGGATACGCCTGCCCGATCAGCGCCTGGGTTTCGGCCATGAACGCGGGCATCGCCGATATCCGCACCGACACGTCGTTCTTGTAGGGCTTGTAACGCGCCACCGCTTCGGTGATGCCCTCGCGCAGGCGCCACAGCTGCGCGGCCTGCGCATCGCTGGCACTGACCACGCCGTCACTGACCCAGCCCTGCTCCATGCAGGCCTCGAACGCCGCCATCGCGGCGGCCTCCTGGGCTTCGTCGCCGGCCGCGAATTCGGTGACCACGTAGAACGGGTGCACCTGCTCGAACGGCGCCTGCGCACCGTGCGCCAGCACGTGTTCCAACGCGCGGTCGGTGAAGAACTCGAACGCCTGCAGCTGCATCCGCTCACGGAACGCGGCGAACACCTGCATCAGCACCTCGAAGCTGGGCAGTGCAAGCAGCATCACGTTGCTGGCCGGCGGCGGATCGGTCAGCCGCAGCGTCGCCTCGACGATGACGCCCAGGGTGCCTTCGGAGGCGATCAGCAGCTGGCGGAAATCGTAGCCGCTGGAATTCTTGATCAGGCCCTTGTTGAGCTCCAGCAGCTCGCCACTGGCGGTGACCACCTTCAATCCGGCGATCCACTCGCGGGTGTTGCCGTAGCGGATCACGCGGATGCCGCCGGCGTTGGTGGCGATGTTGCCGCCGATCGAGCACGACCCACGCGCGGCGAAGTCCACCGGGTAGATCAGCCCGTGCTCCAGCGCTGCGTTGTGCACCGCTTCCAGCGCCATACCGGCCTGTACGGTCAGGGTGCGGTCCACCGCGTCGAAGGCCAGCGGCTTGTTCATCCGCTCCAGGCTGAGCACCAGTTCGCCGTTCGCAGCCACCGCGCCACCGGACAGCCCGGTGCGCCCACCCGACGGCACCACCGCCACCTGGTGCGTGCTCGCCCAGCGCAGGATCGCCTGCACCTCGTCCACGCTGCCCGGCAAGGCGATCGCCAGCGGCGCCGGCGTCCAGCGCCGGGTCCAGTCGCGCCCGTAATGCTCCAGATCGGCCGCTTCGGTCGTGAGCCGCAGCCCGGGGCAGTCCTGCAACAGCGAAGAAAGGCGCGGATCGGTCATGGCGGCAAGGCAGGACGAGGGAATTCCCAAGCGTAGCAGACCGCCACGCCGGGCCTGCCCGCCGGCATCCCCTTCAACGTGTCAACGGATGCATCTGAAACCATCGCCGCGCCGATTGGCGCACTGCACAATCCCCCGCCTGTTCTGGCATAGTTGGGCGCTCCCGCCCTACACGCTGCGCCCGCCCATGTCGCCGAAGAAGACCTCGTTCCCGAAGCAGGATATCCGCGTGCTGTTGCTGGAGGGGGTGAGCCAGACCGCGATCGACGTCTTCACCGCCGCCGGCTATTCGCAGATCGAACTCCACAGCAAGGCGCTGCCCGAGGACGAGTTGAAGGCACGCATCGCCGAGGCCCACATCGTCGGCATCCGCTCGCGCACCCAGCTCAGCGCCGACGTGCTGGCCAACGCCAAGCGCCTGATGGCGGTGGGCTGCTTCTGCATCGGCACCAACCAGGTCGACCTGGACGCGGCCGAACTGGCCGGCATCCCGGTGTTCAACGCGCCCTACTCCAACACCCGCAGCGTGGCCGAGCTGGTCATCGCCGAAGCGATCATGCTGACCCGTGGCATCCCGCAGAAGAACGCCGAATGCCACCGTGGCGGCTGGTCCAAGTCGGCGGCCGGCAGCCACGAAGTGCGCGGCAAAACGCTGGGCATCATCGGCTATGGCCACATCGGCACCCAGGTGGGCGTGATGGCCGAGGCCATGGGCATGCAGGTGATCTTCCACGACGTGGAAACCAAGCTGTCGCTGGGCAATGCCCGCGCGGCGATCAGCCTGGACGACCTGCTGTCGCGCGCCGACATTGTCACCGTGCACGTGCCCGAAACGCCGGCCACGCAGTGGATGATCGGCGCCGAGCAGCTGGCCCGCATGCGCCCCGGCGCGCACCTGATCAACGCTGCACGCGGCACCGTGGTCGACATCGACGCGCTGGATGCGGCCCTGCACGCCGGCCATATCGGCGGCGCGGCACTGGACGTGTTCCCGATCGAGCCCAAGGGCAACGGCGATGCCTTCGTGTCGCCGCTGACCGCGCACGACAACGTGATCCTGACCCCGCACGTAGGCGGCAGCACGCTGGAAGCGCAGGACAACATCGGCGTTGAAGTGGCGGCCAAGCTGGTGCGCTACAGCGACAACGGCAGCACCCTGTCGGCGGTCAACTTCCCGGAAGTGACCCTGCCCGAGCACGAGGACAGCCTGCGCCTGCTGCACATCCACCAGAACGTGCCGGGCGTGCTGTCCAAGGTCAACGAGATCTTCTCGCGCCACAACGTCAACATCGACGGCCAGTTCCTGCGCACCGATGCCAAGGTGGGCTACGTGGTGATCGACATCACCGCCAGCGAGGCACAGGCCGGCGCCGTGCGCGACGAACTGGCCGCGATCCCGGGCACGCTGCGGACGCGCGTGTTGTATTGATCCCCAGGCAGTTATCGACCGTTGGTCGATACACCTTTGAACGGGAGCCGATTGCCCCACGCGACGACCAACGGTCGTCGCCTACCGGGCGAGCCAGCGCTTGGCCATGCGCGGCAGCGAGTCGTCGTTGTCCGGGGCGTCGATCACTGCCGCGGCCACGTCACGGATCTCACGCCACGCCAGCGCCAGCGACTCTTCGCTGATCGCAAACTGTTCGCTGCCCACCGCCCGCACCACGTAGCGAGCGTCGTAATGCCAATGCCCAGGCACGTCCCTGCGTTCGGGAATCCAGTGCTTGTCGATGTCGAACAGCGCGCCATCCTCCAGCACCAGCCCGCTCAGCCCGGACTCTTCCTCGGCTTCCTTGAGCGCCACCCGGGCCAGGTTACGGTCACCGTCGGCGTGGCCGCCCAGCTGCAGCCAGCGGTCCAGCTTGCGGTGGTGGGTGAGCAGCACGCGCTCCCCGTCGGCACTGACCAGCCAGGCGCTGCCGGTGAAATGACCGGCCAGGCGTTCGCGCAGGAAGGGGTTCTCCGGGTCGTCCAATAGTGTGCTGAATTCGTCAGCCAGGGCGGCGTGGGCAGGCTGGCGCTGCGCATACGCAGCCAGTTGGGCACGCAGTTCAGCATCAGCAACGGCAACGGATTCAGGGTTCAGCGACATGGTAGCGGGGGGTTCGGGCGGAATTTGTCGATTATCGCCGGGCCATGCTGCATTTGTGCTTGTGCGCGGGCTTCAGCTTTGGCTAAGGTACAGCGGGCCCCGCACGCTGGGGCGCCCAGTTGCCATCAAGGTGCCCGGCAATGTACCGCGCACCTCACCTTTGTCCATTTAGGGAAGCACTGCATGCTGAAGTCTCTGTTGAGGGTCAAACCGGTTGAACCCGCCGGCCACGTCGACGCGGGTGAACCCATCGAAGGCAGCCTGGACGGCGAAGCCACACTGAAACGGACCCTCACAGCCAAACACCTCATCATGCTCGGGATCGGCGCGGTGATCGGTGCCGGCATCTTCGTGCTGACCGGCCAGGCTGCGGCCAACCACGCCGGCCCGGCAGTCATGCTGTCGTTCGTGTTCGCCGGCTTCGCCTGCGCGCTGGCCGGCCTGTGCTACGCCGAGTTCGCGGCGATGATGCCGGTCTCCGGCAGCGCGTATTCCTATTCCTACGCCACCCTCGGCGAAGGCATGGCCTGGTTCATCGGCTGGTGCCTGGTGCTGGAGTACCTGTTCGCGTCGGCGTCGGTCGCGGTGGGCTGGTCGGCGTACCTGATCAGCTTCATCACCACCACGTTGCACATGCCGTTCCCGGACGCGCTGAGTGCCGCGCCCATTGCCTGGAACGGGCATGAGTTCGCCGCCTCCGGCAAGCTGTTCAACCTGCCGGCGATGCTGATCGTGGCGGCGGTGACCGGCCTGCTGTATGTGGGCGTGACCCAGTCCGCGTTCGTCAACGCGATCATCGTGGCCATCAAGGTCTTCGTGATCTGCCTGTTCGTCGGCATTGGCGCGGCCCATGTGGACCCGGCCAACTGGCATCCGTTCATCCCCGAAAACACCGGCGTGTCCGGCGAGTTCGGCTGGAGCGGCGTGTTCCGTGCGGCCACCATCGTGTTCTTCGCCTACATCGGCTTCGATGCGGTCTCCACCGCCGCCGGTGAAACCAAGGACCCGCAGCGCAACATGCCGATCGGCCTGCTGGGCTCGCTGGCGGTCTGCACCATCGTCTACATCATCGTGTGCGCGGTGCTGACCGGCATGCTGCCGTACCACCTGCTGGGCACCGACAAGCCGGTGGCCACCGCGCTGGAAGCCTACCCGAGCCTGTCCTGGCTGAAGACCGCCGTGGAGATCGGCGCCATTGCCGGCCTGTCCTCGGTGGTGCTGGTGATGATGATGGGCCAGACCCGCATCGCCTACACCATCTCGCGCGACGGCCTGTTGCCGAAGGTGTTCGGCAAGGTCCACAAGCGCTTCCGTACCCCGTACTGGGCCACGATCGTGGTCGGCGTGATCGCCGCCGCACTGGCCGGCATGGTGCCGCTGAACGTGCTCGGCGAGCTGGTGTCGATGGGCACCCTGCTGGCCTTCGCCACGGTCTGCGTGGGCGTGCTGATCCTGCGCTACACCCGCCCGGAGCTGCCGCGTCCGTTCCGCGTGCCGCTGGTGTGGGTGATCTGCCCGCTCGGCGCGGCGTCGTGCCTGTTCCTGTTCTGGCAGGCGTTCGTGGTGCATTGGCACCTGTTCGTGGGCTGGACCGTGCTGGGCCTGCTGATCTATTTCGGTTACGGCATGCGCCACAGCAAGCTCAACACTCCGTCCGCCTGATGTACCTGACGGGCCGGCCCACGCGCCGGCCCGTTCCACATACGCTCCACCTATAAGAAAACACACCATGTTCAAGCAACTGTGGGCCACCAAGCACCCGCACGCCGCCCACGAAGACGCCAACGGCCTGAGCCTGCGCCGCACGCTCGGCCCCTGGGGGCTGACCGCGCTGGGCATCGGCGCGGTGATCGGCGGCGGCATCTTCGTGATCACCGGCCAGGCCGCGGCCAACCACGCTGGCCCCGCGATCATGCTGTCGTTCGTGCTCGCCGCGATCTGCTGCGCGTTCTGCGCGATGGCCTATGCCGAGTTCGCGGCGATGGTGCCGGTCTCGGGCAGCGCCTACACCTATACCTACGCCACGTTCGGCGAGCTGTCGGCCTGGTTCATCGGCTGGATGCTGGTGCTCGAATACGGTGTGTCGGCCTCGGCGGTGGCGGTGAGCTGGACCGGCTATTTCCTGAGCCTGCTCAGTCATTTCGACATCCACCTGCCCGCTGCACTGGTCAGCGCGCCGTTGGATGGGCAACTGCGCCCGACCGGGGCGATCGCCAACATTCCGGCCGCGATCCTGGTGCTGCTGCTGACCTGGCTGTGTTACGTGGGGATCAGCAAATCCTCGGCGATGAACATGGCGATGGTGGTGCTGAAGACCGGGCTGATCATCCTGGTGATCATCGCCGGCTGGAAGTATGTGGATCCGGCCAACTGGACGCCGTTCATTCCGGAGAACGCGGGGCCGGGCAAGTACGGTTTCGAGGGGGTGCTGCGCGGTGCGGCGATGGTGTTCTTCGCCTATATCGGGTTCGAGGCGGTGTCGGTGGCGGCGCAGGAATCGCACAAGCCGCAGCGTGACATGCCGATCGGGATGTTGCTGTCGCTGGTGATCTGCACGGTGCTGTACATCGCGATGGCGGCGGTGATGACCGGGCTGGTGCCGTATCAGTTGCTGGGTACGGACGAGCCGGTGGTGACGGCGGTGGCGGCGCATCCGCAGTTGGGTTGGTTGCGGATCGTGGTGGAGATCGGGGCGCTGATCGGGCTGTCGTCGGTGGTGCTGGTGATGATCATCGGGCAGCCGCGTATTTTCATGATCATGGGCCGCGACGGGTTGCTGCCGCCGGTGTTCACGAAGATTCACCCGAAGTACCGGACGCCGCACATCAATACGGTGATCACGGGGATCGGGATCGCGTTGCTGGCGGCGCTGTTCCCGCTGGATATCCTGGGGGAGCTGACGTCGATGGGGACACTGATTGCGTTCGCGGCGGTGTGCGCGGGGGTGTTGATTCTGCGTCGTACGCAGCCAGACTTGCCGCGTCCGTTCCGGATGCCGATGGCGTGGTTGATCTGCAGTCTGGGGGTGCTGAGCTGTATCGCGCTGTTGACGGCGATGACGGCGCACAACTGGATGCTGATGGGGATCTGGACGGCGGTGGGCTTTGCGATCTACTTCGGGTATGGGTATCGGAATAGTCGGCTTGCCGGGAAGTAAAGGGTGGGGTTTTGCCGGGCCTGCGGCCCGGCGGCCCGCTTTTTACTGCAAGTGCAAGTGCAACGGCAACGGCAATTGCGGCTCTGGGGTGCTGTGGGGGTGGCGGGACGGGGTGAGGCCGCGGGGGACGCCGCAAGTACGTCCTTGTAGGCTTGGTCGCCGCATCCATGCGGCTCACACCCCCGCAACCTCACCCCGTCCCACCCTCGACAGGTTCCGTGTGACGGTGCCGGAAGCCAACGCAGCGTTTGGGCTGGGAGGGGTGTTGCCTGGTTTCATTGCTCGGGGTGATCGGGGCCGCTGAGGAAGGGTGAAATTGATGGGGGTGACTGTTGATCGCCACTTGTCGACAGCGTGCCCCTTGATGGCCGGTGTTCGGTGTTCGGGGATTGGTCACAAAAAATGAAATCGCGGTAGGTGACGACCGTTGGTCGTCACGCCTTGGAGCCGGCCACTGGCCGGCTTTGCTTTTTCTCTCCCACCCCACCGGCTGGCACGCGCCTCAGTGTGTCGGGGGCTGGGCGGGGTGGGGTTTGCGGGGGTGTGAGCCGCATGGGCCCGAGGCATGCCTCGGGCGGGTTGGGCAGGACGCCCAACCCCGGTCTTGCCGTGTGCGCACGAGAGCGCACACGCGCAAGCGGCGACCAAGCCTCCATGGACGGATTCACGGCGTCCCCCGCAAACCCCACCCCGCCCAGCCCAGTCAGGAAAACGGCTCTACGTAGTACCTGCTTTTACCGATCCACCCCGTTAAAATGCCAGCCATGAACACCTTCCCCTACGATACGGCGCGCCTGAGCGAGCTGGCCCAGGTGCTGATCGACAACGTGCGTGAGCTGGCCCAGTCGGGCTGGACACCGGCGACCAGCAGCAACTTCTCCCATCGCCTGGATGACCGCCATGCGGCGATCACCGTGTCCGGCAAGGACAAGGGTCGGCTGGTGGAGGACGACATCATGGTGGTCGACTTCGACGGCAAGGCCGTGGGCCGTCCGCTGCGGCCGTCCGCCGAGACCCTGCTCCACACCCAGCTGTATCGCCGGTTCCCGGAAATCGGCTGCGTGCTGCATACCCACTCGCCGGTGCAGACGGTGGCCTCGCGCCTGTATGCGCCGCAGGGGCATATCCGCCTGGAAGGCTACGAGCTGCTCAAGGCCTTCCACGGCAACAGCACCCACGAAATGGCCATCGACGTGCCGGTGTTCGCCAACACCCAGGACATGGACGTGCTGTCGGCCCAGGTCGACGCGCTGCTCGACACCCAATCCCTGTGGGGCTACCTGATCGACGGCCACGGCCTGTACGCCTGGGGCCGCACGATGGCCGAAGCACGCCGGCACCTGGAAGCCTTTGAATTCCTGTTCCATTGCGAACTGGAACTGCGCAAGCTGCGCGGCTGAAAGGCAGCGCGGCACCCCGGTAATGCCGGCCGCTGGCCGGCTCCACGCAATTCCGGTAGTGCCGGCCGCTGGCCGGCTCCACGCAATCCAGGTAGTGCCGGCCGCTGGCCGGCTCTTCCAGATCTTCCAACGTTCATGAAGAGCCGGCCAGCGGCCGGCACTACCGTGGGCTGCGGACTCTCCAGATTCCTGAAGGGAATCTGTATTCCGCCCTTCACCATCCGCCTGCGGCCCCTTCCCCGGCGCTGCGCTGGTACCCTTTCCTTCCCCCTTCTCCGCCTCGCTGCCGCCGCCATGAGCCGACTCCGCATTTTTGACGACACCGCCCCGGACGCCCCGCTGTTCGACAGCCGTGATGGCGCGGCGATCGCCGCCGAACTCAAGCAGATCGGCGTCACCTTCGAGCGCTGGCAGGCCACCCAGGCGGTCGCGCCCGGCGCGAGCCAGGAGGAGGTGTTCGCCGCCTACAAGGCCGACATCGACCGGCTGGTGGCCGAACATGGCTTCAAGAGCGTGGACGTGGCCTCGATCGCCCCGGACAACCCCAACCGCGCCGAGCTGCGGAAGAAGTTCCTCGACGAACACTTCCACAAGGAAGACGAAGTGCGCTTCTTCGTTGCCGGCTCCGGCCTGTTCACCCTGCACCTGGACGGCAAGGTCTACGAGATCGAGTGCGTCAAGGATGACCTGATCGCCGTGCCCGATGGCATCACCCACTGGTTCGACATGGGCGAAGAACCCAGCTTCGTGGCGATCCGCTTCTTCACCGAAGCCGACGGCTGGGTCGGCCATTTCACCGGCAGCGATATCGCCCAGCAGTTCCCGCGTTACCACCCCGCACAGCACCAGGCCGACTGATCCATGCCGCATCCAACCGTCATCCTCACCGATATCGAGGGCACCACCAGCAGCATTTCGTTCGTCAAGAACGTGCTGTTCCCCTATGCGCGCAAGGCCCTGCCGGCGTTCGTCGCTGCCCATGGCCAGCAGCCGGAGGTCCGCCGCTGGCTGGACGCGGTGGCCGTGGAGATCGGTGGCGCCTGCCAGGACAGCCTGGTCGTGGAAACGCTGCAGGGCTGGATCGACCAGGACCGCAAGCACACCGCGCTGAAGGCGCTGCAGGGCATGATCTGGGAAAGCGGCTACCGCAACGGCGACTACAAGGCGCACTTCTACCCGGACGTGGCGGCGGTGCTGAAGGGATGGCATGCCGAAGGCAAGCCGCTGTACGTATATTCGTCCGGCTCGGTGCCGGCGCAGAAGCAGTTCTTCGGCTTCAGCGAGGCCGGTGACCTGACCGGGCTGGTCTCGGGCTGGTTCGACACCGAAGTGGGCGGCAAGCGCGATGCCGACAGCTACCGCCACATCGTCAAGGCGATCGGCGTGCCGGCAGGCCAGATCGTGTTCCTGTCCGACGTGGTGGAAGAGCTGGACGCCGCACGCGAGGCGGGCCTGCAGACCCGCCTGCTCGACCGCCTGGATGACTACCCGCTGCCGCGCAACGGCGAAGCGACCCACGGCCACGACCGCGTCGAGAATTTCCAGCAGATCACGCTATGACCGCGAGGCGAACGGGGGCGGAGGCAGCAAGCGTCTTCAGGCCCACGTGATGGATAGCTGATCCGGGCGGTCCAACGGGATGAGAACCGTTGTGCCGCGCGACGAGGTGGCGCGAACGCCATCTTCCTCCAGCGCCACGCTGACGAATGGGTCCGTTCGGCGCAGCACCAGCAGCCAGACCAACGTATTGGTTGCCGCCTCACTCACCGCGATAAAGCCATCTTCACCTGCGGCGCAGCACTCGCCGCAGGTGATCCGCGTGTCTGACAGCGCGACGGTATTCAGGACTGCCAGCCCCTCGCAACCCTCGGCGTCGGCCTGCCACGCATCCGACGCCGGAACCCATGCCTTTTCCATCACCTGCGGGTGTGGCTCGGACGTTTCGAACAGGCAATAGAATCCATTGGCGAAAGCGAGTGAATTCTCGCGGGGATACGCTTCTGCCTGCCACCTGCTCTGGATGATGCGTCTGTCTGCTGCGAACACGCGCGTGGCCTGGTCAACGATACGTTGGAGAATACTCCAGGCGTGCGCAGACAGGCTGCCGCCGCTAGCGTGCGGCCATTGCATCGACCAATGAGGTGAGCCTCAACGCGTTCTGCAGCGATGCGAGGTCGGCATCCGCGTGCAGCCGAATCGTCACTGTCTCGCCCGGCACCAGGTCCAGCGCGTTGTCGTCAAGCGTGGCGTCCAGCCCATCGAAGGCGATCCACAGCGCACGCACCAACGTAGGCGAACGCAGGGTCAACACATACCCGTCGCCATCGGCGCGCAGTTCGCTGTCGATCGTCGCCGGTGACAGCAGCAAGGCCTTGGCCGGCGCGAAATACACCCGCTGCTGTGACAGCAGCCTTCCGCCGTCGAACAACTCCACCACTGCTACGGTGCGTGCTGGATCGGCCCCCTTCAACAGGTCCGCATCGGCGAACCGGCCCACCTCCAGCGCGGACAACGGCGGCAAGGCCACCGTACGCCGCTGCTCACTGCGCAGCGCGCCATCGAGATCCATCACGCGCAGGCGCCAGGTCGCCTGCAGGCCCTGTTGGCGGTCGTTGAGCAGGCTTACCCGGGTCATGCCGTCGTCGCGCAATGCGGCCACGGCCTGGTCGGCGAAGAAGCGCTTGGCGTGGAAGTGCAGTGCCTTCCAGCGGCCTGCGTAGTCGATGCTGGACCACGAGGCACCCGGCCACACATCGTTGAGCTGCCAGTACAGCGAGCCCATCGTATACGGCCGCGACGCGCGGTGGTGCAGCGCGGCCAGCTGGATGCCGTCGGCCTGCATCACCTGGCTGAGGTACACGAACGCCGGGAAATCGCGCGGCGTGCCGTACTCCTCTTCGATGTACTTCAACAGGCGCTGGTTGCCCTCGCCGGCCATGAATTTCTGGTGGGCGCGCACCGTGGCGCTGTCCACCTGCTGATCGGCGGTCGGAATGATGCCCTCCAGCGCACGCAGCGACGGCCATGCCTGCAGCCCGTATTCGGACATGAAGCGCGGGGTCTCGCGCAGGTACGCGGTCACCGGCAGCGCCGGGTTGCCCCAGACCTGCCAGTAGTGCTTGTCGCCCCGGGTGGAATCGTTGGCCTTGTCGTCCAGGTCGTTGCTGGGCGAGCTGGACCAGTACGGCACGCCCAGCCCTTCATCGGCCACCACCTGGCGCAGGTCGTTGCCGAACAGGTCCACGTAGCCCTGCCATACCTTCGCCGCGAAGGCCGGGTCGGCAGCGGTGAGGTCGCGGCCATGGCCCCAGTCTTTCCAGGCGGTTTCTTCCTCGTTGTTGCCACACCACAGCACCACGCTGGGGTGGTGGCGCAGCCGGCGCACGTTGTCGCGCGCCTCGGACACCACGTTGGCGCGGAACGCCGGGTCGTAGCCGGGCTGCATGCCGCCGCCGAACATGAAATCCTGCCAGACCAGCAGGCCCAGCTCGTCGGCGATGTCGAAGAACACATCGTCCTCGTAGTAGCCCCCGCCCCAGTTGCGCAGCATGTTCATGTTGGCGTCGCGCGCGGCGGTGAGCTCGCGGCGGATCCGCGCGGCATCCACCCGCGCCGGGAACATGTCGAACGGGATGACGTTGGCGCCCTTGGCGAAGATCGATACGCCATTGATGACGAACGCGAAGCCCTGCCCGCCCTGGCGGTCCACGTCACGGCGCAGCTCGACGGTGCGCAGGCCGATGCGCTGTTCGATCCGGCGCGCGTCCGCACCGCCCGGTGCCAGCGTGGCCCGCACGGTATAGCGCGCCTGCTCGCCCTGCCCCGCCGGCCACCAGCGGCGCGGCTGTTTCAGCGCGACCGGCACGGTAATGGCGTTGTCGCCGGCCTGCAGTGAGGCGTCACGATCGATACGGGCCACTGACACACCATCCGGGTCCAGCACGTCCACGCGCACTGCGGCAGTGCCACGCGCGGCGCTTTCCACCTGCACGGTGATCGCCAGATCGGCGTGCGCGGCGTCCAGCGCGCGGGTCTGCACGGCCAGGGTGGTCAGGCGCTGCGCATTCCAGCTGTCCAGCTGCACCGGGCGCCAGATGCCGGCCGTCACGTAACGCGGGCCCCAATCCCAGCCGAAGTGGTAACCCGGCTTGCGGACGAAGTTGCCGACCATCGCGTCTTTGGGCTCGTCGCCGTACGGCGAAGGGTAGTTGCCGGCGATCTTGTGCGGCATCGCCTGCACGCCCGGCAGCAGCGTGGTGATCGGGGACCGCAGCACGATGCGCAGTTCATTGCCGGTGGCACGCAGCCGGCCGTCCACCCGCGCGCGCCAGGTGCGGTGGCTGTTGTTGGCCTGCAACAGCGGCTGGCCGTTCAAACTCACCGTGGCAAAGGTGTCCAGGCCTTCAAACGCCAGCTCGGCATGCGCGCGTGCCAGCGTGGCAGCGTCCACGTCGAAGCGGGCGCGGTATTCCCAGGCGGCCAGGCCGATCCACTGCAGGCCCGCCTCGGGCGCGCCCACGTAGGGATCGGGGATCAGCCCTTGAGCCAGTAGATCGGTATGCACCGCGCCCGGCACCTGCGCAGGGCGCCACTGCTGCAGGCCGGGGTGCGCGGCACCGCGCGCGTCACCGGGCAGCAGGCGGAATGACCAGTCTGCCGCCAATGGGGCGGCCGCGACGGGCGGTGCCCACGCGGCCAGCAGGACCAGCAACAGCCAGCAGGCCGGTGCAACGACATGGAAACGGCGGTGCGCGCGCATGGTGGCCTGCCTGGTTGTGGGAGCAGCCGACCAACGGTCGGCTCTACCGGGATTCTGGGGCAGCCGACCAACGGTCGGCTCTACCGGGATGTTGGGGCAGCCGACCAACGGTCGGCTCTACCGGGTTTGGGGCAGCCGACCGACGGTCGGCTTTACCGGATTCAACGCACTACGTTGAGCACTTCGTAGCACGCGCCCATGGTGTGGTAGTCGGTCTTGCCGGCCGGGCTTTTTTCGTCGCTGTAGGAACGGTTGTCCGCGTCCAGGATGCGGTACCAGGCGCCGTAGCGGTGGTCGATCATGTGCTGCCAGGCATAGCCCCACAGCCGGTCGTACCAGTCCCAGTACTGCGCATCGCCCGTGCGCTTGGCCAGCAGCGCGGCGGTGGCCAGCGATTCGGCCTGCACCCAGAAATACTTGTCGTCGTCGCAGACGCTGCCGTCCGGTGCGAAGCCGTAGTACAGGCCACCGCGCTCGGCGTCCCAGCTACGCGCCACGGCCACGTCGAACAGGTGGCGGGCGGTGGGAACCAGCCAGTCGGCCTGCACATGGCGGTCCAGGATCAGCAGCAGCTTGGCCCACTCGGTCTGGTGGCCGGGCTGGAAACCCCACGGGCGGAACAGGTGCTTGGGGTTGTCGCGGTTGTAGTCCCAGTCGATCTGCCACTGGCGGTCGTAGTGCTCCCATACCAGCCCATCAGCCTGGGCGGCCTGGCGGCGGGTCATGTGGTCGGCCAGCAGCAGCGCGCGTTCCAGGTAGCGCTGTTCGCCGCTGGCCTCGAACGCGGCCAGCATCGCTTCGCACATGTGCATGTTGGCGTTCTGGCCGCGGTAGTCGCTGAAGGTCCAGTTCGCGTCCGCCTCGTCTTTGTACAGGCCGAACGACGGTTCCCAGAAGCGCAGTTCCAGCAGCTGCCAGGTTTCGTCCATCCACCCGCGGGCCTCGCTGATGCCGGCCTTCAGCGCACAGCTGTAGGCCAGCAGCACGAACGCCACGCCGTAGCAGTGGTTGGTGGCGTCTTCGACCACGCCATCGCGCAGGGTCCAGGCGTAGCCGCCGGTGGCCGGATTGCGGTGCACCTGGCGCAGGTAGCGCAGGCCGTGCTCGACCGCCGCCAGGTCCTCGGGCTTGCCGAACTCGCGGTAGGCCATCGCGTGGTTGAACACGAAGCGGGTGCTGCTCACCAGATGGCGGTGGCTGGCGTCGTACACGCTGCCACCGTCACGGTAGTAGTGGAAGAAGCCGCCGTTGGGGTCGATCTCATGCGGCTGGTAGAAGGCCATGGTCTGCGCGATATGTGCGCGCAGGAACGCAGGCGAACGGAAATCGGGGGTGGGCGGAACCGGCGTGGTCATGCGGCGTCTTCCTGTTGTTGCTGCAGCAGCTGTTGGACTTCATCAAGGCTGGGCATGGCGGCGAACGCGCCCTTGCGGGTCACGGCCAGCGCACCCACCGCCGCACCGAAGCGGATGGCCCCGGTCAGGGCGGACGGGTCCTGGCAGAACGTGGCGAAGGCACTGCCGTCGCCGCCGCGCTCGCCGATGCCGAACAGCAACCCGCCCACGAACGCGTCGCCTGCCGCAGTGGAATCCACTGTCTGCACGCGGAAGCCGGTGAGCACGCCCTCGGTGTGGCGGGTGTGCCAGCGGATCGGGGCGGCGCCGTCGGTGATCACCACCGCCTGCGCCTGCGCGCCCAGCAGCCGCGCAATCACTGCGTCGCCGCCACCCGCGTGTGCGGCGGCCAGGTAATCCAGTTCCTCGCGCGACAGCTTGACCAGCTCGGCCAACTGCAGGGCCTCCCACAGCCGCGGCAGCGGGTCCACGCCGGTCGGCCACAGCGCGGGGCGCAGGTTGAGGTCGATGCTGACCATGGCGCCGGCGGCGCGCGCGCGGCGCATGCCGTCCAGCGTGGCCTCGGCGATCTCCGCTTCGGTCAGGCTGTTGGAACACACATGGAAACTGCGCGTGCCGGCGAAGCAGTTGGGATGGAAGTGGCTGCTGCGGAACAGCAGGTCCGCGGCCGGCGGCCGGTAGAAGCTGAAGCTGCGCTCGCCGTGCGCGTCCAGGGCCACGAACGCCAGCGCGGTCTTGGCCGCGTCGGTGCGCACGATGCAGTCGGTGGCCACGCCCGCGTCGGCCAGGCTCTCGGCAAGGAAGTCACCGAACATGTCCTGGCCGAGCATGCCGGCGAAATGGGTGTCGGCACCCAACCGTGCCGCCGCGACGGCGACATTGGCCGGCGCACCACCGGCGTATTGCAGGAACGCGCGCGGGGTGTCCGGCGTGGCCGGCGGTTGGGCAAGTAGATCGATCAAAATCTCGCCGAAACAGACAATCTTGCTCATTCGGGCCTCAGGCTCCCTGGCGGAATGCGGCGCTCGGGCGCGAACCCGACAGGCCATAGAAAATGATGTAGCCGTAGCAGACCAGCGGCAGGATGAAGGACGGCTGCAGCCCGATATGGTCGGCCAGCACGCCCTGCAGGTACGGCACCACGGCGCCGCCCACGATGGCCATGATCAACAGGCTGGAGGCCTTGTTGGTCAGCGGTCCCAAACGCTCGATGCTGAGCGCGAAGATGGTCGGGAACATGATCGAGTTGAACAGGCCCACCGCCACCACCGAATACAGCGACACGTGACCCGAGCCAAGCATGGTCAGCGCCAGCAGCAGCACGTTGACCACCGCGAACAGGGTCAGCAGCAGGCGCGGCGAGAACCGCGTCATGATCGCCGAGCCGGCGAAGCGCCCGATCATCGCCAGCGTCCAGTACGCCGACACGTAGTGGGTCGCCTGCTGCTCGGTGAAACCACCGATGGACGGCATCGACAGGTAGTTGACCAGGAAGCTGCCGATCGACACTTCGGCGCCCACGTAGAAGAAGATCGCCAGCACGCCGAACAGCACGTGCTTGTGGCGCAGCGCATCCATCAGGGTGTGCGTGCCACTGTCGCCCTGCTCGGTGGTTTCGGTCAGCGCCGGCAGGCGGAACAGGTAGACGAACACCGCCAGCAGCGCCAGCGCGATGGCCAGGCCGACGTACGGGCCCTGCACCGACTGCGCTTCCTGCACGCGGTAGGCAATCTGCTCGGCCGAGGGCAGCGCGGCGATGTCATCGGCGCTCTTGACCGTGTTGCCCAGGATCAGCAGCCCGCCGAAGATCGGCGCGATTGCCGTGCCCAGCGAGTTCAGCGCCTGGGCCAGGGTCAGCCGGCTCGACGCGGTCTGTTCCGGCCCCAGCAGTGCCACGTACGGGTTGGCGGCCACCTGCAGCACGGTGATGCCGGTGGCCAGCACGAACAGCGCGCCCAGGAAGGCTTCATACACGCGCAGTTCGGCGGCCGGCCAGAAGCCGAGTGCACCGACGGCCGCGATGGCCAGGCCCGCCACGATGCCCTTCTTGTACCCCAGGTGCGCCACCAGCCGGCCGGCGGGCAGCGACATCAGGAAGTAGGTGCCGAAGAAGGTGAACTGCACCAGCATCGCCTTGGCGTAGTTCAGCTCGAACACCGCTTTCAGATGGGGGATCAGGATGTCGTTGAGGCACGTCAGGAAGCCCCACATGAAGAAGATCGTGGTGGCCACGGCCAGGGCCATGCGCGTGTTGACCACGGGCGCGGACGATGACGAGGCAGGCAGTCGGGGCGTTGGAGAAATGGGCATTCAGGTACGCGCCTCGTTGCGCGGGCAGGTAAAGGGAAACGCCATCACGCAGCCACCGGGCCGCTGCTGGCGCGGATGCGCAGTTGTACGGGCGCCACGGTGCGTTGTGGCGCGGCATCGGGATGGTCCAGCCGCTGCAGCAGCAGTTCGGCCGCCTGGCGGCCCCGCTCGCGCGGGTTCACGGTGAGCGTGGTCAGCGGCGGCAAGGCCACCGCCGCTTCGGAGATATCGTCGAAACCGGTGACGGCGAAGTCCACGCCGGGGCGCACCCCGCGCGAGGCCAGGCCCAGCATCAGCCCGAGCGCAACGCTGTCGTTGTAGCAGACCGCCGCGGTCGGCGCCGGCACGCGCGCGAACAGTTCTTCGCTGCGCGCGGCCGCTTCCAGGCGACTGGGGGCCGACTCGATCAGCCAGTCCGGATGCAGCTCCCTGCCCGCTTCGGCCAGTGCCTGCGCATAGCCCAACCGGCGCTGGTGGCAGGAACTGGAATCGGCATGGCCACCGAAGAACGCGATGCGCTCGTGCCCGCGTTCGATCAGGTGGCGGGTGGCCAGGTAGGCGCCCTGCTGGTTGTCCAGGGTGAGGAAATCCCAGTCGGCACCGGGCGGCTCGCGGTTGAACAGCAGCACGTTGGCGTTGAAGCCCAGTACCTGGCGCAGTTCGGCCGCATCACTGCCTTCGGCCGGCGACAGGATCAACCCGGCCGGGGTGTGTTCCATCAGGGTGGTCAGCACCGCCTGCTGCCGCTGCGGTGATTCGCCGGTGCTGCCCAGCAGGGTCACGAACCCCTTCGCACCCAATGCCTCGTCCACCCCGGAGGCGAATTCGGCGAAGAACGGGTTGGACAGGTCGTTGATCACCAGGGCCACGCTGGACGAGGTGCGCCGGCGCAGGTTGGCCGCGCCGCGGTTGTAGACATAGCGCTGGCGGCGAAGCTCGGCCTCGACCTTGGCGCGGGTGTCGACATTGACCAGCGGGCTGCCACGCAGCACCAGCGACACGGTCGCCCGCGACACGCCGATCGCTTCGGCGATATCGGTCACGGTGACGGCGCGCGTGCCCTTGCCCGCTGGTTTGACCTTGTCATTCATGGTGTCTGCCCGGTCCTTGTCATCCGGCAAGCGTAAACGATCGCATCGGCAAGCGGACCGCGCCCCTGCAGGCACGCAGATCGCGACCGCCGCCGATGCAACGGTTCATTCCAGCACCGCCCCGGGGGTGGCGCAGAACGAACGCGGCAGCGCCTCGACCTGGGTGCCCCAGCCGCGGGTCGGGGCCTGCGTGCCCAGGGCGAAGTCGATGCGACCGCCCTGCTGCAGCCGGTTCCAGTCCAGCCACACCGGGGCGTGGTCCTTGCCGTCCACGCGCACGCCCTGCACGTACTGCAGCGTGCGCCCGTCTGCACCGGCGGCGGCCAGGGTCAGCGTGCGGCCGGTGCCCAGGTCCACCTCCACCTTGTCGAAGCGCGGGGTGTGCAGCAGGAACTGGCCGCTGCCCGGCACCGCCGGGTACAGGCCGATCGCGCTGAACAGGTACCACGCCGACATCGTGCCCAGGTCATCGTTGCCAGTAACGCCATTGGGGGCGTTGGTGAACAGCTGCTGCGCGGCACGCACCACGGTGGCGGTCTTCCACGGCTGGCCGATGAGCGTGTACATCCACGGCGCGTGCAGGTCCGGCTCGTTGTTGGGGTTGTAGCGGTACTGGTTGTAGTAGCTGTACGGGCCCACCACCCATTCCTTGCGCGCGGCGGTCAGCGGCGACTGCACCAGCGCGTCGTAGGCGAAGAACGCATCCAGGCGCTTGCCGGCCTCTTCGCGGCCGTGCATGGCCTGCACCAGCCCCGGCACGTCCTGCTGCGCCAGCCACTGGTACTGCCACGCGGTGCCTTCATGGAAGCCATGGTGCGAGCGCGGGCTGTAGTGGCCGTCGGACGGCACGTACCACTTGCCGTCGTCCATGCGCGGACGCGGGAAGCCGCTCATGCCGGTCTCCTCGTCGCGCACCTGCGGGTCCCACACCTTGTGCCAGTTGCCGCCACGCGCACGCAACGTGCTGGCGTCGTCGGCATGGCCCAGGCCATCGGCCATCTGCGCCAGCGCGCAGTCGGCCAGGGCGTATTCCAGTGTGGCCGAACCGCCGTGGTGCGGGTCCACGTCCATGCCCTTGGAGGGGAACGCGCGGTCGTAGGCGACGTAGCCGTTGTCCACGTAGCCGGGGTTGCCCGAGCGGCCGGCATGCCGCGAGTTCAGCGGCGGCTGCTCGAAGGCGTTGCGGCGCAGCGCGGTGTAGGCCTCGCCCTCGCGCCCGTCCAGCGCGCCGAAGCGCCACAGGTCGACCAGGAACGGAGTAACCGGGTCGCCGGTCATGATGTTGGTCTCGAAGTTGGCGTAGCCCCAGCGCGGCAACCAGCCGCCCTGCGCGTTGATGGCCAGCAGGCTGCGGCCGATGTCACGCGCCACCTCCGGTCGGGTCAGGGCCAGCCACTGGTTCTGCGCGCGATAGGTATCCCACAGCGAGAAGTACTCGTAGTAGGTCCAGCCGTCGGCGCGATGGATCGCATCGTCGTAGCCACGGTAGCGGCCGTCGGCATCGCTGCCGGTCAGCGGCTGCAGCAGCGCGTGATACAGCGCTGAATAGAACACGGTGCGGTCGTCGCCGCTGCCGCCGTGGATGCGCGTGGTGGCCAGTTCACGGCGCCACTGCTGCTGCGACTGGCTGCGCATCTGCTCGAAGCCCAGCAGCTTGCCGCCCTGCATGCCCTCGCTGCGCAGGTTGTTGCGCGCGCCTTCTGCGTCCACGTGCGAGATCGCGCTGATCGCGGTGACCGCGCGGTTCTTGCCGGTATCGAAACTCAACCAGGCGCCACTGGGCTTCTGTTCGCCCTCCATGCGGTGGCGCGCGTCGGCCAGGCCGCCTTCTTCGCCCCAGGTGCCAAACGCCTTGAACGGGCGGTCGAACTCGATGCGGAACCAGGTGGTGTACTGGTGGCCGCCGCAGAAGCTCTTGGTGACCAGCTTGCCTTCGACCACGCGATCACCCACCACGTCGATCACGCTGCCGATCACCGAATGGCGCTCGTTGGCCTGGCCCACGTTGACCAGCACGTGGCCGGTGCCGGCGTCGACCGGGAAGGTGTAGCGCTCGGCGGCGGCACGGGTGCGCGCGGTGGCTTCGGCATCGATGCCGCCGTAACCGGTCAGGCGCACCTTGTAGTAGCCGGCCTGGCCGATCTCGCCGTCGTGGGTGTAGGTGGACGCGTAGCGCTTGTGGTCGAAGCTCTTGGCATCGTCGGTGTTGAAGTCCCCACCCTTTCCGATGCTACCGGTGACCGGCAGCACCGACACCTGGCCACCCTGCTCCCAGCACCCGGCCCCGGACAGGAATGAATGGCCGAACCCGCGGATCTTCGGATCGTCGTAGCGCCAGCCGGCGTAATGCTCGCCGATCGGGCTGACCTGGATCAGGCCGAACGGTGCCGACGCGCCCGGGAAGGTGTTGCCGTCATCCTTGCTGCCGATGAAGGTATTGACCTCGCGCTCCAGCGCGACCGGGGCGGCGGCCTGCAGGACCGGCGCGAAGGCCAGCGCGAGCAGGCAGGCCAAGCGCGGCAGCGGGCGGCGCAACGGGGTAACGGCGATGACGGACGGCAGTCGGCGCATGCGTGGATCCTGTGGGTCGATGTCGGTACGGCAGACGGAAAAAGGCACGGCGGATGCCCGCCATGGCGTGCCAGCCATTCCCCCGCTGGCACCGGTCCAGATCCACGTTGCCGTGAATTTAGATCGATTCAAGTAAAGCACGGAGATTTCGGCGGATGCATTCTGCGGCGCAACATGGTGCCGCTCGTTTTTCGTCTGGGAGGGCTGCCAGGCCCCTCGTTCCGGCCCTTGGTACCGGGGAGCTGCCTTTCGCCGGTTGCCACAGCTCCACCGGGAACCCGGTTCTCACCACGGGACGATCGACCACCGGCTCCCGCCTCCGCCGTCCCGCGCAAGAAAACGTTTTCACTCCGCCGACGTCATCCGCCCGGTTCCCGGCCCGCCTTGGCCATATTGCGGAGCAGCATGCTTCCCTGCCGAACCCGTGCTAAAAATTCCCCGCCAATCGTTTAGATCGATCCAACTTCAAACGGTCACGATTGCCGGAGCGGTGGGTGGGGGCCCACCAGGCTGCATGCGGGACGCACGGGAGCTCAGCGCTGGCAACAGCCCTCCCAAAACATTAGATCGATTCAACAACGTATCGCCACCGTTTCAATCCAGGAGAGGGAGAGAGTGGAATGAACAAGATGTCCCGCATGCGCAACCGCGACACGCTGTCGGCCGCCATTACCGCCGCGCTGTTCGCCGCCGCGATGGTGCCCGCCAGTGCATTCGCACAGCAGGCCAGCCCCGCTTCGTCGCCGGAGGCCACCACGCTCGACAGCGTGACCGTCACCGGCTATCGCTACGCCATCGAAAAGAGTCTGCAGCAGAAGCGCGACGCCAACGCCGTGGTCGAAGTGATCACCGCCGAAGACGTCGGCAAGTTCCCCGACAAAAACGTGGCCGATGCCCTGCAGCGCGTGCCGGGCGTGGTGATCACCCGCAGCGGCGGCGAAGGCAAGTCCGTCAGCGTGCGTGGCTTGGCGCCAGACCTGACCCTGACCCAGTTGAACGGCAACTTCGTTGCGTCTTCGGAGACCAACAACGAGGCCACGCGTTCGTTCAACTACACGCTGCTGCCGTCCAACATGCTGTCCAGCGCGGAACTGTTCAAGTCGCCGGAAGCGCGCATCGATGAAGGCGGCATCGGCGGTACCGTAATTCTGCACACCCGTCGCCCGCTCGACATGGAAGCCAACTCTGGTTACGTCAACCTGGAAGGCACCTCCTCGGACACCAGCCACGACATCGATCCGCAGGCGTCGGCGCTGTACTCCTGGCACAGCAAGGACGAGCGCTTCGGCGTGCTCGTCGGCGTGACCCAGCAGAAGCGCACCAGCCGCACGATGGAAGCCAGCACCGAGGACTACCAGTGGTATGGCGACGGCACCACTGCCCGTGATGCCAACGGTGGCCTGCTGCCGCAGGATGGCATCCACTACTGGTGGGGGCAGTCCGGCTTCAACAACCAGACCGGCAAGAACTACAGCGAGTTCTTCATGCCGACCTCGGTCAATTTCGCGGTGAAGGAAGAGAAGCGCGAGCGCAAGGGCGGCCAGCTGACCTTCCAGTTCAAGCCGATCGACAACGTGACCCTGACCGCCAACTACTTCCGCTTCGAGCTGCAGGGTGACTACACCCAGAACATGCTCAAGGTGCCGGAGTGGAACCTGGCGCGCTACAACCAGGACGGCAACTGGGACGGTGGCCGCCTGCTCAACGGCCTGACCTTCGATCCCAGCGGCAGCATCGTCACCGGTGCGCAGTACGAAAAGCTGGCCGGCAAGACCTACTACTGCAGCGAGGAAGAGGCCGCTGCGGCCGGCATGAAGCCCGGTGGCTGGGGCCCGGATGACTGCACCATCCCCACCCCGCAGCTGACCGGCGGCTACAGCAAGGAAAAGGCGCTCTCGCAGACCGCCGACCTGACCATCGACTGGGACATCAGCCCGCTGTGGAAGGCCTCCTTCACCGGCGGCCGTACCTGGTCCGAAGGTGGTCCGTCGATGAACTTCCGCATGTCGGCCAAGCCGCGCCGCAAGGTGGGAAGCGAGTGGCAGTCGGGCAATCAGTACACCGCGTGGGACCTGACCGGCACCCCGTCGGTGCAGTTCTCGCCGGACCTGCAGCAGCAGCTGATGGCCGGCATTGCCGAAGTCGATACCGGTTCCACCGATTCGTCGTGGATGAAGACCGAAGTTGAACAGAACTACTTCCAGGCCGATGTCACCAAACTGTTCGAAGCCGGCTGGCTGGATTCCATCCAGTTCGGTACCAAGTACCGCGATGGCAAGGTCCACCGCAACACCGGCAACACGTACTGGGTATGCCCGGGCCTGGACCCGGCCGACTACGACAACAATCGCTACCAGGCCGGTTGCGACCCCACCGCCGGCAACGCCCAGCCGGGCTTCTTCCTGTCCAACCCGATCAGCAACATCGCCGGCGGCTTCAATGCCAACGTGTTCCCGGGCGTCGACTACCCGGCTTACATCGACTACCTGAACAAGACCTACGGCGGCTCGCACAACCGTACCGAAGAAGACTTCGTCTACGACGTCAACGAGAAGATCTACTCCGGCTACTTCCAGGCCAACTTCCGTACTGAACGCGTCCGCGGCAACGTCGGTGTGCGCGTGGTGCGTACCAAGCAGTTCGCGCAGTCCAGCGATTCGGTCGAGCGCTTCAACGACTACTTCGTGGACAACGCCGCCGGTGCACCGATGAGCTGCGATGACCCGGCCGCCGATCCGACCCTGCGCTGCCAGGGCGGCTTCGTGCGCGTGCCGGACCCCCAGGCACGCGACAAGGTCTACACGCTCAGCTCGCTGGACAAGACCTACACCGACTTCCTGCCCAGCTTCAACATCGCCTGGGACATCACCGATTCGCTGGTGCTGCGCGGCGCGGCGTCGAAGGTGATCGCCCGCCCGAGTTACACCTCCATTGCCTACCCGGGTGGCCTGCGCTACGTCAGCGAGGAATACAGCAACGACCGTCGCGTCGCCGGTGGCACCGACACCCCCGGCTGGTATGGCTCGGGCAGCAACAAGGCGCTGGAGCCATTCGAGGCGGTGCAGTTCGACCTCGGCCTGGAGTGGTACTTCAAGCCAGGCGCGGTGGCCGGCGTGTCGCTGTTCCGCAAGAACGTGGACAACTTCACCGTGCCGGTGGTGCGCGACCAGCAGATGACCGTCGGCGGGCAATCGGTGACGGTGCAGAAGTACGAAACCCAGGCCAACGGCCGTGACGGCGTCTCGCAGGGCGTGGAACTGTACGGCCAGTACACCTTCGGCTTCGGCTTCGGCGTGCAGGCCAACTACACCTACAACGACACCAACCTGGCGTCGATCGTGCTCGATGGCGAAGAAATCGGCTCGTCGCCGCTGGTCGGCAGCGCCAAGAACCAGGCCAACGTGACCTTGTTCTACGAGAACGACACCTTCCTGGCGCGTGCCTCGTACAACCGTCGCGGTGAAGTGGTCGGCGGCCTCAACAATGGCCTGACCAGCTACACCGAGCCCTACGATCAGCTGGATCTGAACGTTGCCTACAACGTTACGCCGGACTGGACGCTGACCGCTTCGGTGCTCAATGCCACCAAGTCCGAACTGCGCAGCTACCTGGGCAACGACACCGAGGCCCGTCTGCTGTCCAACATCTATGCCGGCCGCCAGCTGTACTTCGGCGTGAACTACAAGTTCTAAGCGTCACCCGCCCCCGCCTTCGGGGGGGGTAACGGTCCTCCACGGCAGCCGCGCTGGTACAGGTGGCTGCCGTTTTTTGTGGGCCTGGGGAAGCCGTCGCGGGATGCATTCGCCCCCGGTGTAGAGCCACCCCATGGGTGGCTGTCGCAACCTTCGGTGGCTGTCGCAGCCCTCGGTGGCTACACGCGGTGCCAGAACCGGGAGCAGCCACCCATGGGGTGGCTCTACCCGCCATGCGTCAGATCTGGTCCAGCGCGGCGCGCAGCGCGGTGACTTCTTCGGCGTCGGTAACGGTCCAATCCGGCGACAGGCCCACCAGGGCTGGGTTGTGGTGGCGCATCGCCGAACGCTGCGCCGCCTTGGCCGATGCGTGCAGTTCAACACACCCCGTGCGTGCGGCCACCGCGGCGATGTTGCGCGCGTTGAGCCCTGCGCCGGCCATCACGCCAATGCGCGCGTTCGACTGCGCCACCAGCGCCGCCACCCTCTCCGCGCCCGCTTCGGCACTGGCCTGGCCGCCCGAGGTCAGCACGCGCTGGCAGCCCAGCGCGATCACCTGCTCCAGCGCGGCGGGCAGGTCGCGTGCGGCGTCGAACGCGCGATGGAACGTTACCTGCAGGGGCCCGGCAGCCGACACCAGCGCCTGGCACAGCGCCGTGTCCACGTTGCCGTCGGCGTCCAGCGCGCCAATCACCACGCCATCGCAGCCCAGCTGCCGGCAGTGGGCGATATCGCGCAGCATGATCTCCGCCTCGAGCGGGCCGTAGTGGAAGTCGCCCGGGCGCGCGCGGATCAACACGAACAACGGGATGCGCAGGCGCTCGCGGGCCACGGCAATGCTGCCGTAAGACGGCGTGGTGCCGCCCTCGGCGAGGTTGTCGAACAGTTCAATGCGATCGGCGCCACCGGCCTGCGCGGCCAGCGCCGAGGCTACCGAATTGGAGGCGATTTCCAGCAGCCGACGCGCCATGCTCAGGTCTGCTCGCTGGTGTAGACCGATGCCGAATCACGCAGGTCGTCCTGGCGATCCTTGTCGCATACCGCGTAGACGAAGCCACGGTGCAACGCATACGCGCCGACCTGGCCCTGTTTGTCCAGCGCCAGGAAGCACACCTGCAGGGTTTTGCTGGCCTCGGGGCGCTTGCGCACCAACCGGGCGATCGCCTCGCGGCAGGCCTCGGCGGGCGACCGGCCCTGGCGCATCAGCTCCACCACCAGGAACGACGCGGCGTTGCGCATCATCTCTTCGCCCACTCCTGACGCGGTGGCGCCGCCCACCTCGTTGTCCACGTACAGGCCGGCGCCGATGATCGGGCTGTCACCCACCCGGCCGTGCAGCTTCCAGGCCATGCCGCTGGTGGTGCAGGCACCGGCCAGGCGGCCGTTGGCGTCGATGGCCAACATGCCGAGCGTGTCATGGTTGCTGCTGTCGCCGGGACGCCCGCGGCGCTCGACGTTGATCTCCGGCGTGTACTGGGCGGTCTTCAACCAGTCGCGCCACGCCTTTTCGGCCGCCGGCGTGAGCAGCTTCTGGCGCTCGAAGCCCTGCTCGACCGCGAACTGCTGCGCGCCCTGCCCGACCAGCATCACGTGCGGCGTGTTTTCCATCACTTTGCGGGCCACCGACACCGGATGCAGGATGTCGGTGAGCGCCGCCACCGAACCACAGCGGCCATCGCCGTCCATGATGCTGGCGTCGAGGCTGAGCACGCCGTCGCGATCAGGATTGCCGCAGCGGCCCACGGTGGGGTTGCACAACTCGCTCTCGGCCCAGCGCGCGCCGGCTTCAACCGCGTCCAGCGCGCTGCCGCCGCCGGCCAACACCTTCCACGCCGCCTGGTTGGCGCCCACGCCAAAATCCCAGGTGGACACCACCCGCGCGCCGCCGCCTGCCCGCGCACCGGCGCGCGGCAGGGCCAGCGCGCCTGCGGCCAGTGCACCGGCCTGGAGGAACTGCCTGCGATCGGTCATCCCACCCACTCCCTGCAAGATTGGTCATCGAGCCGCCCGCTGCCGGGCGGACGCGTCATGCCACGGCGCGTTCGTGGCGCGCGGCGTGCCATACCGCCGCACCCAGCATGCCCAGTTCGCCATGTTCCACCCGCCACACCGGCACCTGCGCCAGCACCCGGCCCATCACACCCTTGGCCAGGAACCGCGCCTGGAAGCCGCCCGCGTGCAGGAAGTGCGCGATGCGCGGCGGAATGCCGCCCACCAGGTACACCGACCGCGCACCGAAGGTGATGGCCAGGTCGCCGGCCAGGCTGCCCAGCCACGCGCTGAAGACCTCCAGCGTTTCCACCGCGACGGGGTCGTCGCCCAGATGCGCGGCGGCGATCAGCTGTTCGGGGGTGTCCCACTGCGGTGCCACGCCGCGAAGGCCGCACAGGCAGGGGTACAGGTTCATCAGGCCGCTTCCGGACAGGATGCGCTCTTGGTCCACGTGCGCCCAGCGCTGCTGCATCTGCCGCAGGATCTCCAGTTCCAGTGCGGTGCCGGCAGTAAGCGCGGCATGGCCGGCTTCGCTGGCCAGTACGGGTTGGTGCCCGCCTTGGAAACGCAGGGCCGCGCCGAGCCCGGTGCCCGGGCCGAGCACCAGCGCCGGCCAACGCGATGCGGTGTCAGGCGCGCCATTGAGCGGCACCAGGGTATCGGCCTGCACATGCGGGATCGCGTAGGCGACCGCTTCGAAATCGTTGATCAGCGCCAATGAGCGCAGGCCGGCCTGGGTGCGCGTGTCGGCCACCGACACCGGCCACGGCAGGTTGGTGTTGACCAGGTGGTCGCCTTCCAGCAGCCCGGCGATCGCCACCACGGCGCTGTCCAGCGGCTGCCCGGCGCTGGCGATGAAATCGGCCAGGATCGCGGCCAGGCTGGCAAACGCGGCACAGCTGTAACGGCGCAGGCCGACAAGCTGCGGCGGCTGACCGGCACGCAGTTCGGCCACGGCCAGGCGCGCGAACGTGCCACCGACGTCGGCCACGAGCAGCGTTTCAACAGACGATTCCCGACCGGGCGTCAGCAAAGACACGTCGGAAGGGGCCGGAGAATGCTCCGGAAACGGTACCGCAACGCTCACTCGCAGGCCTTGGCTGGGGTCGAATAACCCGGTGCGATTTTCGGCGATCGCACCGGGTTTGCAAAGCAGGTCGCGCCGTACAGCAGCGTATGCAGCCGCTGCGCCGTGCGCGGCAGGCGCCCCATCAGGGCTTGCCGACCTGCAGGCGGTAGCTGGTGCTGGCCGAGGCGGTGGGGCCATCGGCGTGCACTGCGCGCACTTCAACCTTGTGCTCGCCCGCCGTCAGGTTGGTGGGCAGCGCGCCGCGCCACAGGTGCGGCGACGGCGTGGCTTCGGGAGAGCGATCGAAACCGCGCAGGCGCTCGGCCTGGTCGTCGGCCACGTTCTCCACCAACAGGCGCGGGTCGGGCTGTTCCACCCGCTTCATGGTCTGCCAGGCACCACTGTCCACGCGGTATTCCACCAGCGTATCGGCCTGGCCCATGAACACGTTGGCGTACACGCCCCATGCCGGGTAGGCGTCCTTGCGCAGCACCTTGGGCGCGTGCAGGGCAATCTGGTAGTCATCCGGCGCGCGGGCCACGTAATAGCGCAGGCCGTAGTCGCCGCCGGGCTTGACCGACAACACCGCATAGCCGTTCGGCGTGCCATCGCTCATGGTGGCATCGGGGATCCCGTTGCTGTCCTTCACGCCCGACCAGAACGCGCCACAGGCGGCGCCCACGTTGTACTCATGCAACGGCTTGCTGCCCTGCCAGCCCTCGGCGGCGCCATGGTAGTAGTGCTGCTGGGTGTGGCTGTGGCCGCTGAGCACCAGCACGTTGGGAAACTCCTTGAGCAACGCGAACAGGCGCGTGCGGTCGGCGTGGCGGAAGGTTTCGCGGCCGGGCGCGGCATCGAACAGCGGAATGTGCATGCCCAGCACCACCAGGCGATCGCGCGGCAGGCCCTTCAGGTAGTTGCCGAGGAAGGTGAACTGGTCCGGGCGCAGCCCGCCCACGTAGCTCGGCTTGGCGGCAGGGTCGTAGACCACGTCGTCGAGGAACACGAAACTGGCCCCGCCCTCTTCCACCGCGTAGGTATCGGGCCCGTACACCGCGCGCCAGCTGTCCAGCGAGTGGCGGTCATCGCCGGCGTCGAAATCCAGGTCATGGTTGCCCGGCACGTGGAACCACGGCACCTGCAGCAGCGCGGTGGCCTTGTTGATGGTCGGGTACAGGTCCAGGTCGTCGTTGACGATATCGCCGAGCGTGGTGCCCAGCCGTGCCGGATGCTTGCCGATGATGGGGTCGACGATGGCGCGCTGGTAATAGTCGATGTCCTGCCGGCTGGCGGTCTGCGAATCGGTGAAGACCAGCATCTCAAACCCGGCGCGGGCGGCGTCGCTGCCCTTGGCCGGTTCCAGCGCGAAGTCCCAGTTGCGCACGTTGCTGCCGGTGGCGCGGATACCGTCGTACTTCAGCCGCGGCGAGCCCTGCGGCGCGTAGTGGCGCCAGTACGACGGCAGCCCGTTGCTGGCGGCCGGGAAGCGGTACTCATCGGGCTTGATCACAAACACCGTCTGCCCGTCGCGCACCGGCAGGCTGTAGCTGCCGTCGGCGGCAGTGCGCACGATCACCTCGCCGTTGGACACCTGCACCCCGGCCATGCCCGGGTCGGTGGGCCCGCGCCCGGGCTTGCCGTCGCGTTCCTGATAGACCTTGCCGGTCACGGTCACCTCGGCGGCCAGGGCGGGTGCGGTAGTCAACAGCAGGCAAGCCAGCCAGGCAGCAGTGCGGGTCATCGGGACGGTCCGTTCGGGGTGGGTGATTGTAAAGCGGCACATCATCGCTTGTGCCGCGTTTCACCGACGTTAAACGCGATTCATGCGCTCACCCTGCGTGGCGCGCCGCCAACACGGCCACCGCGTCGGCCAGCGACAAACCGCGCGCGCGCAGCAGCACGATCAGGTGGAACAGCAGGTCGGCTGACTCGCCCAGCAGCGCCGCATCGTCCTGGGCCACCCCGGCCAGCGCGGTTTCCACCCCCTCCTCGCCCACCTTCTGCGCGATGCGGCGGATCTCGCCGTCGAACAGCGTGGTGGTGTAACTGCCCGGGGGGCGCTGCTGCTCGCGCTGGCGCACGAACGCATCCAGGCGGCCCAGGAAGTTGCCCGGGGCCCGCTCGAAGCAGCTGTCGCTGCCGGTGTGGCAGGTCGGGCCCGCCGGGCGCGCACTCACCAACAACGTGTCGTTGTCGCAGTCCACGCGCACCGCCACCACCGCCAGCACGTTGCCCGACGACTCGCCCTTGGTCCACAGGCGCTGCTTGCTGCGGCTGTAGAAGGTCATGTGGCCGGTGGCCAGGGTCATTTCCAGCGATTCGGCGTTGGCATAGCCGAGCATCAGCACGGCCAGGCTGTCGGCATCCTGCACCACCACCGGCAGCAGGCCGTCGCCCTTGCTCCACGCCAGTCCGTCCAGCGCCTCGCGCGACGGCAGTACCTCAATAGACATCTCGAACCTCGATCTGCTGCTCGCGCAGGAACTGCTTGAGCGCGGGAATGGCGATGGCGCCACTGTGGAAAACGCTGGCGGCCAACGCACCATCGACATCGGCCTGGTCGAACACGTCGGCAAAGTGCTGCATCTCACCGGCTCCGCCGGAGGCGATCAGCGGCACCTGGCACAGCGCGCGTGCCTGGCGCAGCTGGGCCACGTCGTAGCCGCGGCGCACACCGTCGCTGTCCATGCAGTTCAGCACGATCTCGCCGGCACCGCGGCGCTGCGCCTCGACCAGCCAGTCCAGCGTGCGCACCGGCACGGCCTGGGTCT
Organism: Stenotrophomonas rhizophila; assembly: GCF_000661955.1. NCBI lineage: Bacteria > Pseudomonadati > Pseudomonadota > Gammaproteobacteria > Lysobacterales > Lysobacteraceae > Stenotrophomonas > Stenotrophomonas rhizophila. The sequence continues at coordinate 2,546,498 of NZ_CP007597.1, forward strand.
TGTCCGGGTCGCCGCTGAAGCGCCGTACCCGCCATTCCCCGTCGGCCTCGCGCACCGAATCGATGCCGACCACCACGCACTGCACGCCGAACGCATCGGCCAGTTCCTCGATCAGCGCCGGGCGCCCCAGTGCCGGGGAATTGACCGAAATCTTGTCGGCACCGGCATACAGCACCCGGCGCGCGGTCTCCACGTCGGAGATTCCGCCGGCCACGCAGAACGGAATGTCGATCAGGCGCGCGATGCGCTCGATCCAGCCCACGTCCACCGCACGGCCTTCGGGGCTGGCACCGATGTCGTAGAACACCAGCTCGTCGGCGCCCTGGTCGCGGTAGCGCAGCGCCAGCTCGGCGATGTCGCCCATGTCGACGTGGTCGCGGAAACGCACGCCCTTGACCACGCGGCCATCGCGCACGTCCAGGCAGGGAATCAGCCGGCGGCTCAGCATGCCAGCGCCTCCGGCAGGGTCATGCGGCCTTCCAGCAGCGCCTTGCCCAGGATCGCGCCGCCGCAGCCCACCGCCTTGGCCTCGGCCACGTCGGCCGCGCTGCGCACGCCACCGGACGCCTGCACCGCCACGCCCGGCAACAGGGTGGCCAGGTGCTGGTACAGGCCGATGTTGGGGCCGGACAGCATGCCGTCGCGGGCGATGTCGGTGCACAGCAGGTGGGTCATGCCGGCCTGCGCGTACCGCGTTGCCAGCACATCCAGGGTGTCTTCGGCGGTTTCGGTCCAGCCGTGCACCGGCAGCAGCCAGCGGCCGTCGTCGGCCTGGCGGGCATCCAGCGCGATGGTCAGCCGCTCCGGGCCGAACTCGCCCAGCCAGCCGATCACCGTCTCCGGCGCGCGTACCGACACCGAACCGACCACCACCCGGGTGGCGCCCGCATCAAGAATGCGCGCCACGTCGTCGCGCGAGCGCACGCCGCCGCCGGTCTGCACCTTCAAGCCGGTCTGCCGGGCAATCGCCGACAGCAGCGGGGCCAAGGTGTAACCGCCGGCCCGTGCGGCATCCAGGTCAACCAGGTGCATCCAGCTGGCGCCGGCATCGGCGAATGCCTGGGCGCGCGGCAACGGGTCGTCGCCATAGGTGGTCTGCTGCGCGTAGTCGCCCTGCAGCAGGCGCACGACGCGCCCTTCGCGGATGTCCAGGGCGGGATAGACGGTGAAACTCATGACGGTTCGTTCTCGATGAAGTTGCGCAGGATCCGGGCGCCGGTGGCGGCCGAACGCTCCGGATGGAACTGGGCGCCGCTGTGCAGGCCGCGCTGCACCACCGCGGCGAACAGGCCGCCGTGGTCGCAGGCCGCCACCGTGTGCTCGCCCAGCGGTGCCGCATAGCTGTGCACGAAGTAGGCACTGGCACGTTCGGGCACGCCGTCCAGCAGCGCCGACTCGCGCAGCGGCCGCAGGCGGTTCCAGCCCATGTGCGGCACGCGGATGCCGGTGGCCGGGTGCAGGTGGCGGACCACCCCCGGCATCAGCCCCAGGCATTCCACGTGCCCCTCTTCGGAGCCCTCGAACAACAGCTGCATGCCCAGGCAGATGCCCAGCAACGGCACCTGCAGCTCGCGCAGCGGCTGCACCAGGTCCTGCGCATGCAGGCGCGCCATGCCGTGCGGGGCCGCGCCCACGCCGGGCAGGATCACCCGCGACACGCCCTGCAGGCCCTTCGCGTCGCGTACCAGCCGCACCTGCACGCCCAGCCGTTCCAGTGCATAGCGCACCGACCCCAGGTTGGCGCCGCCCGCATCGATCAGGGCAACCTCGGTCACAGCGCCCCCTTGGTGCTGGGCAGTGCGGTGCCCTGGCGCGGCAGCGCCTGGCGCAGGGCGCGGGCCAGTGCCTTGAAGCACGCCTCCACCTTGTGGTGGTCGTTGTCGCCGCGCACGCTCAGGTGCAGGTTGAGCCCGGCGGCGTCGCACAGCGAACGGAAGAAGTGCGGCACCAGCTCGGTGGGCATATCGCCCACGCGCTCGCGCTTGAACTCGCCTTCGAACACGAAATACGGCCGGCCGCTGAAATCCAGGGCGGCGCTGGCCAGGGTTTCATCCATCGGCAGGGTGAAGCCGTAGCGGCCGATGCCGCGCTTGTCGCCCAGCGCTTCACGCAGCGCCTGCCCCAGGGCCAGGCCGGTGTCTTCGATGGTGTGGTGTTCGTCGATGTGCAGGTCGCCCTCGGCCTGCACGCTCAACGCGAAACCGCCGTGCTTGCCGATCTGCTCCAGCATGTGGTCGAAGAACGGCAGACCGGTGTGGGTCTGTGGCTCGGCGGTGCGGTCCAGGTCGACCTCGACGCGGATCCTGGTCTCCTTGGTATTGCGCTGCACGGTGGCGCGGCGCGGTGCATCGGCCAGTTCGTGGGCGATGCCGTTCCAGTCCCACTGCCCGCCGAACTGTTCGGTGCGCAGCTGGAAGCCACGGATCTTCATGTTCTCGGCGAACTGGATGTCGGTGGGCCGGTCGCCGACCATGCCCGAGCGGGCCCAGTCGATGCTGCGGTCCTGCAGGTAGGGCAGCATCATGCCGATGCCCGGCTTGCGGGTGGGCGCGTTGTCGTGCGGCCAAGTGCCGTCGATCAACACGTCACGGAACACGATGCCCTGGCTGGCGAAGATCTGCAGCATCAGGTCGTTGGGGCCGTCGAAGCTGGCCCGCGGGTAGCCTTCGCTGCCCAGACCGTCCTGGTTGCTGACGATCACGAACTGGTAACCGGCATCGCGCAGCTTGAGCATCGCCGGGATCACATCGCGCACGAAGCGGATCTTTTCATAAGCATCTATCTGGAAATCGGCCGGCTCTTCGATCAGCGTGCCGTCGCGGTCCACGAACAGGATGGGTGTCATGCCGCGACCCTCCGCGCAGCCAGCGCACTGAGCACACGGTCGTTCTCCAGGGTGCTGCCGATGGTGATGCGCAGGGCGTCGTGCAGCTGCGGCGCGGCGCGCTGGTCGCGCACCACCACACCGGCCGCCAACAGCGCATCGAAGGCCTGCTGCGCATCACTGAAGCGCACCAGCAGGTAATTGCCCTGCGAGGGGTAGACGCGCAGCACGCCCGGCAGCACGGCCAGTGCCTGCTGCAGGCGGCCGCGCTCGGTCTTGATGCGCTCCACGCGCGAGGCGGTGAGCTGCAGGTTGCTGTTGCTCAGGCCAGCGAGGGCCAGCTCGGCGCAGGGGCCGGGAATCGGGTACGGCGCCTGGCAGCGGCGCAGCAGCGCGATCAGCGCCGGCGCGGCAATGAGGCTGCCGATGCGCGCGGCGGCCAGCGCGTGCGCCTTGGACAGCGTGCGCAGCACGGCCACGTTGTCGTAACGCGATAGCAGCGTGACCGCCGACGGCAGCGCGGCGTACTCGGCATAGGCCTCGTCCACCACCACCAGCGCCCTGCCCTGCAGCGCCGTGGCCACCCGTTCCACCTGCTCCAGCGTGATCGCGCTGCCAGCCGGGTTCGAGGGCGAACACAGGAACACCAGCTTGGCGTTGCCGGCCAGCGCGGTGGCGATCACCGCATCGATATCGGCGTTGAGCGCATCGCCGTCGTCGCGCAGCGGCACCTCCAGCAGCGGCGCGTTCTGCAGCCGCGCGCACACCGCGTACATGCCGAATACCGGCGGGGTCACCAGCACCGCATCGCGGCCGGGCTCGCACAGCGCGCGCACCAGCAGGTCGATCGCCTCATCGCTGCCGCGGCCGAGCAGCAGCTGCTCGGTCGCACAGCCATACAGTTCAGCCAAGCGTGCACGCAGCGCAGCCGGCTGTGGATCCGGATAGCGCCGTGCCCGGCCTTCGCTGTCGGCCGGGTTGGCCCAGGCCGACTCATTGGCGTTGAGCCAGACATCGCCGACCAGCGCGCTGCTGCGCGCCGACGAATAGCCGGCGAAGGCCTGCAGGTCCGCACGGACCAGCGACATCACCGCGTCCGGCGCGCTCATGCGGCCACCTGCATGCGCAGTGCCACCGCATTTTCGTGCGCGTCCAGGCCTTCGGCACGGGCCAGCGTGCGCGCGCAGCCGCCGATCGCGGCAATGCCCTGCGCGGTGGCCGACTGCACGCTGATCAGGTTCTGGAAGCTGGCCACGCTCACCCCGCTGTAGGCGCGTGCGGCGCCTGCGGTGGGCAGCACATGGTTGGTGCCGCTGCAGTAATCGCCCAACGCCTCGGGCGTGTAGTCGCCGAGGAAGACAGAGCCCGCCGCCTCGACCTGTTCCAGCCACGCGCGGGGTTCGCGCAGGGCCAGGATCAGGTGCTCGGGTGCATAGCGGTTGCTGATCTGGAAGGCCTGGGCCAGCGAATCCACCCGGATCAGCTTCGAGGCCTGCAGCGCCTGGGTGGCGATGGCCACGCGCGACAGACGCGCCAGCTGCGCCTGCACTTCGGCGTCGACCCGCGCCAGCAGGGCATCGTCGTCGGTGAGCAGCAACACCTGCGAATCGGGGCCGTGCTCGGCCTGGGACAACAGGTCGGCGGCGACGAACGCGGGATTGGCGCCGGCATCGGCGATCACCAGCACTTCGGACGGACCGGCCGGCATGTCGATCGCCGCCGCACCGTCCTGCGCCACCTGCTGCTTGGCTTCGGTCACGAAGCTGTTGCCGGGGCCGAACAGCTTGTCGCAGGCCGGCACGCTGTCGGTGCCATAGGCCATCGCCGCGATCGCCTGCGCGCCGCCCAGCTTGAACACGCGGTGCACGCCGGTCAGGCGCGCGGCCACCAGCACCGCCGGGTCGGCACTGCCGTCCTTGCGCGGCGGCGTGCACAGCACCACTTCGCGGCACCCGGCCAATTGCGCGGGCACGCCCAGCATCAACGCGGTGGACGGCAGCGGGGCGCTGCCGGCCGGCACGTACAGGCCCACCCGGCCAATCGGCCGCACCACGCGCTCGCAGCGCACGCCCGGCGCGGTGTCCACCGCATAACCCTGGCTCATGCCGGCCTTGTGGAACACGCCGATGCGTGCGGCCGCTTCAACCATCGCCTGGCGCAGGTCGTCCGGAACGGCCCGTTCGGCCGCGGCGAATTCGGCTTCGCTGACCTCAAAGGATTCGGGGGCCACGCCATCGAAGCGCAGGCTGATCTCGCGCAGCGCAACGTCGCCGTCGGCACGCACGGCAGCGATCAACCCGGCGACCGCATCCCGGGTCTGCGCGGCCACGGCCTGTACCGGGCGCTGCAGCGCCTGCGCCTGGGCGCTGGCGTCCAGGGTGGACCACTGCACTACATTCATCGAAAGACGGTTCATGCCAGCGAACGCTCCACGCTCAATACCATCAGGCCCTGGGCGCCTGCGCGCTCCAGATCTTCCAACCGCTGCCAGGTCAAAGCGCCGTGGCACATGGTCTGCAGGCGCAGGTGGCCGCCGTCGTCGGGCAGCTGCACCAGCGGGTCGGCATCGGGCAGCAGCCGGGTCAGCTCGGACACACGGTCCAGCGCGGCGCGGAACATCAGCAGCTTGCTGTCCTGCACTTTGACCACGCCATCCAGCCGCCGCAGCAGCATCGCCATCAGCCCGGCGCGGGCGTCGTCAGGGGTCTTCACCGGGCCGGCCAGCACCGCTTCGCTTTCCAGCAGCGTTTCCACCGGCTTGAGCTGGTTGGCAGCCAGGGTGGCGCCGCTGGAGACCAGGTCGCAGATCAGGTCGGCGGTGCCCAGGCGCGGCGCGATTTCCACCGACCCGGACAGTTCCACCACCTGCGCATCCACGCCGCGCGCGGCCAGCCAGTCGGCCAGGATCGCCGGGTAGCTGGTGGCGATGCGCTTGCCGGCCAGCTGCTCAACGCCGGTCCATTCCCATTCGTCGGGCACCGCCAGCATCAACCGGCACTGCCCGAAATTCAGGCCGCGCAGCGCCTGGTAGGCGTCCGGCAGGCCGATCCGGCGGCGCGCGGCACCCTGCTCGTCCAGCTCGTTGCGGCCGACGATGCCGAAGTCACAGACGCCATCGGCGATCAGCCCGGGGATGTCGTCGTCGCGGACCAGCAGCAGGTCGACCGGAAGCGATTCGCCGTAGCAGAACAGCTTGTCGCGGCTCTGCCGCCAGCTCAGTCCGCAGGCGGTGAGCAGGCTGCGCGCCGGCTCGGCCAGCCGCCCGTTCTTCTGGATGGCGATCCGCAGCCGGTCACGGGCCGGGGCGTTCTGGGTTGCACTCATGGGGGAGGCTCTCTTGCTCGGATTCGGGGGGCGTAGGCGTGGCGGTGACGGCAATGGCGGCGGTATAGCCGCCGTGCCCATGCTCCAGCGAACGCGCGACGCGCCCGGTGGTGGTCACGCTGACGCCGGTCAGTTCGTGGATTTCGCGATACGGCACGCCCTGCTGCAGCAGCGGCACCACCTTCCAGCGGTCCGACAGCGCCTCCAGCTCGGCCGGGGTGCACAGGTCGCGCAGGAAGGCGGTGACCTGTTCGGGGCTGGACAGCGCGGCGAAGGCCGCAGCCAGGCAGGCCAGATCGGCCTGGGCGTCTTTTTCTCGGGGGGCGGGGCGTAGTTTCATCGTATCAATGTAATAGCGTGCTATTACATTAGCGCAAACGACAACACTCGGTCAAACCGGGTTGATGTCCGGACCGGGTTGGTTCAGGGGGCGGGAACGAAAAACGCCCGCTGAGCGGGCGTTTGTTTTGGGTAGCGGGCGTTTTAGCGGCGTACCGACCAACGGTCGGTACCTACCGGCACGTTACCTCGGCGCGGAGGGCGCCGCTGCGCAGGCACTCGCCGAACAGGCTGCCCTGTCGGCTCGGGATGGACTGGATGGCTTCCAGCTCCCCTGCCCCGTCCGGGCACTTCTGCCCGGCCAACCCGCGCAGGTCACGCTGCAGCTGCTCACGGTCGATCACGTGGCAGCGGTCGACCGTCAGCCGGTACTGGCCCGGACCGATCCGCTGGCTGTGCAGCGCAGGATCGGTCCGGCACGCGGTCAGCAGGAGCAGCAGCGTTGCCGCCGCCCCCAACCGCCTCACGGCATGACCTTGGCCTGCTCCAGTTCCACCTGCAGGGTGCTGGCCAGTTCCTCGCGCGAGACTTCGAACTGCTGCTCGCGCAGCAGGTCCTTCACCGCCACCACGCCGCGGGCCAGCTCATCGTCACCGGCCAGCACCACGAAACGGATCCCGGCCTTGGCCGCGTACTGGAACTGCTTGCCGATCTTCTTCGGCTCCATCTGCACTTCGGCATTGATGCCACCGGCGCGCAGGCGGCGGGCGATGTCCAGCGACTGCGGCAGGCTGGCGTCGTCCATCAATGCCACCAGCGCGTGCACGCTGCTGTCTTCGATTCCGGCGATCAGGCCCGCTTCGCGCAACTGCCAGAACAGGCGGGTCAGGCCGATGGAAATGCCCACGCCCGGCAGCTTGGACTTGCTGTAGTGGCTGGCCAGGTCTTCGTAACGGCCACCGGAGCAGATCGAGCCGATCTGCGGGTGGTCGGTCAGCGTGGTTTCGTACACGGTGCCGGTGTAGTAATCCAGGCCGCGTGCGATGGAGAAATTCAGGCAGTACGCGGTTTCCGGCACGCCCAGCGCCTTGACCAGCTCCAGCACTTCGCGCAGCTCGGCCACGCCCACCTTCAGCGTCTCGCTGGCGGCCGGATCGGCCAGCAGCGCGTCCAGCTGCGCCAACGCGTCGGCGTGGCTGCTGGAGCGGACTGCGACGAAGGCCAGGATGCGCTCGACCTGCTCGGCCGGGATCTCAAAGCCTTCGCCTACCAACGTCTCGCGCACGTAGTCGGGGCCGCGCTTGTCCAGCTTGTCCACTTCGCGCAGCACCGCCAGCTGGCGCTCGCCGTCGGCCACGCCCAAGCTTTCAAAAAAGCCGCGCAGCAGCTTGCGGTTGTTCAGCTGGATGCTGAAGGCGCCGATGCTGAGCTCGGCGAACACCGCATGAATCACCGCCAGGACTTCGGCGTCATAGCGCGTGCTCAGGGTGTCCTTGCCGATCACGTCGATGTCGCACTGGTAGAACTCGCGGAAGCGGCCACGCTGGGCACGTTCGCCGCGGTACACGCGCTGCATCTGGTAACGACGGAACGGGAACGTCAGGTCATGCTCGTGTTCGGCCACGTAGCGGGCCAGCGGCACGGTCAGGTCGAAGCGCAGGGCCAGCTCGGGCAGCGTTTTGTCGCCGGCTTCGGCCGCGTTGGCCAATGCGCCGGTGGACTGCACGAAGTACACCTGGCGCTCGGTTTCACCGCCGGACTTGGTCAACAGCACGTCCGACAGCTCGAACACCGGGGTTTCCACCGGCAGGAACCCGAACCGCTCGTAGTTGCGGCGGATGACGTCCAGCATGCGCTGGAACGCGATCTGCTCGCGCGGCAGCAATTCCATGATGCCGGGCGGCGTACGGGGCTTGATCACTTGCGGGACTCCTGCGAATCGGGGGATGAGCGTGGTGCATATTCTAGCCGCAGCCAGCGCGCGGGGCTGCGCTGATCGCGCCGGTCCGGGCCACTGGCCGCATGAAGTATCATAAGCAGGCCCCGCTCCCTGGTTCGACATGACCCGGCCCCACTCCGGTACCGCCCTTTCCGCCGTTGAAGATCCCGCCAGCCCGGGCTGCTCGCCGCTGCGCGACTGCCTGCACTGCTCGGTACGTCATCTGGCCGTGTGCTCGGCGCTGTCGCCGGACGAAGTGCTGGCGCTGGAACGGGTGACCGTGTCGCAGCCGGTGGCGCTGGGCGCCACCCTGGCCCGCAGCGGCGAACCGCGCCTACATGTCTATACCTTGACCGCCGGCGCACTACGCCTGGTGCGGACACTGCCCGACGGCCGCCGCCAGATCAGCGGTTTCGTGCTGCCGGGGGATTACCTGGGCCTGAGCGGCAACGACCATCACCGCTACGACATCGAGGCCATCGCCGACAGCCGCGTCTGCCGGGTGGCGCTGCCGCAGATGAAAGAGCTGCGCGCCCGCTTCCCGCACCTGGAGCGCAAGCTGCTGCAGCGCGCCTGCCAGGAACTGGACGCTGCGCAGGACGCGGCCATGTCGCTGGCCCGCCTGCAGCCGGCGGAAAAGCTCGCCGATTTCCTGCTGCGCCTGGCCGCCCGCGAAGCCCGCCTGGGCGGCAACGGCCTGCGCGTGACCTTGCCCATGGGCCGCGGCGACATCGCCGACCACCTTGGCCTGACCATGGAAACGGTGAGCCGCACGTTCACCAAACTGCGCCAGCAGGGCCTGATCGCCCTGCCCCACCTGAACACCGTCGAGATCCTCGACGAAGCCGCCCTGCACACGCTCTCCGGCGAGTAACCGGTAGAGCCGGGCTCTGCGCGGCTGGCGACAGCCGCCCATGACCCCGGAACGAACGGCAGCCGGGCAAAGCCCGGCGCTACGTGAGCAGCCCCCACTCCGGCGAGTAACGCGTAGAGCCGGGCTCTGCCCGGCTGGCATCAGACGTCATGACTCCGGAACGAACAGCAGCCGGGCAGAGCCCGGCGCTACGTGAGCAACGCCCATTCCGGCAAGTAACGCGTAGAGCCGGGCTCTGCCCGGCTGGCATCAGACATCATGACTCCGGAACGAACGGCAGCCGGGCAGAGCCCGGCGCTACGTGAGCAGCCCCCACTCCGGCGAGTAACGCGTAGAGCCGGGCTCTGCCCGGCTTGCATCAGACATCACGACCCCGGAACGAACGGCAGCCGGGCAGAGCCCGGCGCTACGTGAGCAGGACCTCGCGCAGCGCCGCGTACTCCGGCGCGCACGGCTGCGCGTGCGCCGGCCGCTGCAGCAGCGCCGACAGCGACGGCGGCACGTCCAGCGCCTGGCCGATCAACGGTTCCACCACCGATTCGAACTTGGCGGGGTGGGCCGTCGCCGCAACCGCCCAGTCGCCCGGCATGCCATCGGCACGCAACGCTTCCAGCACCGCCACCGCGGTGGCGGTATGCGGGCAGAACACTTCGCCGGCCTGCGTCCAGCGCCGCGCGATCAACGCACGGATCGCCGCATCATCCACCGCCTCCACGTGCAGGTCCGCGCGCAACGCGGCATCGTCATCGGCATACAGCCAGCGCAGCCGTTCGAAGTTGCTCGGCGCGCCCACGTCCATCGCATTGGCCAACGTCGCCACACTGGTGGCTGGCTGGTACGCGCCGCCGTGGAAGAAGCGCGGCAACACGTCGTTGGCGTTGGTGGCCAGCGCAACCTGCCCCAGCGGCAGGCCCATCGCCCGGGCCAGCAGTGCGGCCATCGCGTTGCCCAGGTTGCCGGTGGGGACGACCAGGTTGAGCACGTTGCCGGTGCGGGCGTGGTGCTCAAGCGCGGCATGCGCGTAGTAACTCATCTGCGGCAACCAGCGCCCCAGGCTGATGCTGTTGGCCGAACTCAGCGGCACCCGCGCCTGCAGCTCGCGATCGCCCAAGGCCTGCTTCACCATCGCCTGGCAGTCATCGAACGAGCCGGCCACGCGCAGCGTGTGGATGTTGTCGCCGAAGCACCCCAGTTGGTGCGCCTGGCGGGGCGACACGCGCCCATCGGGGTACAGCACCACCACGCGGATGCCCGGTTGGCCGTGGAAGGCCGCCGCCACTGCCGCGCCGGTATCACCGGAGGTGGCCACCACGATGGTCAGCGGCTGCTCGCGGTCCCGCTGCAACCGGGCCAGGCTGGCAGCGAGAAAGCGCGCGCCGAAATCCTTGAACGCCGCGGTGGGACCATGGAACAGCTCCAGCACATGGTCGCCGGGGGTGCTCAATGCGCGCAGCGGCGCGGGGAAATCAAAGGCATCGGCGCACAGCTGCGGCAGGTGCGGTGCCAGCGCATCGCCGTCGAAGTACGGTGCCAGCACCGCCGCAGCATCCAGCGCCAGCGAGCCCTGCGGCTGCCACGCTGACGCCTGCGGGCGCTGCGCGGGAACATACAGGCCGCCGTCGGGGGCCAGCCCGGCGGCAATGGCCTGGCTGAGCGTGGCGGGCGGTGCGGTGTGACGGGTGGAAACGAAATTCATCGGTGATCCTGGAAGAAAGTTAAGAAGCACCACACTCACAGCAGTTGCGCGCCCGGCGCGTTCAAGGGCGAGATCCAGCCCTGGCTGTCGAACCCGGCATCGGCGAAGGCCTGCTGCACCGCCGCCTGCGCTGCCAGCGCGGCGTCGCGCCGCTCGAACCAGGCGAACACGCTCGGCCCGGCACCGGAAATGCTGGCGCCCATCGCACCGGCCGCCAGCGCCGCATCACGTGCGGCATGGAAGCCGCCAATCAGCCCCGCGCGGCGCGGCTCCACCAGCACGTCGCGCAGGCCGGCACGCACCAGCGACGCATCGGCGGTGAAGCAGCCACTCAGCACCAGCGCGAGATTGGCGCTCTGTTCAACGAACTCGCCCAGCGCGTAGCTGCCCTGCAGCGCCGCGCGTGCGCGGCGGGTTTCCAGCACAGCCTCCGGGTGCACCAGCAGGCTGTGCCAGGCGTCCGGCACCGGAATCGGCACCAGCCGCTCGGCCGTGCTCAACACCAGCCCGCCCAGCAGCATCGGGCCCAGGTTGTCGCCGTGCCGCCCGCCGCTGGCCACCGCCTCGCCCTCCAGCGCGAACGGATACAGCGCCTCGCGCGACAGCGGCGCGTCCAGCAGCGCATTGGCCGCCACCAGCGCAGCCACGCAGGACGCCGCGGAGCCGCCCATGCCCGACCCCAACGCGATGCCCTTGTCGATCTCCACCTCGAATCCGAACGGCAAGGCCAGCGCCTCGCGCAGCGCGATCAACGCCGCACCCGCGGTGTTGTCCGGCGCGTGCAGCGGCAGCGCGAACGGCGTGCCGCGGATGGCGTTGATGCGCACCTCCGGCGCCGCGATGCGGCGCACGGTCACCGTGTCGCCGACGCCGGCGATGGCATGCCCCAGGATGTCGAAACCCACCGCCGCGTTGCCCACCGACGCCGGCGAGAACGCGCGTGCCACTTGGTCATCACCACGACTCACAGGCGCGCTCCTTCACCCACCGCCACCCGCAGCACATCGGCGAACACGCCGGCGGCGGTCACTTCGGGGCCCGCACCGGGGCCCTGCACCACCAGCGGGTTGTCGCAGTAGCGGCGCGTGGTGAACTGCACCACGTTGTCGGTCAGGCGCAGGTTCGCGAACGCGTGCCCGCCCGGCAGCTCCACCAGCCCTACCTGCGCACCGTCAGGCGACAGCCGCGCCACGTAACGCAACACCGCGCCCCGCGCGTGGGCCGCGGCGAGGCGCTCTGCGAAGACCGCATCCACCGCATCCAGCCCCGCCATGAACTCCTCCACTCCGGCCTGGCGCAGCGCCTCGGGCACCAGGCTCTCCACCTGCACCTGCTCCAGGCTCAGATCGCGCCCGGCCTCGCGCGCCAGGATCACCAGCTTGCGCGCCACATCCACGCCCGACAGGTCATCGCGCGGGTCCGGCTCGGTGTAGCCCATGCCGCGGGCCTGCGCCACCAGCTGCGAGAACGGCACCTGGCCGTCGTACTTGTTGAACAGCCACGCCAGCGTGCCGGAGAAGATGCCGTCGATGGCCAGCACCTCGTCGCCGGTATCGACCAGGTCGCGCAACGTGGTGATCACCGGCAGGCCGGCCCCCACCGTGGCTTCGTAGCGGAAACGTGCACCGCTGGCGGCGGCCGCCTCGCGGATGGCCTGGTAGCGCGGCAACGGGCCGGCGCCGGCCTGTTTGTTCGGGGTCACCACGTGGATGCCGGCCGCCAGCCACCCGGCATAGCGGTCGGCCACCTCGGCGCTGCCGCTGCAGTCGATCACCAGCGCATGCGGCAGGTGGGCCGACAGCAGGTGTTCGGTGAAGGCCTCCAGATCGGTGGCTTCGGACGATGCGGTCAGTGCGCTGCGCCAGTCGCCGTGCAGGCCGCGCTGATCAAGCACCATGCGGCTGCGCGAGGCCACCGCGCGCAACCGCAGGTCGACGTTGGCACGCCCGAGCAGCTGCGACTGCGCTGCCTGCAGCTGGTCCAGCAGCGCCGCGCCGACGTTGCCCGGCCCGATCACGCCCACCGAGAAGGTCTGCGGTGACAGCCAGAACCCGGCATGGGCGGCGCGCAGTGCCTTGGTGGCGTGGCGGCTGTCGACGGCGACCGAGATGTTGCGCTCGGACGAACCCTGCGCGATCGCCAGGATGTTGACCTGCGCCCGCCCCAGCGATTCGAACAGGCGTGCGGCCACGCCCGGCTGCCCGGCCATGCCATCCCCGACCGCCGCCAGCACGCTGACGTTGTCGGTGAGCTGCACGCGCTGCACCTGGCCCAGGTTGAGTTCATGGGCGAAGGCCTGCAGCAGTGCATCACGCGCCCGCACCGCCTCGGCCTGCTTGACCACGCAGCAGATCGAATGCTCCGACGACCCCTGCGAGATCATCACTACCGACACGTGCGCGTTGCGCAACGAGGCGAACACCCGCTCGGCCGTGCCCGGCACGCCGATCAGGCCGGTGCCCTCCAGGTTCAGCACGGCCAGGTCCGGGCTCAGCGTCAGGCCCTTGATCGGCCCGGCAACGGTCCGTTCGGCGGTGATGCGCGTGCCCGGGTGAAGGGGGTTGAAGGTGTTGCGGATGATGATCGGAAGCCCGCGCTCGATCGCCGGCGACATCGTCTGCGGGTGCACCACCTTCGCGCCGAAGTACGCCAGCTCGCAGGCCTCGTCGTAGCTGAGTGCGTCCAGCTGCACGGCTTCCGGCACCACGCGCGGGTCGGCCGACAGCACGCCGTCGACATCGGTCCAGATGTGCAGTTCATCGGCATTGAACAGCGCCGCGAAGATCGCGCCGGAATAGTCGCTGCCGTTGCGCCCCAGGGTGGTGATGCGGTCGCGGCGGTCGCGGGCCACGAAACCGGTGGCGACCACGCGCGGCGATGGGTTCGCCTCACGCCAGCGCGCCAGGCGCTGTGCGCTCTGCACCCAGTCCACGTCCACCCCCAGCTCGCCGCGATCCACCACCAGCACATCCCGTGCGTCCAGCACCGCGCACGCTTCGCCCAGGCTCTGCAGGTACTGCCCCAGCAGCTGCGCCGAGTACACCTCGCCCAGCCCCTGCACCCGGTCGAGCACTTCCACCGGCAACTCGCCAATCACCGCCAACGCGCCGAGAACCTCGGCGAGGTGCTCGAACCGGGCATCAAGCCACTCCACCGTCTGGCCGGCGTGTTCGCCCAGCAATGCCACTGCGGCCCCGCGATGACGCGCACGCAGCGCATGCCACGCGTCGCGCCAGTGCGGCGCATTGTCGGCGGCCAGGCCGGCCACCGCGATCAGCGCATCGGTGACGCCCTTCATGGCCGACACCACGGTGACCTGCACCGCTTCCTCGCGCGCCAGCAGCAGCTGGGCGACATGGCGGTAGCGCTCGGCATCGGCCACCGAAGTGCCGCCGAATTTATGCACGATCGTGGAGGTGGCGGCCCGCAGTTCGGGGGCAGCGGGTTCAGCGGCAGCAGGCAGGACGGCGACGGATGACATGAAGACCTCGATTCGAGGCCCCGCATCGGGTCAGGTTGAAGGCGCTCCCCCGCAACCTGTTCCGGGTGCGGGGCCGTTGTTTTCGGAAATTACGCGAAGACGACGGGCCGCACCAGGCGAGTGGTGACGGTGGTAATGGTGGTGGTACCGGTGGTCTGCGCAGGCACGCCTCGACCGGCCGCGAGGGCGGCGGTGCAGAGCTGGGCGGTGGCGGCGATAGAGACCATGGGCCAAGAAAACTACGCCGGCGGGGGCTTGTCAAGTGTTGCAGTGCAAGATCAAGCGGGGCGCGATCAGCCTGCATCGTCGGCAAAAAGGTTGCGAATGAGACCATGCAGCCACAGCAACGCACTCAGCCCACATGTTCCGCAATTGCCCGCGGCGGCCGATGCGCGTGCGCGCACATCAGCACGCCGGACACCAGGCACGCGATCGCGACTGTTTCCATCGGGGTCGGCCAGCGCTGTTGCCAAGCGAAGCCATACAGCAGCGCGAACAGGGTCTCGAACACGATCATCTGGCCGGTCAGGGTGAGCGGCAGATTGCGGCTGGCGCGGTTCCAGCACGCGTTGCCCAGCACCGAGGCCACCACCGCCACCCCGGCGCTGATCAGCCAGAACCAGCCCCAGTCCACCGCGGCGTGGGATGCGCTCGGCAGCAGGAACGCACTGGGCACCAGCAACAGCGACAGCGCGCCGGTCGCCACGCCGGTCAACAGCGACCAGTCGTGGCCGGACAGGTCCGGTCGGCGTGCCAGCCAGCGGCTGTTGCCAATCGAATACACCGCCCACGAAAACAGCGCGCCCACCGCGCATAGCAGGCCCAGCAGGCGACGGCCGGTGGACCCCTGCGCGTGCTCGGCCTGCAGCGCCTCATAGCCCACCAACGCCACCCCGGCCAGACACAGCAGCAGCGCGGGCGCCAGCTTGCGCAACGGCACGGCGCCCTTCTCGCGCACGCCCGCCAGCGTCACCACCACCGGAATCAGGCCGACGATCAGCGACGCCGCCGCGCCACCGGCCCACTGCACGGCATTGGCCAGCAACACGAAATACACCAGGTTGCCGGCCAGGCTCAGCCACAGCAGGCCGCGCCATTCGGCCATGCCGATGCGCGTGCGCAGGTCGCGCCAACGGGGGGCCAGCAACACCACGGCGATCAGCCCGTAGACCAGATAGCGACCGGCCGACAGCTGCACCGCACCGAACTGGCTCAGCATCGCCGGCGCCAGGAACACCACGCCCCACAGTGCGCCGGCGGCAATGCCGTTGGCGATGCCCACTCCCATCGATCGATTCATCTGCGCGCGTGCACCGCTACCGGAAACAAGGCGCCAGTGTAGGCATCGGCACAGCGGCGGTCTTGACCCAGGCTACTGCCGCTGCCGGCGCCGGTATTCGGCCGAGCTCATGCCCCATTCGCGGCGCAGTGCCCGGGTCAACGCACTCTGTTCGGAGTAGCCCGCGTGCTGGGCAATCTGCGCGATGGCCAGGTCGGTGCCGGCCAACTGGCCACGCGCCCAGCGCAGACGGCAGCTGCTCAACCAGGCCTGCGGGCTGAGGCCGAACGCGTGCCGGAACAACGCGTGCACCCGGCTGCCACTCACGCCCACCTCGGCCGCGATGCGCTCCACCGGCCAGGCCTGACCGGGCTGGCGTTCAATGCGCGCGCATACCGCCTGCAGGCGGGTGGCACTGCCAGCCGGCGAAAAGGCCTCCAGCAGCAGCGGCATCTCACGCGCCACCACCGCAGGGTCGATCTGGCCGGTGCCTGCCGCGCTGACCCGGCGCGCCATCGCACGTACGGGCGCAGGCAATGCCAGCACCGGGTGCCGCGCCAGGCGCTCCACGGTGTCGTCATCCAGCAGCGCAGCCGGGCAATCCACGATTAGGAACCGATCGTCCTGCAGCGCGCATTGCGCGTGCCCTGCCGACGGCGCCACGAAGGCGCCCTGCCACACGTCCAGGCGTGCGCCGCGCCCCTCCAGTTCGAACGTCAGTTCGCCCTGCAGCGGCACCACCCATTGCGCGAAGTCATGCCGGTCCACGCTGGACGTGCGGCCGTAGCGACGCAGGTTGAAGGCAGCGGTGGACATGGCCGAAGACAGTACGGAACCCGGGGGAAGGAGGAGTCTGCGCGCCCCCTGTGCCCGGTGCAACAAGGGCCGCGCGGGCCGGTGCTATAGTCGGGACCGTCCAGTCAGCAAGGAGTGCATGCCGTGACGTCCCCTTCCATTCCGCCTGTGCGGCAGCGCCGCCGGTTTCCGGCCCTGCTTGCGATCCTGGCCGTGGGTCTTCCCCTGACCACTGCCCACGCCGAATCCTCTGCCCCAGTGTCCGCCGCGCGTACTGCGCCGGGCCCGCAGTGCATGGACGCCAAGGGCCTGCTGGAGATGAACCAGAGCAGCCCCGACAGCATCACCTTGCTCGACCGCCACCAGTCACCGTGGCGGCTGCGCTTCAATGCTGCCTGCCCGGGACTGCTCGCCGCCGAAGACCCGCGCGTTGCCGCTGTCGACAGTTGGGTCTGCGGCACCGGCGATGAGCGGGTCGTCGCCGGCGACACAACCTGCACCATCACCGCGGTGGACCGCATCAGCCGCCGCGAATTCGCACAGCATGCAAAGCAGAGCGGCGTTGCGCGCCCGGTCACGCTGGGCGCGGTGAATGTCACCGAGCAGCGGCGCACCTTCCGCGGTTCACCGTCGTACTGCTTCAGCACCCGCCATGTGCGCAGCTGGAGCGACAGCCCGCAGGGCGTCACCGTGGAAACCAACCCCCGCTACTCCGGTGGCCACCGCCGCTACATCATCGAAGTGGCGTCATCCTGCGAGCTGGTGCACTCGCCACAGCTGCGTTTCCATTCCGGTTTCAATACCGGCGTGATCTGTGGGCACCCGGGCGACCGGCTGGAAGTGATCCCCACGGTGGACCCCATCCTGGTCGCGATCTCCGAACGTGGGCCCCTGCCGGAACCGCCCATCAACCGCACCCTGTCCCGCTGCGCGATCCTCGCCGTCTACCCGGCCGCGTCGTGACGGCCCTGCTTCGGGTCACCTTGAGTGACCGGCCCCAGCTGCTGCCGCAGGTCGCGGCCTGGTACTTCCAGCAGTGGGGGCACCACGTGCCCGGCCGGACGTTGGCCGACGAGTGCGAACGGCTGGAGGTGTTCCTGCAGCCCGACGCCCTGCCGATGCTGTTGGTCGCGATGCAGGACGATCGCCCTGTCGCGGCCGCACAGCTGAAGTTCCATGAACGTGCGGAACGCCCGGAACGTCTTCACTGGCTGGGGGGCGTCTACGTGGATGCCGCGCAACGCGGCAAGGGCGTCGCCGAGGCCCTGATCACCGACCTGATGGCGCGCGCCGCCAGCGAAGGCGTGCGCGAGGTCTACCTGCAGACCGAAGCCGATGATGGCGGCCTGTACCGCCGGCTCGGCTGGATGCCGCTGGAATCGATCGTGCATGCCGGCGGGTTTCCGGTGCGCATCATGGTCCGGCGGCTCGCGCCGCCGTGATCAGCGCACGCGAAGCGGCTGCGGGGCCGGGCGATCGGCCAGCGACCCCAGCGTGAAGGTGTAACCGGCCTCTTCCAACAGCTTGCGCATGCGCAGCTCGGCGCGCTTCGGATACGCCAGCGACAGCGGCGCATGCAGCGCATAGGACGTGGACTTGCCCGGCATCGTGTCGCGGGTCACCGACGACTGATTCGTTTCGCAGGCATT
Organism: Stenotrophomonas rhizophila; assembly: GCF_000661955.1. Taxonomy (NCBI): domain Bacteria; kingdom Pseudomonadati; phylum Pseudomonadota; class Gammaproteobacteria; order Lysobacterales; family Lysobacteraceae; genus Stenotrophomonas; species Stenotrophomonas rhizophila. Next base: position 2,564,638 of record NZ_CP007597.1, read on the forward strand.
GGACCACAGGTCCGACAGCACCTTCGGTCCGATGGATTGATTGTTGCCAAGCCGAAGCGTCAGCCAACGCATGTGTTCCATAACAGATCCAGTCAGCCCTTTCGATCGAGTATGCACCAAATCCCCACCCCCCGTACGGCGGCGTTCGGCCGCCAGACGCAGACAGCCCCGGGCGTACCGGGGCTGTCTGCGCGGTGCACTGCGCGTGTTCATGCGGCGCCGATCAAGGCGCCGCGATGCCCGGCGGTCAGTGCTTCATTGCATGCTTGCGGTCGCGCATGACCGCATGGCATTCCTGCACCTGCGGCAGCAGGCGCTGCACTTCCTGGCGCGCGGCCGGGGTGGTGTCGCTGTCGGTGAGGGTGTCCTTGAACGCCTTCAGCAGGCGATCCTCGGATTCCTCCAGTTCAGCCACATAACCGTACTGCGTGTCGCCCAGGGTGGCGCGGATCTTGCCGTAGAACTGCTGCATCGACCCCACCACCGTGCCGTGGTCGGCCGGCTTGCCACCGGCGGCCACCACCGTGGCGCTGAGCGAGCGGACCAGTTCGTCCTTCACCCCGGCGATGCGGGTGAACAGCGCAGACAGTTCTGCGTCCTTCACCTTGCCGGCCGCCTCGGTGTAGAAATCCTTGCCGTCGCGGGCGATTTCGATCAGGTCATTCAAGGTGTGCGTGGTCTTGGTTTCGGTAGTCACTGCGATCTGCTCCTGAAGTTTCGGGCTTGCCCGTGCTTGGGTGGATCCACTTTTCCGCATCGCCAATGAAGTCGGCGTGACACTGAAAACAAGCGGTTCAGTGACGTATCGACGGCGCGTTGCGATTGTTTCCATCGCGTGTTCGCCATGCGATTGCGTCTTCACGACACGTCGCGACGTCGCTTCACGCGCGACAGCACCTGCCCGGCTACCGCGGTGCCCAGCACCAGGCTGTTGGTGACCACGAACACCCAGGACTGCAACGCAATGCTGTACAGAATGAACAGCACTGAGGCACTGATCTGCCCGACGAACAACCAGGTGGACACCGCCTCGCTGTCGGGCGCGTGCCACTGTTTCCAGATCTGACGCCACAGCGTCGCCACCAGGATGCCGGTCGCCGCCCAGCCGAGCAGATCCACCGCTGCCATCAGCACGCAGCCGCTGGTTTGGTCGCGCTGCCAGCGAGCACTGCTTCGGGCGGATCCGCGTTGCCGCACAGCTGTGCTTCCAGCCGCCGCAGGAAGTCGCTGAATCCGTTCACCGCCCGCGCATGACGGCGGGCGCTGGTTACCACCTGTGGCGTGGCAAGGCGGGCCACGCGCGCGCCACTGGCCTGGATGGCCGCAATGAGGGCGACGTCTTCGCCGGTCACCAGGGGAAGAAATCCGCCGCTGTCGCGGTAGGCGCTGGCACTGAAGCCCATGTTCGCCCCGTGCACGTGCAGGTGGCCGTCCCGTGCCTGCTCGCTGGCCCCGAAGGCTCGCTGCACGGTCGGCGCATAGTCCTGCCAATCGTCCACGGTCACCACCCCGCAGAAAGCGCTGGCACCGCACTGCACCTGTTTCACCAGCCAATCGGCCGGCACGCGACTGTCGGCGTCAGTGCAGCCGATCCATCGCGCGCCCTGTGCCAGGGCGTGATCGCTGGCCACTGCACGCGCCACCCCCACACAGCCCGCCTCGACCCGTACGACCTGTACCCCGAAACGTCGGCATATCGCCGCCGTGGCGTCACTGCAGCGGTCCAGGGCCACGATGATCCGCACGTCTTCGCCGGCCAGGGCGCGATGCTGCGCGGCCGCCTGCAACGCCTGCAGGCAGGGACCGATCAGCCGCTCCTCGTTGTGCGCCGGTACGATCGCCGCGATCATCGCAGCCCCTCGTGCTCGGCAACCGAGCGGGTGTCGCGCGACCAGCCCTGCAGCAGCATGTCCGCATCGCACCAGGAGAACGCCCGCGGCAGCAACGCGTCCAACTGGGCATGCACGAACGCGGCCGAGCACCTGGCCTGTGCAAAGTCCGGCCGCCAGTGGCAGGCAATCAGCACCCCCTGCGCGTCCAGCGACGTGGCCAGCCGTGCCGCCATCGCCTGCATTGTGGGCGGGTCCAGGTAATAGCCCAGCTCGCTGAACACGATCAGGTCGAACGTGCCATCGGGCCACTGACGCGGGTGCTCGGCACGCTCGACCTGCACATGTGACTGTGCGGCCAAGGAAACGCGTGCCGCGCTCACCGCCTCTTCGCTCAGGTCGGTGGCCAGCAACTGCGCGCAGCGCGGCGCGAGTGCAGCGGTGAGCACCCCGTTGGAGCACCCCAGCTCCCAGCCGCGCAGGTAGTGGGCCCGTGGCAGGCTGGCCAGGGTCAGGGCACGCTTGCGCGCCTCGTACCAGCGGGTGCGGTACGCGAACGGATCGTCCTGCTGGTAGAGCGCGTCGAAGTAGGCGGTCGTGTTCATCCAATCAACACCTCGTAGTCACGCTCGAAACGCTGCACCACCGTGGGTGGCAGGATGGGGTCGCAGTCCAGCCCGTCCACCGCGCCAAGCTGGGTCGAAAACTGGGTGATGGCCGCGCGCTTGCGCTGCATCAGCTGGGCGCTCAGCGGGACGCGCGTCGCGGACGCCCAGGCATGCGATGCGTCCTGCGGATCCAGCCAATGCCAGCCCCACACCGGGAATTCGCGCAGCGTGCAGCCACGTGATGCGGCCGCGAGCGCGCAGGCGCGGCCCACTGCCTCGTGGTCGGGATGTGCATCGAGGCGCCACGGCCCCAGCACCAGATCATCGGCGCGCAGCAACGCCAGCAGGCGCGCCGCCAGCGCTGCTTCGCTACCGGCTACGGCACCGTCATCCATGTGGAACGCGTGATGGACACCATCGGCCAGGCCGAGGCAGTCCAATGCACGCGCGAGTTCCTGCTGGCGCGTGCTACGCAGCCGGCGCGGTGGCCACGCCGACTGACCGGGATAGCAGGCCTCACCATCGGTAACCGACATGACCACCACCGGCAGCCCAAGCGCTTGGGTAGCGGCCATCAGTCCGCCACAGGCGAGCACTTCGTCGTCCGGGTGCGGCGACACCACCACCAGCCGTGCATGGCCCGCAAGCAGCGTGGCGGCGTCGCACACCGGCAGCGCATCCAGCCACGCGCACGCCTGCCACTGGGCTTCGCTGACGCCGTCGCCGGCAATGTGGCGCGTTACAACGTCCATGCCCGCCCCTCGCGATGGCAGTCCATGCCCAGCTGCTGCCAGTCGCGGTCGGCATGGCTCTGGCGGATGAACACGGTCAGGTCGCTCCAGCGCCGCGCGTGCTCCGGGTCCATGCACATGGGCCCCGGCCCAAGCGCCCGCGCGACCAGATCCAGGGTCTGCACGCAAGCGCGCTCCACCACGCTGCGCACCCGCACCACTTCAGTCATGTGGGCATGTGTGGGGGCGGCGTCGATCAAGTCCGCCAGCTCACGCAGCAGCGCCGCGCACGCGGACAGGCTCATGTCGACCTGGCCGAGCAGCCCGGCTGCCACGCCCGGCTCACCCGCCTTGGGCGAGCACCGCAGCGGCGCGGCCAATGCCGTTGCCGCCCCGAACCAGCACGCGGCGATACCCGCGCCGCCGTGCCAGAAGCCGGGGCGTTGCAGGTAGGCGTCGGCCGCGCCGATCTCCACGGCCGGCACGCGGTCGAAGTGCGCGGTAGCGCTGGGAATGCGCTCCATGCCGGTGGCCTGCCAGGCTTGGGTGTCGCACTTCAGGCGCGCCTGTCGCAGGTCCGCACGGAACAGCCGGCAGTGCCCGTCCACCCGCACCGTCACCAGCGCCGCGCCCACCCAATCGGCACCCGAGCACCACGGTTTGGCGCCACTCAGCGTTCTGCTGCCGGCATCGAAGGCCAGCGTCGCCGCCGGTCCTTCGGCGGCCCATACCGCCGCCAGTTCCCCGGTAGCCAGCGGCGGGGCGTCAAGTTCATGCAGAATCGCCGCGGCGTCATAGTGCGCCTCCAGCAGCTTGGCCAGGCATAGATCCTGCGCCCCGATCTGCGCCAACAGCCGCCAGCGCCCCAGCGTGTCGCCCGCCCCCGGCAGCGGCAGCGCGGGATGGCGGGCCAGCCATGCCTGCGCGTGCTGCACCAAGGCAGGCGTTTCCGTACGCGGCGTGGCGATGTTGCTCACCGTACCCATGTCAGGGCGTCAGGATCACCTTGCGGCAATCCTCCTGCTTGCGGTCGAAGATCTCGTAGCCCTTGGCCGCCTCTTCCAGCGGCATGCGGTGGGTGACGATCACCCCCGGATCGAGATTGCCTTCTGCGATATGGTCGAGCAGCTCCGGCATCAGCTTCTGAACGTGGGTCTGGCCCATCTTGAAGGTCAGCCCCTTGTCGAAGGCATCGCCGAGCAGGAAGCCGTGCACGAAGCCGGCATACACGCCGGGAATGCTCACGGTGCCGCCGCGACGCGTGGCCGCGATGCACTGGCGGATCGCCACGCCACTGCTGCCTTCCACCTTCAGCGTGGTCAACGCCGACTCGAGCGCACTGCCCTCGGCTTCAAACCCGACTGCCTCGATGGTGGCATCCACGCCGCGTCCGTTGGTCTGGGTGACGATGTATTCGGCCGGATCATCGACGCGCGTGAAGTCGATCGGCGTCACCCCGTACGTGCGTTGCGCGAAGTCGAGGCGGTACGCCAGGTGATCGACCATGAAGATGGTCTCCGCCCCCAGCAGGCGGCAGCACGCCGCGCTCATCAGGCCAACCGGCCCTGCGCCGAAGATCGCCACACTGGAGCCGGGCTTGACCCCGGCATTGATCGCCGCCTGGTAGCCGGTGGGCAGGATGTCCGACAGGAACAGCACCTGCTCGTCGGACAGCCCGTCCGGAATCCGCAACGGACCCACATTGGCCTTGGGTACGCGCACGAACTCGGCCTGCCCACCCGACACGCCGCCATACAGATGGCTGTAACCGAACAGCGCCGCCGGCGGACGGATGCCCTTCTGATTGGTCGCCGCCCCCTTGCCGCTGTTGGTGGTTTCGCACGCGGCAAACTCGGCAAGACGGCAATGGAAGCAGCTGCCACAGGCAATCACGAACGGAATCACGACCCGATCGCCCGGCCGAAGGTCGCTCACACCGCTGCCGACCTCTTCGACAATGCCCATGAACTCATGGCCCAGCACGTCGCCGCTGTGCAGGTCGGGAATCTTGCCGCGATACAGATGCAGGTCCGAACCGCAGATCGCCGTGGCGGTCACGCGCAGAATCAGGTCGTCGGGAGCCGCCAGCACCGGATCGGGGACGGTGTCGACACGGACGTCCTTGCTGCCGTGGTAGGTCAATGCGCGCATATGCTGCTCCAGTGAGGGATGCACCATTGCTACGCCGGGCTGCGTACCGGGGGGGTGACTCAACCGTGTGCGCCATGTTGAGGGGGAGCGACGGTACGTTCACCCGGGCGGCAGGATGCTCCAACTTCACCCACACAGGAGTCAGCGAATGAACACACCCACCCATCCACGCGGCACGCCCGAAGACGATCAGCAGAAGGCATTCACACCGGACAAGGTCCGCAATGACGACGCCCGCTGGAGGGACAAGGACATGGCGGAACAGGACGACGGCAAGGTCACCCCGGCCGACTACGAGGCGCCCCCGTCGCAGGACTGAGGCAGGCCACCCGTCGTACTACTGCTGCCCAGGCGGTGAGGTGGGCGGCGCTTCCACCGGCGGCGCTGCAGGGGTCGGATCGCCTTCAGGCGGCGCCTCCAGCGGCGGCACCTGCGCGGGAGGATCCCCCTGGGGCGGTGCTTCGGCAGGCGGCTCCTGCACCGGCGGTTCCGGGCTCACCGGCACTTCCACCGGCGGCGCATCAGGCGACCCTGGCGTGGGCGTAGGGGGCGCGCCGGGCGGCGAATGCGACGATGCGTTCATCGGGTAGCTCCAACGGGTGGGATGGCAGAGCATCGCCGGTAGCGCGTCAACAACCGGCGACGGCACCGTGCACGTATCGGCACGGTGACGCTTAGTACGAGGCCACGCCGGGCGCTATCCTGTGCCGCATTCCCGCAACGTGGACCGTGCACATGGCTGTTTCGAAATGGATGTCGGCGCTTCCGTTGTGCCTGCTGCTGGCCCCCGGCGCGCACGCCGCAGCGCCTACTGACGGCGTGCGCCAGGTGCCCAGCTTCGCATTGCCGGTCTCGCCCTATCTCAGCCCGCAGGCGCAGGACAGCGTACGCAGCGCAGTGATCCACGGTGATCCCGCGGCCAAGCTGGACAATCCCGCCGTCCTCGCGCAGCTGGACAGTATCCGCAAGGGGACCGACCAATGGGCCTATGGCGAGATCGCCGAACTGCGCAAACGCTTCGCGGTGGAGCTGCATCACGAAACCTGGGGCGGCATTCCGGTGGTGCGCGTGCAGCCACGCAGTGCGCCGGCTGACCCTGCAAATCAACGCCTGCTGATCGAACTGCATGGCGGCGCCTTTGTGTTCGGACGCGCCGACAGCCTGGGCCTGCTTGAGGCGATCCCGGTGGCGGCGATGACCGGCATGACCGTGCTTGCCGTGGAGTATCGCCAGGGCCCCGAGCACCGCTTCCCTGCGGCCAGCGAGGATGTCGCGGCGGTGTACCGGGCGGCACTGGCGCGGTTGCCCGCCGCGCACATCGGCATCTTCGGCTGCTCGGCCGGTGGCGTGCTCACCGGGGAGTCACTGGCCTGGTTCGCGAAGGAGAAGCTGCCCATGCCCGGCGCTGCCGGCCTGTTCTGCGCAGGCGGCGATGCGCGTTACGGCGGCGACTCGCGCTACGTCATGGCCGCGATCAACGACGCCCTGCTGCCCCATGCCGACGGCACATTGCCCATCATGGAGGACCTCTACTACGGCGACGTCGACTTCCGCGACCCGCTGGTGTCGCCGGTGTTTTCCGAACCGCTGCTGGCGCAGTTTCCGCCCACGCTGTTCATCACCGGCACCCGCGCGGCGGAGCTGAGCAATGTGTCCTACATGCACAGCCGGCTGGTCGATCTGGAGCGCGTGTCGGACCTGCATGTGTGGGAGGGGCTGGGGCACGCGTTCCATCTGGATGCCAAGCTGCCGGAAAGCCAGCAGGCGTATCGGGTGATGGCGAGGTTCTTTGCAAAGCACCTCGAAACGGCGTTGCCCGCCAGCCACCCTGCCCCCGCAGCGGCAGCGAGCACTAGGTGATCACGAGGACAATGGGCGACGACTGTTCGCGCGCCGCACAACGTTCACTGAGCAGTTCCAGCGTCATGATGAAGGATTCGCGCAGCTCGCGCGGCATGGCGGCCAGGCCATCCACTTGCACCAGAACGACCTCCCCGGGCGCTACCACCACCCGGCTCATCCCTGCGTCGGCGTCGCGCAGGGAGGACAGGCAGTCAAGCAGCGCATGGCCGTTGCGGCCATAGAATGCCGGCAGGCCAAAGGCTGCAACGAAGACCTCGTGGTATTCGTCCCAGCTTGTGACCCGGGTGAAATCCAGGCGGATCGTCGTGCCAATGTTCAACGCTTGCATGGGCTCCGTCCTGGAGATTAAGGCCGATAGTCTAGAGCAGTGGCGGCGAGTTCCGCTCTACACCTGACGTTGACCATGACTGCACCGGCGCAGTACACCTGCACTGGTCTACTTGCGTCTACTCCTTCAGCAACACGACGGATCAGCCAACGATGTCCTCCACAGGTGTCTTCCATCTGATTGAAGTTGCTGGCGATCGCGAGCTCTCCAGCGATCGCGCAGCGCGTGTCACTTCCGTGACCGCGTCTTGCCTCAAGTGCAACCACCACTTCACTGCGGCTGACGAATCGACACTGCTGGCAGTGCCCGGTGGCATTGCGATGCGCTGCCCGGGCTGCAAAGCGAGACAGGCCATCAGCAGCGTGGTGTTTGACGACTTCCTACGCAGGCGGGAATAACCTCTTCCGGCCGCTTTGGGGTACGTCCGGCGACGGACATGCCCCAAGCGCCTGCGCCCTCAAGCCGGGGCAGCACTACAGTCTGCTATTGCCCTTTCTCGTCACCCATCGCGCCGTGCAGCTTGGCCTGCAAGGCACTGTCGGCGAACGGGTCGAACACGGTGGTGGTATGCGCTCCCACCATGTAGGCGGTGGCGTCGATGGCGCTCGCGGGCGCATAGAGGGTACGCACCTGCGCGTACTTATTCAGCGACAATGCCGCAACGCAGCCCATCAGCAGCACATACTTGAGCAGTCCGCGCTCGGCCGCGTCGTCCGGTAGCGGCCAGGCCAGCACCAACTCGGCGACGTCCAGCGTTTCGCTGTGGCGCCTTTCCCAACCGTGACTTGCGCAGTAAATGCCAGCCGCGGCAAGGGACGGCTGCTCACGCAGGCGCTTCAGGACCTGGGCATGCAATGCCGGCGTCCAGCACTCGGACAGTGCGAAACACAGTCCGCGCGGAAAACTTTTCTCGTCCCACAGTCGCGAGAGCAGGTAGTCGGTGTTGCCCGGTGCCTGTGGGCCCATGGTGCCCAGACTCTCGTACAGGGTATCGAGTACCTGCTTGCGCGCATGTTCGCCGCGGTGCATCGCGGCCGACGCGTCTTCCAGCGCGGCGCGGATGGTGACAGCCATGTCAGCCGACGTCATTGCTTCCAGCACGCGCCTTGCCGGGTAGTCGTCGCTCCTGTCAGGCGCGAGCGCCGTCGCGCGGGCCTGAGTCCGCGCCAGGGCCCAGTAGAACAGACGCTGGCGCTGGGTCGTGTCCAGCACCTCCCGCAGACGTTTGATGTCCTCGCTGACCCGATCGGTTACCACGCTTTTCACCGGCGCGGCGTTCAACAGGGCCATCAGCGGCTCGAACAGGCGCGCGTCGCTCCAGAAGGCTCGCAGACCCGCCAGGATGGCGTCGACCCTGTTATCGGCCTCCAACTCGGCAAGATAATCGCCAGCGGGCGGCTCCTCGATCATCGCGATCAGCAGGGGGACCAGTGCGTCGCCAGCATCGGTGACGCTGCGGCACAGCTCCGGCAACAGCGACGCCTGCAGTTTGCCGCTCAACTGCGGCAGGGCGCGCTGCACCAGTTCTATCCGCGTCGGCAGCGTGCTGTCGAGCAGATGGCCGATTGCCCATCGCCGCGCATCATCGTCGTCCGCCAGGTCCGGGCGCCGTGCCAGGCGTATGGCCATTGCATCGCGCGTGGCCGGAGCGGCTTGGGCGACGCCCTCGGCGAAGTCAGGCGCATCCCAGATGGTGAGCAGGTCCTCAGCCAGGCGACGGTTGCCAGCCAGCGCCTCGACACTGAGCGCCGTCTCCGCGTCGCCAAGCAACCGTTGCGCCTGCTCGGCCAGGTCCAGTACGCGCAGCATCAGGTCGTCCCATGCCAGCAACGGCTGAACGACGGTCAGGAGCGCGCGACCATCGCTGATGGCCTGGTGAACAGGGTGCAGGATGGCAAGGACCTGCCAGTGCGCCGTCGGTGACGCGGCGAGCAACTGCGTGGCCGCGTCCGCAGCCGCGCCTGCGTCCTCGCCCAGACACAGTTGCATGCGCGCGCGCAGAGCCCATGTCGCCGGGGCATCGGTGTCGGTGATCCGATCCAGCGCCTGCAGGGTGGCCGCCGGGTCCAGTGCGTCGGCATCGCGCTCCAGCGCGCTGTCGATGTGAGCCAGAACCATGGCCCCTACCGAACGGGGCGATACCGCAAGCGCCCGCAGACGCTGCGCAACCGGCGCCTTGGCGTCGATCTGCGCCCACACCAGCATGCGTGCGCGGCGGTGGCGGAAATCGGGGACGACCGGCAGGTCTGCGTCGTCAGCCATTGTCCCGAAGGTGGCCACGAATGCGCGCAGCAATGGCGTAGCCACGTCGGCGACCTGCTCCAGAACCTGCGCAAGGCGCGCATCCTGGCCGAGCAGACGCGTGTGCAGCAGCCAGTAAACGGCGAGGTGCACGTCCCCGCTCAGTAAGGGCAGTGCTGCCTCGAATTCGCGCTGTTCGTATTCCTTGGTGGGGAACGTGCTCAGATAATGGTTGAACGCCTCGGCACCCAGTTCATCCGGGCCCTGCAACGGTTGGCCCTGGTTGTCGCAGGCAGCCTGCGAAAGCGCCTGCATGACCCACTGGTAGCGCGTGAGCAGGTCGGCGGTGCCGGCATCCTGCGGAGAGGGTGTCCACGCGTATTCGTGCAAGAGCGCGGCCTCTGCGTCCTCCCTGTCATCGCCGATGTCCCACTCGTCGAGCTCGTCCAACTCCAGTTCCTTTTCCCACATCCGCGCCCGGAAGGCCTGGTAATCGGCCAGACTGGCGAAACGCGGTTCCACCAGCCGGGTCTCGTGGTCCTGCCACCACACCTGACCGCCTCCCCGGAGGTCCAGCAGGGTGTAGTTGTCGCCCTCGTCGTCGAGCACGACGAAGCCGGAAAGCGTCTTGTCGATGCCGCCAAAGTACCGCGGGTTGTTGCGCAGGTGCGCGTGGACCAGATCGGGGACATCCAGCGCGGCGAAATCGGCCGTGATCGCCGCAACGATCTGCTCGGTAAGCGGGAGCGCATAGAAGCGCGAGTAGGAAGAAATCAAGTCCACGGTGTCGTCCATGTCTACGAAGGAAAGGTGCAGCGAGGCGCGGTGGTTCCATCCAGCTCTGTCGGTCGCGTGTCGCGCCCGAGGTCTGGTCCGGCCGGAGAGTTTACAAGATGGCAGCTGATCAGCGGATTAGCGCTACTGCCCCAGCGCACACCTCTAGGCGGGGGCCAAGCAGTGGCTTACTGTTGAAACCGAGGCCTGTTCGCGCTTGGAGAGTAGAGCGCCATGACGCCCGCGATGCGCCCGATGGAATGCTCGCCGCTCGTTTGGAGGAGTCGAGATGACCTCCCTGGGCAGCACGCCATACCGCAGAAGGCCTGATGCTCCTTGTGCGCCAATAATGCGCCAAACACCGCGACGGTCAGATGGCAAGGCACCAGAATAGGAGCTCATTAGAGTGCTCAGATGCGCGCAGGGGATAGCAATACGCCCCAGAATATTACGACGCATCCCGCCGCGAGCAAGGCCGCGAGCCCGCTGACCATCAGCGCGCGAAGCACCCTCCGGCCGAGGAGTGTGCCGACTTTCGCTGTGAAGCATCGAATTGGCCGCGGCTTCGCTTTCTCTGTCCCAGCAAAGAACGCAGCCGGTGAGGGCATTGCCTCGCCGGCACCGGCTACCTTCCGCCGTATCCTCCGGATCTCATCCGCTGCGCCGGCCATGATGCAGATCAAGCTTCCGAAGAACTTAGAGATCAACACCAGGACGAGAGCGGCGCACAACCAAGGCATCGCAGATTTGATTGCCGGCAGGGAAATCAAACCTCCCAGGTACGGCAAGTTGGCTGCGGCAAGACCAACCGCGGCCGCCGTGCCGAAAGTGATGGAAGATGCTGGTCCACCCAGACCCACCACTCGCAATCGTCAACGCGCCGGCCAAGCCTTGGCATCTCGACGTTGTTACACACAGCAGCGCGGCAGCCCATCCAGACGGCTGGCCACTGATCGCCATCGAAAGTCAGGCGGGAGCATGCGCGCAGGATACGGGTCGGGTTTTCAGATTCGGCGACTGGCCGTAACGGGTCCGCCGTATAGGCGGTCAGGGGTGCAGAACGCCGTCGCGCTTGGCGGCGGCGTTCTGCTACCGGTTTACTGGCAGACGTACTCTGTCGCCGATTCGACTATGTTCAAGTCGAGCTCTTCGTACTGGATCGCGACGGTTTCCATGAGGGAGAAATAGACCACTGTGCGCGCGCCGACGTTGCACGCGGCCGGTAGATCACCGGCGTAGGCGTGCCCGTTGATCGCATAAGCAATGCCGTAGCAAGTCGAGCCGATCTGGTACGGATTGTGATTGCAGGCCATGCGCTGACTATTGGCCTCTGCGCTGGAGACGTCATAGTTGGCCGTCCAGCCACTGGCCGCATCGTTGGGGCAGCTGCCTGGAAAACCACTGATAGGATTCTGGCCGGCGTTGCAGGTGTAGTCAAAAGCGCTGATGTAGGCGCTCTGTCTGAAGTACGCGGTTCTGCCGCTATCGACCCATTGACCCGCTGCGGCGTCTTGGGCAAAGGCGGACAGGCCGAGCAGGCACAGCGCAGCTGCGGCGAGAGGTGTAAATCCTTTCAACATGACTATCGTCCTCGGAATTGGCGTAGTGCACGCATCATGCGTGCCGGCGGAGTTTATCCACACTTTCCGGACGCAAATATGACGAAATTGGCACTCTGAGCGTGGAAGCCAGGTACAGCGCGAGTTTCTCTGCCCTCGCCGGGGTTCTGCGCCCCCTACCCTTACGACAAAAAGATAAAGTTGCTGGCCAGTGAGCCTCCGGCATGGAGGTCTGCCGCGCCAGCCGCACGGTTGATACCCCGCGCAAGAACCCCAAGCAACTGCTCCAGCAGGCAGGCGAAAGGCCCTTCAGCCGTCAATATAAAAGTCCTGGTGCAGAATGGTGGCACTGGGTAACTTTGTATCCGGGCGGGCGAAGTGGACCATTAAGCCACCGAAGAAAAAGCGGAAAACGGAACAGGGAAACCTCCGTCATCCGGCGCATCCGAATCTGGACTGTACTTGGTCGCACGAATGGGAGTCTGGTTATGAGCATCCCCTTTCGTGAAGATCTGCCTCAGTTGACCGGGGTATCCGGGTCGCGGAGAGGATGCCATTGAGTGCGAATGCCGTGGCTGCCTTGACTGAGCTACCAGCCCCCCTGGTCGGCACCTACACGCATACGGTTACCGATTGGTTTTCAGCGGATGGCAAGCCTGCGGGTGTCGGCAGGAGTCTTCACCGCCTTCGGCACATTTTCTACGCGCACAAGGCCATTGCAGGCGTGCAACATCGTGTAAGTGCTTGAAATATGGTGACCCCGGCCCGATTCGAACGGGCGACCTTCCCCTTAGGAGGGGGACGCTCTATCCAGCTGAGCTACGGGGCCAAGTGCGGGACGGAAAACACCCGCCAGACCGCTGGCTGCACGCGCCAACGCGGCGTGCAGCCATCAAGGATACCCACATTCAGCGACGGGACCAAGGCCGTCGCCGCCGAATGCCGGCAGGCCGCCTCAGCGGATATCCAGTTCCGGGAAGCCCTTGACCAGTTCGTCCAGCGCCTTGATCTGGGCCAGGAACGGCTCCAGTGCCGACAGCGGCAGCGCACTGGGGCCATCGCAACGTGCGTGGTCAGGGTCACGGTGGGCCTCGAGGAACAGCCCGCCCAAGCCCAGCGCCATGCCCGAACGGGCCAGCTCGGCCACCTGGCGGCGGCGGCCACCCGAGGCTTCGCTGCCCGCGTCGCGGCGCTGCAGGCTGTGGGTCACGTCAAAGATCGCCGGCAGGCCGCCGGTGGACTCGATCATCTCGCGGAAGCCCAGCATGTCCACGACCAGGTTGTCGTAGCCGAACTGCGACCCGCGCTCGCACAGGATGATGTTCTCATTGCCGGCCTCGCGGATCTTGGACACGATGTGCTTGATCTGCGTGGGGCTGAGGAACTGCGGCTTCTTGATATTGACCGCGCAGCCGGTCCGGGCAATGGCCGCCACCAGGTCGGTCTGACGGGCCAGGAAGGCGGGAATCTGCAGCACGTCGACAACCTCGGCCACCGGGGCAGCCTGGGCCACTTCGTGCACGTCGGTGATCACCGGCACGCCGAAACGACGCTTGACCTCCTCGAAGATGCGCAGCCCCTCTTCCAGGCCGACCCCGCGGTAGGATGCGATCGACGAGCGGTTGGCCTTGTCGAACGAGGCCTTGAACACGTACGGGATACCCAGTTTGGCCGTTACCGTGGTGAAGTGCTCGGCCGCGTGCAGGGTCGAATCCAGGTCTTCCAGCACGTTCAAGCCGCCAAACAGCACGAACGGGAGGCGATTCCCGACCACTACACCTTCTGCAACGGTAACGTTCATTCAATTTCCTTGGGTGAAATGCGGCCGACATGCGGACCGATCAGGCGACATTCTAGGCCGCATGGCCACGCTAGAAAATGGCTCGGCTGCCCAATGGCACCACTTCGGGCCTGCCCAGCCGCAATTGGCCGGATCCTCCCTGTGGCCCCGCCCCCGCCGATCCGGCCCCGGTACATCAGCACTGGCTTATGCTCGCCTTCCCTGAATCGATTCGGACGTTGCCGTGTGGGCATGCCTATCCCAACTCGGTGACAGCCGCTGGCTGCTGCCACTGAGCCTCATCCTGCTGCTGGCAGGCCCCAAGGCGAGTGCAGGGCTACGGCGTCGCTGGGCGATAAGTCTGTCCATCGCCGCCGCACTCACTCTGGCGTCCAAACTCGCGTACCTCGGCTGGGGCCTGGGGTGGGCCCGCCTTGATTTCACCGGCTTCAGCGGCCACGCCACCATCAGCGCCGCCATCTATCCCGTGGTTTTCCACCTGGCCACCCACGGGCGCGCCCGCGCCCCGCTCGCATGGGCTGCGGCAGGTGCCGCGCTGGCCGCCGCCATCGCCTATTCGCGCCTCCCACTTCATGCGCACTCTGTGTCCGAGGTCGTCAGTGGCTGGGTACTCGGCTGCGCAGCGTCCGCCTACGCGCTTTCGGCGCGGCCCGCCAGCTTCACGACCCCGATACGAACGCTGGCGCTGGCCGCGTGTTTGGGACTGCTGGTGCCCTTGCTCATGCCCACCGTGCGAACGCATGACTTGGTGACACGCTTGGCCACGACCCTCTCGGGGCGGGACAGTGTCTACGGCCGACAGCATCTTTCGCGATGACCTTCAGAACGCTCCCGCCCAGCCATTGATTTCAGGAGGATTTTCGCCTTGACACTGAATGGCTAAAGAAGCGAACATGACTGCGAATATTTACCTGACGGAGTAGGAGACCCCGTAATGAAGAAGATTATCGCCGCACTGGCCCTTGTCGCCATGTCGTACCCGGTTCTGGCCCAGGAAGCCCCGGTTGAAACCACCTCCGAAGCTGCTGCTACGGAAGTCGCGGGCACTGGTGCAGCAACTGGCGCTGCCAACGGCACCCTTACCACTGCTGCCATGGTTGGCGGCGGGATTGCGGTTGCTGCCGTGGCCTATAGCCTTGCTGCGGACAGCAGCAAGGACGACGCCGGCAACAACAATGGTGGCGGCACCACGCCTCCGGGCCCGGGCGGCACCACTGGCACGACCGGCACCACGGGCACCACCGGCACCAATTGATCCGCTAGTCGGAACAAGGTCATCACGCCCTCGCCGGGCGAAGGTCCGGCGGGGGTTTTTTGTTTTGCCCGACAGGGCCAGGAAGAATCATCGATGGACTGCAAGCGTCTCGGCGCCACTCTGGCGCTCGCCCTCACCCTGTCTGGCTGCGTGTTCGCCCCCGGTCAGCACATGCGTTCCAGCGCATTCGCACGGGATGACCAGCCGGTTGGCAACGACCAGATCGAGCTGATCCCGATCACGCCGAAACTCATCGCCATGGACCGCGCGTCGCGCGACGTGCCGACCTTGCCGGTGGCACTGACGTCCTATCAGCCCGGCCCCTACACGATCGGCGCGGGCGACATCCTGTACATCACGGTATGGGACCACCCGGAACTGACTGTGCCGGCAGGTCCACAGCAGCAGCTCAACGCGGCCGGCCGCCCTGTGCAGTCCGACGGGACCCTGTTCTATCCATACATCGGCAGTGTGGACGCTGCGGGCAAGACGCCCAGCGAACTGCGCGCACTGCTTGCCACCAAACTGGCGCGCTACATCGAATCACCCCAGGTGGATGTTTCCATCCTGACTTACGCCAGCCAGCGCGTCTGGGTGACCGGCGCCTCACGCCAGGCAGCCACCGTTCCACTGACCGTGACCCCGCTGACGCTGGGTGACGCTATCAGCCAGTCGGGCTTGGATGCTGCACAGGCAGACCTTTCCGGTGTGCGCCTCACCCGCGAAGGCGTTACCTATTCCATCGATCTCGACCGACTTGGTCGCCAGGGCGGCGGGGCGACGAATATTTTCCTGAAGGCCAGCGACCATCTGTATGTGCCGTATCTGGACCGCAAGGAAGTGTTCGTGGTTGGCGAAGTCAACCAGCCGGGTGCGATGAGCTTCAAGACCAGCGACATCTCGCTGAGCCAGGCCCTGGGTCGCGCACGCGGCCTGCAGCAGAGCACGTCCAATGGCAATGCGGTCTATGTGATCCGCGGCTCCAACGATCTGCAGGAGAAGCCGTCGACCGTGTTCCACCTGGAAGCCAAGTCCCCGGCCGCCTTTGCCGTGGCCAGCCAGTTCGAACTACTGCCCGGCGACGTGGTCTTCGTGGGCGCCGCCGGCGTAACCCGCTGGAGCCGCTTCGTGAACCAGTTGCTGCCGTTCACCTCGATCATCAGCAACGCCGCCAGCGCGCGTAACGATCTCGACAACTGACGGTGGTTCACTGATGAGCAGGAGCGCTCTGACCGCCCCGAACAAGGCGCAGCGCGGCATCGCCGCGTTGCTGTTGATTACCCTGGCACTGACCGGCTGCGGCGTGGTGGGTCGTACCAGCCTCAAGACGGTGCAGCTGGCCGTAAAGGGCGCACCGGACGTGCAGCCTACGGCAGCCGAAGTCGGCGCCAAGCCGTACCCGCAGATCAAGGTCAACGGCCCCAACGGCGGCGCCGTGCTGGTGCTGGGCAACATCGATGCCGGGCGGCAGGCGTGGTACAGCAGCGAGCGCAGCATCGTGTTCCTGCAGGATGGCCTGTTGGTTGGTACGCACGGCGGCACGCCGGAGCTCCAGCAGATGTGGATCGAGGGCGCCAACCCCTTCCACGCCCTGCACACGCTGCAAGGCACCGTCACCGTACAGCGTCGGTATGACCTGATGCCGGGCTATCGCTACGGCATCCCAGTCACCGGCACGCTTGAGCGCCTGGGCGCCGAGCCGGTGGACATCCTCGGTAAGGTGCGCACGCTGGTGCATGTTCGCGAGACGTTGCGTGGCACGCAGTGGAAGGGCGAGAACCATTACTGGGTGGACCCCGCGAGCGGCTTCGTCTGGAAGAGCCAGCAGATGATCGCACCGGGCACGCACCTGGAAATCACCCAACTCAAGCCGTACAGCCTGGACCTGCAACGTCGATGAAACCGCGATTGTTCGCCCTCGCGCTGGGCCTGGCCACCTGCGGCGCCAGCACTGCCGCCCCTACGATCAACGTTGACGTCCTCGGTCAGGTGCGCAATCCCGGTGCACAGGTTCTGCCGGCCGACGCCCGGCTGAGCGATGCAGCGCTGGCCGCCCAACCGCTACCAAGTGCCTACCCCCTGGCGGCCGCATGGTTGCGTCAGGCCGACCAGCTGGCACAGACGCGGCTCAAGGCCGGCGTGCTGTTCGACCTGGGCCAGATCGAGGAGCGCGCCGATCGCGACCCCGACGGCGCACAGGCCGCCACCGCACTTGCACGGGAGATCGACAGCATGCCGGTCACCGGGCGCGTTCCCGCGCTGCTCGCCGCACGTAACGTTGAAGCTGCACTGTCACAGAACCGGCCGCTGGCCGATGGCGACCGCCTGGTCTACCCGCCCCGCCCCGCCACCGTCACGGTGATGGGTGCGGTTGCCCAGCAATGCACGCTGGACCACGCACCCGACCAGGCACCGCGCGCCTATCTGTCGCAGTGCCCTGCCCTTGCCGCCGCAAGCCGCGATGACCTCTACGTCATCCAGCCCGATGGTCACGTGGAGAAGCTCGGCATCGCCTTATGGAACCGCTCGCCGGCGTCCACGCTTGCGCCGGGCGCCATCGTCTATGTACCGCTGCAGGCCAGCACACTCGGCCAGACCGCCCCCGATCTCAACGAGGAAGTCGCCCGCTTCCTCGCCACCCAGGTGCTGCATGCGCCCGGAGTTTCGCTTTGATTTCTTCGCTTCGCACACCGGCCGCGCGTCTTGCGCTTGCTGCGCTCAGCCTCAGCATCAGCAGCGCCTTGTACGCCCAAAACGCACCGGCACCCAGCGCTAGTGACTGGGGCGGCATCGGCCTGTTGCAGACGCCTACGGCGCGCATGGCCGACGAAGGAGAGCTCGCCTTCACCGCCAGCCATACCTCGCCGTACAGCCGCTACAACATCGTGCTGCAGCCACTGCCGTGGATGGAAGGCGCGTTCCGCTATGTTTCAGTAGCCAATCGGCGCTATGGCTATGAATGGCTCAGTGGCGACCAGAACTACAAGGACAAGTCGATCGACCTGAAGATCCGTCTCTTGAAGGAAAGCCGCTGGGTTCCCGAGGTATCTGCAGGTTTTCGCGACCTTGGCGGCACCGGCCTGTTCTCCAGCGAATACCTGGTCGCCAGCAAGCGGATGGGCGCGTTCGATGCCAGCCTTGGCTTGGCTACTGGATACATCGGCAACCGCGGTGATTTCAAGAATCCGTTGACCGCCATCGATGACAACTTCGAGACCCGTCCACGCGCGCAGGGAACCGGCAGCCTCAACAGCGACGGTATGTTCCGAGGCCCGGTGGGCGTGTTTGGCGGCGTTGCCTATCAAACGCCCTGGGAGCCGCTGCAGCTGAAGCTGGAGTACGACGGCAACGACTACAAGCACGAGCCACAGAACAACAACCAGCGCCAGCGCAGCCCCTTCAATATTGGCGCGTCCTACGCGGTCAACAAGAACGTGCACCTGCACCTGGGCTGGGAGCGCGGCGACCTGGCGATGTTCGGCGTCACGCTGCGCACCAATCTGGCACAGGCGACCTCCATGCCAAAGTTGCTGGATCCGCCACCGGTGCCGCTGAAGCAGCGCACCGCCGAAGATCAGGATGCCCGCACGGACAGCACCGCCCTTGCGGCCGCTCCATTGGACTGGCCCACCCTGGCAACCCGGCTGGAGCAGAACGCGGGCCTGCGCGTGCAGCGCATCAGTCAGCGCGGGGCGGAAGTGATCGTCACAGGCGAGCAGCGTCGCTTCCACTACCCCGCGCAGGGCATCGGCCGCACTGCACGCATTCTGGATGGCGCACTTCCATCCGACATCGACTGGTTCACTGTGCAGAACACACGATTGGGTATGCCCATCATAGAAACCAGCATTGAACGCAAGTCGTTTGTCGACCACGTCGAGCATAAGACCGAACTGAGCACCCTCGCCGGACACATCGAAATGGCGCCGCCTGCGGCGCAGCGCAGGCAGACGCTTTACCAGGCGCCGTTGCGCCGCTTCGATGGCGCCTTCAACATTGGCTACCAGCAATCGCTTGGCGGCCCAGACGGATTCGTGCTCTTCCAGGTAGCTGGCACCTACAGCGCCAACCTTTACCTGGCCCGCAACCTGTGGCTCACCGGCACCGTCAGTTACAACGCGTACAACAACTACGACAAGTTCCGCTACGACGCACCCAGTCGCCTTCCGCGTGTCCGTACCAACATTCGTCAGTACATGACCACCGAAGACCTGACCCTGCCCAGCCTGCAGCTGACCGGCACCCGTCAGCTCGGTCGGGATCTATATGGCATGGCGTACGCGGGCCTGCTTGAGTCCATGTACGCCGGCGTCGGCGGCGAAGTTCTGTACCGTCCGCTCAATGAGCGCTGGGCGGTAGGCGTGGAAGCCAACTGGGTGAAGCAGCGCGACTTCGACCAGCGCCTGAGCTTCCGCGACTACAGCGTTGCTACCGGCCATGCCAGCTTCTACTACATGTGGGGCGAAGAGCGCCGCGTGGTGACCGCGTTGAGTGCAGGCCGCTACCTGGCCAAGGACTGGGGTGCCACGATGGCCGTTTCCCGCGCATTCGACAACGGCGTCACCATGGGCGCCTACGCGACCAAGACTGACGTGTCGTCCAAGGACTTTGGCGAAGGCAGCTTTGACAAGGGCATCTATGTGTCCGTGCCCTTCGACTTCCTGCTGCCGCGCTCGACCCGTGCGCGTGCGAACTTCCTTTGGAACCCGCTGTACCGAGATGGTGGTGCACGCGTGGGGCATGCTTACAGCCTGTATCAGGCCACGTCCGAGCGCGACCCGGAGTTCTTCTTCGATAACCTCGACACCGTGGCGAAATAGAGTTTTCGAAGGTAGGGGCAGCGCAGCTGCCCCTTAGCTCAAACATCCCCCGGCCACGACCAACCCTCGGCCGGCCAGGATATGGTGAGGCTACTTCTTGAACACGCCTACCAAGCGGTCGTGATCGAAAACCAGCAGCGCAGAAATACGACGTCGCTCCATCAGCACGAGCGCATCCTCGACACGCGTGCCAACGCTCACTCGAGCAGGATCCAGGCTCATTAGGCTGCCAGCAGTCTTCTGGAACACATCCTTGCCGAAAGCCTCAACCGCACGCCGGACATCGCCATCAGTGATGACCGCCCAATCCGCTTGATTCTGCACAATCGCCAGCCCGAGACTGGATCGGGTGATAGCGTTGATGACGCCCATTATGTCTGCGTCGACGCTGACGATTGGAAGGTCCTCACGGATCATCTCGTGCTCGACACGACTTAGCAGTCGGCGCCCCAAGGACCCGCCCGGATGAAAGCGGGCAAAATTCTCGGGCTTGAAGTCCCTCGCCTCCATCAGCGTCACGGCCAATGCATCCCCCATCGCCAAGGTCGCAGTCGTCGATGCGGTCGGAGCAAGCCGAAGTGGGCAGGCCTCCTGCGCCACACTCACATCAAGATGGCGGTCAGCAGCCCGTGCCAGCGTGGACGCAGGATTTCCGGTGATGGCGACAACGACATTGCCATTCTCCTTCAGGAAGGGCAGCAGCTTCACCACTTCATCGGTCTCGCCCGAGAACGAAAGTGCGATGAACACGTCCGAAGCGGTCACCATCCCCAGGTCGCCGTGGTACGCCTCGCCAGGATGCATGAAGAAGCTCGGCGTGCCGGTACTGGCCAACGTCGCCGCAATCTTCCTGCCGACGATTCCGGACTTTCCCATGCCACAGATGATCGTACGGCCGTCGGACCGCAGGATGTGCTCCACGGCAGCCTCGAAATCCTGGTCGATCTTCTTTGAGAGACCAGCAACGGCCTCCGCCTCGATCTGAAAAACACGTCGGGCGGACGCCAGATAATCGGTGGCACCGCGTTCAACTTCACTCATCTCAATCTCCTAGAGTAATTCTACAAACAGACACATCGGCAAGATCGACGCACCTTCTGCACCCCTTCAGCCTTGACTACGGATGAAGGTCATTGCACGACGTGTAGCTCGCTCCATCCTTCCATGAGTGGCTGATAGGCCTGCTCCAAAGAGAGACCACCTGAAAGCAAGATATGCTCTGCTACCTCCCTTGCAACACCACCGCCGCCTCGCGCGCACATGACGTGGTCCGCCTTTGCAAGGACCATTGCGTGCGCATCGCTGGGCGCGAAGAAGAGCCCAACGCGACCGACAAGTGGGAGGTCAACAACGTCGTCGCCCACGTAGGCTACCTCAGCATCTTCGACACCCAGGTCCTGCTTGATTTTTTGATAGGCGCTTTGCTTGTCGAGCCTACCCGTAACCGATACGTCAAATTTCAACTGCTGTATCCGGAAGTCCAGTGCTTCACTGCTCTTGCCAGACAGCACGCCACTTCGGATGCCATGGCAACGAAGCAACGACACTGCCAGTCCATCCCGAACGTTGAATTTCTTCAACAGTTCACCGCTGGGGCCTAGATAGAGGCCGCCATCGGTCAGCACCCCATCAACGTCGAAAAGCACCAGCTTTACCGGACCTGCGTAATCTGTCTGCATCGGATCAATTGACCTTTAGATCAGGAAGGCTTATTGGGAGGTCGTCTACCACTTGGGTTTGGGCCACCAAGGGCTCCAAGGTGCATAACGGAAGCGCGTTGAGGGCATCACAGAGGGCCTTATCCTGATCAGTCGGGCGCAGAAACCGCGGCTTCTTGAGGTTCACCCCGCCACCCATCTGCGCGATTACCTCCACCAAGTCGGCTTGGCGCGCCAAGAATGCCGGTATCTGCTGGACGTCGATTACCTCAGCCACCGCTGCCACTCGGGCGACCTCATGTGAGCTGACCGACAAGCGACTCGCCCTGTCGAACGAAGCTCTGTGGACGCATGCAATGCCCCGCTTACGGGTCACTCCGAGGCACTCGCCGACGGAAGGCGTGGAGTCCGAGCCCTCCAAGAGATTCAGGCCACCAAGCAGGACAAGGGAAAGGTCTTTCGCAACAGTCATTACCCCTGAGATCCGCACACGCCCCACCTTCATCACCTCGCCTGCCAATGAGATGTTGCGCTACACGCGTAGCCAACTGGCTGTCTCGAAGTCATAGCGCTTGATGATGCGCGCAGGCATTCCTGCGATAACGCAATGATCAGGAAAACTACCTCTCACCACAGCATTTGCACCGACAACGCAGCCTCTACCGAGCGTTGTTCCAGCCTGAATTCGAGCACCGACGCCGATAAAACAGTTTTCCCCGATCTGAGTCGACCGAACCGAAACAGGTTGATGAGATACAGGCAGTGAGACATCGCTGTATTGGTGATCGGTGTCAGTTATGAAAACGCCGGAGGAAATCAAACAGCCCGAGCCGATCGAAAGCTCAGAACTGCAGATTACGTGAAAGTTCTGACCAATCGACACGTCGTCACCAACCTTCAGCGATCCACCGTCGAAACACTCGGCGCGCATTCCAGGAAATATGCGCACCTTCACTCCAAAGGACATCCGCGACGCGCCAAGAATGAACGTCGGCTTGCCAAGGTAACCCGGCATTGAGAACGACCGAAAGATGCACTTGAAGAGCATCGCACGAACGACCCAAGCCGCTTTATAAAGTCGGTGCACAGGAACTCCAGATGAGGAGATTGACTTCAGGGACGGACGGTAGCACTGGAGCGCTTGCTGGCAGCAGAAACCAATCGAATGATTACAAAGGCAATCATCAATAGAGTTCCAGCCTTGAACATGATGTTGACGTTGTACGCCATCCAGCGAGGGAAAGTAAGAAACAGGAATGTTGCGTACACCGCGAGCAATGGATAGCGGCTACTGCGCCTCATCACCCAACCGAAGAACGCACCTGCCAGGACGACACCCGGGATACCACCCCACACGAAAAATGTTACCCCAGGAAATCCACCATTGCCGGGAATCGGAATGTACTTCATTGCAGCAAAGTTGATATAGGCAGAATCATCGACCATTGAGGATGGCAGAAACACTGAGAGCGCCACGTTAAACATCGACGACATCGCGAACTGCATGTCGAATATTCCGTCATGGACGAGTTTCATGTACACCGCGGATGAGTAGATAACCCCTCCTTGGTTGTTGCGCATGGAGCCATCCTCACTAATATTGAAGATGACCTGCGCCAGGCTCTGCCCCGAATCCCCCACGCGAAATAGCGCCAGCAACGAAAGAGCAACGAACCCCGCGCCGAATATTAGAGCGACCTGTCTGATGTTCTTTGGGCGAACGTAGAGAAGCAGCACAGCGAACGCGACCATTGAGGCCGGCAAGCGCTTGCCAAAGTACAGCGGCGCAATAACGAACAGGGCCGCGAAGAAGAACAAGACGCGTCGCCGAACAGCGCTCTCTCCCGAGTAGCAGAAAGCCACAAGAATTAGAATTAGCACATACTCAAAGAGGATCGATGAGCCACTCAACTCATAATCATAAGATTGCTCAAAAATACTTCCCTGGATGGATCGTGCCGCGATAACGAGACACGTAGCCATCGCGATGATCGCAGCCCAGAAAACCACCGCACTGTTACGCCGACGGTAATCAACGACGGTAAATGGTCTGAAGCTACCCATCACCAGGAACAGGGTAGCAAGGAAAATCCCCTGAACACAGAAAGCCTGCACGATGAAGCCAGAGTTCACATTCCAATAAAGGTAGTGAATATCCACGCTCAGCAAAACGGAAAAGATCCAGAATACAGGATAGGTGATCGAGAAAAGGAGAAGGAATGAAAACTCAATCGAGCTCGAAAGTTCACGGAGCTTGATGATGTGATACGCGACGAGGGCAACGGGGACTGCGACGCTAGCAAAGGCGGCGTCACTAACCAGCATGATCAGGACAAAGAAAATTCCGAATCCAAGATCAATCAATCTACGCGCACTCATCCCCGGCCCCCAAGTACCCACTTTGCAACAAGAGCATAAGAAACGACGGATGTCATGAGCACATAAGGATTGGTGAGCAGCACTCGGTCAGACCAGTATATATAGGCAGCCAGACAGAGACGAAGGAGGAAATAGAAGAGTCCGCCCAGGAATGCGAACAGCACAAGACTACCTGCCGTTGCGGCCATCCACTTCATCCAGACAAACAAAGCCATCAGAGCCATTGCCAAGAGCAGCGCCACCCTGGCTCGCCCATTGATTTGCATGTATTCAAGTACGGGCCCGCACACACTGGAGAGTGCCAATCCCGCCGACAGAACCAATACCGCGGCTGGAAAACTAGGCCCGGCCACTCCGAGCACCATTGGAATGAAAGGCGAAATCACCGCGATTCCAATTAGGGCAGCACAGGAAAGCGCCAGCGCCCGAATCTGCAGCGATCTGACGCGCCGTTGCTGATCGAGATCCTGCTTCAGAGACAGCAGCAGCGGTTCGGATGTCTTGGACATCGCCATGGCAGGAAACATGGCAGTGACTGCCAACATGTAGACGAGGTCGTACTCGCCGGCCGTCTCCACACCCATAACGCCATTGATGATCAAGACATCGATCCGGTCGACAGCGGCAAGAAGCGCAACCGGCAACCCGATCACCAGCATTTCGCCCATCACCGACCTGTTCCGCCGCGACGGCACACCAGGACGAGCCCCATCCTTTAGCGCCAATCGGACATGCTTGCGTAGCTGCAGTAGCGATGTTCCCTGCGCAATGAACATCGCAGCAGACGCTGAGACGGCCGTTGGATGCAACCAAGCAAATGTAATCAGAAGTGGCGCACGCAGGAGCCTCTGATAGAAGTTCAGGTGGATCTGCGCGTCGGCAGGCGAACCCGTGTGCCTCCAGATCGTGTTTGCGAGGTTGTAGCAGATGGTCAACGGAACAAGCAGTACACCCAGCGCGAAGACTGGGAAACCCACTGTCCCTGCGAAGGCATATCGGGCAAGCACGGGATAAGCAAGGAGCAGGGCGATGCTGCCGACGAGCGCGACCGTCATTACCATCCGCACGGTGGTCGCAACACCCGCTGCGTCACCCTTCTGGATCAAGCGGCTGATCAACCGTTCCCCACCCAACGCAAGGAAGGGGATCACCAACGTAGAAAAATTGGCCCCCACGCGAAACTCACCGAACTCGGCGGGGCTAATCAGCCGGGTGAGCCAGAGCGTCGCACCAAGCATCAGCGCGTTGCCGACCAGGTTGGATGCGACCCCCAGATAGATTCCCTTGGCCGTCATTCGATCACCACCTGACCCGCAATAACGCGATTACCCCTGGCAACCACACTATCGCCTGTCACTACGATATCGGCGATGTGGGCCGGCGCAACCAGATCGGCATCAAGCCAATGCCCATCGATGAAATAGCGCGCCCTCATCTGCGCAAAGATCGCCTTGGGATCGCAGCCTTCAATAAGATCGGATACCGCCCTCCCCTGTACTGAACTGATGGCAGCGGCCAGGTTGGCGTCCCCTTCAACCCGTACGATCCCCGGGAGGTGATCATAGAACGCACGCCCCAGCAGAATGGCAGGGACATCGGACATATAGGCGTCGAAACCGGTCATTGAATTGACCGTCACCACAACTGTCGCCACTGACAAGTCATCCTTCAATCCTGCACTCGAAAGCACGGCCTCAGGGGTGCGGGAGATCAATTCGTACAGCTCGGCGCTGTACTTGCGCCGATACAGGGGATGCTCTCTGATCAGGACACTTCCGCCCAGCTGTTGAACAGCGCGTACTACCTGCTCGACAAACTGCGCATCACCAAGACCCAGCGGATTATGATGAATGTTGTTCGCGTCGTCCGGAACCTGCAGCGCCACGAGCACACGCGGCGCACCGTCTGCACCGACCATCGGCATCGACCCTAAGCAGGCATCGTAACGTTGCTTTGAATACCGGGGCATCGGCAGCATCTCCCACTCTACCGGGAGCCGTGATATCACCCCCAATGAGCGAGACAACAGGTGATCGACGGCCCTGAGCAATCGATTGCGCTTGAAACGACTACGCCTGTTGGGTTCCGTCGCCGAGTAGCCCTCGCCGGTGAGGGCGGCGGCCTCGAACCTGAATGAACAGTTCGCGTTGACCCCATTGCGATCAAGGATGGTGGTGCCACCCGGACCCTGCTCGAAATGGAACTTAGGGACATGCGGCCAATCGCGCGCAAGGCAAAAGAGCAGCGACTCGCACGCAATGCGAGTGTCGCCAGACATGATTACGCGGTCTGGGCGAAACTCTCGAAGAATCCTGGACACCGCGTCGACGTACTTTGCCGCTCGTTGGCGGACGCGTGCATTCTCCTGCCTACCCGCACCTGAAAGAATGTAGGAGTGGTAAGCACCGATGCGATCCAGCGCAGAATCCGTAGGCAATTCCCCTTCCGGGCGCGCTTTTGTCGCTTCCCAGGGAAGCAAGCGCACCGTCCGCTTTTCACTCAGCATGTAGAGGTAGGCACTAGGGAAAAGAGCGAGGTGAAGAAATTCAGCCTCACTGTCCCGTGTCCTGACTTCATCTTCGATTGCAGAAAAGAATCGGGCGAACGTATCGTAGTAGACGACGGTAAGGTACTTCATGCGCGACCGAGTGAATTAATAGTGCTTTCAGAGTGAGGGGCTCGGCAGCGAACTGCAGCGATGACCCGATTAGGTCCCAATGACGCGCACCACCCAGTTTCTGGCGGAAAGCCCGACGCGCACTGACTCGGCATGCGGAACGCCTTCAATGTCGAGAAATTCCTTGTCCACCTTTGGCGCAGTTCGATCAATCAGGCACACGCCTTTCTTCGAGTAGACGTCGTAATTGACGATATCCTCGTTCGTGGTCACCAGAAGACGCTGCGCGCCAATCGCTTCGATGGTCCGCATAGTAAGGCCAAGCTGACCAGGCCTGTTCACATCGATCACGGCGCGACTCTCTGCGATGCGGTCGACAACCTCAGACAGTGGAATGCCCTTGAAATTGACATACTTCCGGGCAAATCGTCGGAAGCCGCCGTCGAATAGGGATCGCAACCGAAACAGCGTGCGGGACGGGTAGTAGCAGTAGACAAATACCCTCATGCCATCCCGCTCAAGCTGATCGATAACCTGCTCGAGAACCTTATAGCGATCAGTATGAATGGTACCGATGAAGCATGCGTCGTACTTGAAACTTCCGGTCCAGCTCGCGGCGCGCTCGAAATCCCTGCCATAGAAGAGTGGCAGGAACTGAATCTGCGGGTTCGCGTCGACGTCGGCGCGATCAAAGGACAGGACAGCATCGAACTTCCCCAACACCTTACGGGCATTCGGGTTGTAGTGCATTGAATCCCATAGGTACAGCACGAACCTCGCACGAGAATGGAGACTGCGAAGTCGATCCAGAATGTTCCCGGACACGGCCTCGGCACGGATGATCAGCACGAGGTCGTAATCACGACCTCGGGCTTGCTCGATGATGTCACCGTAGTAGCGCTCGATCTTCCTCGCGAGGAAGCGGCGGTCCACCCTGATCAAGGCCTTGGTCAGGAAGTCCGCTCCCGGCCTGTCGCTGAAATAGTCGACCACAGCACCTAACTGCTCGAGCTCGCCCTTGATCAGTTTTTCATAGCCGAAGAACATCGGGGCGATGAAAAGCACGCGCTTGCCCGTCAGCGACTCGCTCATCCCACACCCTCCAGCGACGAGGCGTGATTCACTTCAGCAAGCCCTTCGCCCGCATCTCGTCCACCGACCGCTGGTAGCCGGAGTCTTCGATCTGCTGGGTCAGAACCCACGCGGCAAAGCGCTTCACACCCTCTGCGAAGGTGACCTGCGGACGGTAACCCAATGCTGCCTGAGCGCGGCTAAGGTCGGCGAAGTTGTGACGGATATCGCCGATACGGTAGTTGCCGGAAATGCTGATCTCCCCGCCCTTGCCATACGCCTCCTTCAGCGCACTGGCGACGGTGATCACATCGGTGGCCTCACCGGTACCGACGTTGAATGCCTCGCCGCTGACATCCGCATCAATGGCGGCGACTGTCGCCGCCACCACATCGTCGATGAACACGAAATCACGAGTTTCCTTGCCGTCCTCAAAGATGTTCACACCTTTGCCCTGCAACAGCAGGGTGGAGAAGATCGACAGAATGCCCGTGTATGGGTTTTTCAGCGACTGCCCAGGTCCGTAGACATTCTGGTAGCGCAGGGCGATGCCCTGGATACCGATGGCGGCGGCGCCGACCAGTACCAACTGCTCCTGCACCTGCTTGGTAATGCCGTAGATCGAGCTGGGATGGATGCGGGAAGATTCATCCGTCGGCAGAGGCGCTACCAACTCGCCACTCTGCGGGTCACGGCACTCGAATACGCCATCGCGGAGGTCGGCATCAACGCGCGCACCAGGGTACACCGGGCCGTTCTGGCCCTTGTACTTGCCTTCGCCGTAGATGGAGCGGGAAGATGCCACTACTACCCGCTTGACCGATTCGCAGCCCTGCACGCTGTTGCCGATCAGGTCGAGGAACAAAGAAGTTCCACGTACGTTGACGTCGACATAGCGGTCGATCTCATACATGGACTGACCCGTGCCGGTCTCAGCCGCAAGGTGGACCACCACGTCTTGGCCGGGCAGAACCTTCAACCAGTCCTCACGCTGGCGGACGTCGCCCCTGACCACCACGACGTCCGTGGGCAGCGACGCCAGCAGCGGAGAGTCCTCTGGACTGTCGCCATGGATCTGGGGGGATAGATTGTCCAGGACAGTAACCTCGTCACCGCGTGCGCTGAGCGCGCGCGCCAATGCACTGCCAATGAACCCAGCCCCACCAGTGATCAGAACTTTCATGTATTTCTCCGCAGTCTCTCTAAGTGCGTCGCGGACCTGCTCGATGCAGCTGCCGTGACCTCCATGTCGGTCAGGACGCTGGTTCGCGCCCGGGACCGTGGCCTTCATTCGGTCGACTTGTACTCGTAGTAGCCGTAGCTGTAGTAGCCGGTTGCACGTCGCTGGACCGCATTGAAGATCGCACCCTTGAGCTTTACGTTGTTCTGCTCGAAGCGCTTCTTGGCCAACGCAAGCTCCTTCGGTTGGTTGAGGCCGAAACGGGCCACCAAAAGGCAGGTACCTGCATGATGAGCAATGATTGCAGCATCCGTCACAGCCAGAATCGGCGGCGTATCAATGATCACAAGGTCGTAGTCACGCGCTACCGTCTCCAACAGGCGGGTGAAGTTCTCGTGCATCAACAGCTCGGACGGATTCGGCGGAACATCGCCACGAGTGATGAAGCTGAGGTGTTCAAGTCCTGGCAGCACCTGGATGGCATCAGTGGCGGAAACTTTGCCGACAAGCACATCCGACAGGCCCGGCGTTTGCTTTACCCCCATTGCCTTGTGCAACGTACCCTTGCGCATATCGGCATCGATGATAAGCACTCGCTGACCCGCCTGCGCAATGACTGCAGCAAGGTTAGAAGAGACAAACGTCTTGCCTGCATTCGGGCTGGAGCCAGAAATCAGAACAACGTTGTTCTTCGCTTCCAAACGGGCGAAGTGCAGGCTCGTGCGGAGGCTGCGTACCGCCTCGATTGCCAGATCGGCCGGGTCCTTGACCGCCAGAAGGTGCAGCTTGCCGTCCGCACGGAACGACCCGCGGACAGAGTCGGTTTCCTGTTTTGGACTGACCGGGATAGAGGCGTACACAGGAAGACCAAGCTCCTCGA
Organism: Stenotrophomonas rhizophila; assembly: GCF_000661955.1. Taxonomy (NCBI): domain Bacteria; kingdom Pseudomonadati; phylum Pseudomonadota; class Gammaproteobacteria; order Lysobacterales; family Lysobacteraceae; genus Stenotrophomonas; species Stenotrophomonas rhizophila. The sequence goes on from NZ_CP007597.1 coordinate 2,594,383, forward strand.
TCTGCGACGGATCCTCCACTCCACGGTTGAGCATCTGCTTGAGAAGGACAATGCCAATCGAGAGAAGCGCCCCGAATATTGTGCCAATCAACACGATCATCGGCTTACGCGGCTTTATCGGCGTTGTCGCGTCGACCGCAGCAGCATCAACAATACGGACGTTACCCACAGTGCCAGCCTTCGCGACATCCAGTTGCTGCGCCTGGTTCAACATGCCCGTATAGATTTCATTGCTGACCTTCAGATCTCGGGTCAGCTTCAGCAGCTCTTGCTGAGCATCAGGAAGCTGCCTCACCTGGCTCTGAAAGCCAGACTTTCGCCCCTGCAGACCGCTGATCTGTCGCATCAGTGCCTGGTAGGCAGGATGATCGCGAGTAAATTTCCGATCCATCTCAGCCTGCTGCATTCGCAACTGTTGAATGCTCGTTTCTACCGCAACCTCCTGATCCAGCAGCCCCTTAGTCTGCAGGGATATGTCTACGGAGTTAGCGCGCGTTTGGTATGCACTCAACGCATCCTGAGCCGCGTCAACCTGAATTCGCACGCTGGGCAACTGCTCCCTGACGAACGACAGCTGTGCCGACGCTTCAGCGGAGTTCCGGTCAACGTTCTGGCGGACATAAGCCTGAGCAACCTGCTGCAGGAATTCCTGGGCCAAGACGGGATCGGAGTTTTCATATGAAAGGGACAGAACTCCAGAGTCCTTTCCGACTTCCGTTACACCTACCTGCTTCTGGAGATCACCAACGACACTGAGCGTGCGGAGCTTGCTTACCCAGAATTTCATCCCCGGATTTGCATTAAGACTGGCAACCTGGATGACGACTCCCCCCGACTTTGCGGGCTGTCCGACGACTCCCTTGAGAATGAGATTGCCATCAGCGTCATAGAGTGAGTACTGACCCACTTTCGGCCCAGCGATCAAGGTCAGATCAGTATCGATAAGTCTCGAAGGGACATTCAGCTGGAAGATTTCGAGCTTATCGCCCCCCCAACCAAAACGGGACATGCCGAAACGAGGTTCAGCCAATTGATCTGGTGCGGACCGTTCGGCCCTCCGGGCCAGATACGCACCAATGATGGGGAACCGATTCGGCTCTATTTCGATGTCCATTTTGAGCTCTTCGACAGCACTGCCGAGCACGGACCGCGAGGTGATCAACGCGATTTCAGTCGACGCCTCTGCGCTTCCGGTTCCCATACCCAAAGACTGGCTCAGGTCTGACAGCCCTGGAAGTGATGGCATCTTCGATTCGACCTGGACGACCGCGTCGGCACGGTAGATCGGCGTAGCCAACAGCGCGTAGCTAGCTGCGACGGCGAGGCAGAGGCCGGTAATACCAGCGATCCACCATTTATGGTCGATCAGCGTGCCCAGCAGCTGGCGCAGATCGATCTCATCGGCTTCGTCGGAAGGAGTGGCTCGGGACTCTTGGCTTGTCATAGAAGATCGCTGCGGTAATTTAAAGGAAGCGCGACAGAATCAGCTGTCACTCAAAACAGTGCGCCCGTAGGCAATCAGACGTAGCGCTTCCAGCTCTCCACGCCCTCGGCCATCAGCCGATACACGTGTTCAAATGCCGGACGCTGCTGGCGGTAGGGATCGGGGATCTCGCATTCTTCGTTCCACTTGCCCAGCAGGAACGACTTGCCGGAGGCCTCCGGCGCGATCTCCATGATCCGCTTGAGATGCTTTTTCTCCATCACCAGCACCAGATCGGCAGCGGAGAGGATCTGTGGCGTGACCTGACGGGCACGATGCGCACTCCCGTCCAGCCCGCGCTCGACAAGCAGTTCCTGCGCCGTAGCGTCGATGCCATGGTTGACCAGGGCACCCAGACCGGCCGAGGTGACCTCGATGCCCCTGCCAGCCAGCGCGTCGCGCATCATGACTTCGGCAGAAGGGCTGCGGCAGATGTTTCCGATGCAGACAAAAAGAATATGCTTGAACACGCGCTACAAGTTCCGATATAGCCAATGGGAAGGTATTGCTCCGCTGCAGCGACACCATCCAATCGAACAGAATAACCGATCACCCTGCCCCGGCACGCCGACGCAGGCCACTACCACGTTGTGAGACAGGGAAGACACTCGGAACTGAGACAGAAGTCTCGTAGCCAGAACGCCCTCGCTTTATTCAATACGCCGTCTTCTGCCCCAGCACCTTGAACGCCGTCAGCAGGATGATCCGCATGTCCAGCAACGGGCTCCAGCGCCGGATGTAATCAATGTCGTACTGCACGCGCTTCTTCATCGACCGCAACTCCGGCGTCTCACCGCGCAGCCCGTTCACCTGGGCCCACCCGGTGATGCCCGGCTTGACGTAGTGCCGGTGCATGTAACGCTCGATCAGCCGCTCGTACTGGTTGTTGTGCTGCACTGCATGCGGTCGCGGCCCCACCACCGACATGCTGCCGCCAAGCACGTTCAGGAACTGGGGAAGCTCATCCAGGCTGGTTCGGCGCAGGAAAGCCCCGAATGGCGTGATGCGGGCATCTCCGCGGGTGGCCTGGGTAAGCGTCCCGCTCGACTCCTCGTGCACCCGCATCGACCGGAACTTCAACATCTTGAATTCTTTCCCATCCAGCCCGTGCCGGCGCTGGCGGAACAGGACCGGGCCCGGTGAGCTCAGCTTCACCCCCAAGGCCAGCAGCACAAGCAACGGCGACAGCACCACCAGCGCCACCCCGGCTACCACCATGTCCTCGACCCGCTTCACCATCAGCAGGTGCGGCTCGACCATCCCCTGGCGCACGCCGATCATCGGCACATCCCCGACCTGGTGCACGCCGGGATTCAATGCGCCCAAACCGGTGGTGTCGGGCACCAGCCTGACCTGGACGGGATAGCGCTCGAGCAGCTTGAGCACCTGTTTGAGGCGCGCGCGCCCGCCCAGCGGCAAGGACACCCAGATGTGCTCGATCTGACCGCGGTGCTGGTCGAGGTAAGCCTCCAGGTCCTCCAGCGCGCCCAGTCGAAGCGGCGCACCGCCGCCATCGCGACGGGTCGCGATGTCGTCAGGCCCAGCGAAGTAGCCAATGACCTCCTTGCCGATCTCCGGGCGACTGCGGAGCAGCCGATGCACCTTGAGCGCAGGGGCCCGCAAGCCCACCAGCAGGACCCGCTGGCGATCCAGCCCCCTGGAGCGCAGGTTGTGCACGCGCAGCCGGATGCAGAAACGGCTGACGCCCATTCCCGCCAGGCCCAGCGCATACCAGCTCACCAGCCAGCGTGCCGGCACGGCGTCGGCCACGTCCATCAGCACCGAGTACATCGAGAACAGCGCAAATGCTGCTGTCCACGCCAGGAAGAGCGTCCAGATCTCGGCCAGCAGGCTGCGCGCCCGCCAGTTGCGATAGACCGGCGCGACGGCGAAACACACCACGCAGCACAGCAGCACGGCCCCGAACACCACGCGCTGCGAATGCGAGGCCGGGATCCAACCGTGGAAAAGGATGTGACCCAGCAGGGCCGCACTCGGCACCAGCAACAGGTCGAGCACGCGCAACCATACTTCCAGGGCGGCACGCGCCTCAGCGGTTACACGCCGCCGCCCCCGCGGGGCAGGCAATGGGTCTACGGATCCATGTAGCACAGCGACATCTCCATAATGAAACACTTGCCGGGACGCTCGTACTCCGCCCCGCCCGTGCAACGACCCCCCTGAGACAATGACGCTCCCTGGAAAGAGCAGATGACGGCGGCAAGTGCCGCTCAGCTCACAAAAATATCACAATCCGGATCGAAGCGTCACAATTGACCTTGTCTTTTTTTACCTTTTGGATCAATGGATTGACGCATTCAGAGTGGCGCGGGTGATCGCCCGCCATGGCTGTCCAAGCCAGTCCAGCCGCCCCGCTCTGCTACCATCAGCGGTCAGCTTGCCGCCCCCCACCCTGCCAGCGGCCAGCGCCTTACAAACGCAACGCAACAGGAGTTTGCATGTCCTCTGATCTGCTCAAGGCCCTCGGCCTGGACGCGACCAACGCTGGCACCTACCTCGGCAATGGCGAGTGGTCCACCGCCACCAGCGCCGGTCTGATCACCCCGGTCAACCCGACCACCGGCGAGGCGATCGCCCAGGTCCACGCCACCACCGACGCCGACTACGAAACCATCGTGGCCCGCGCCCAGGAGGCCTTCAAGGTATGGCGCACCACCCCGGCCCCGCGCCGTGGCGAAGCCGTGCGCCTGTGCGGCGAAGCGCTGCGCGCCCACAAGGACGCACTGGGCTCGCTGGTCGCGCTGGAAATGGGCAAGAGCAAGCCCGAGGGCGACGGCGAAGTGCAGGAGATGATCGACATTGCCGACTTCGCCGTGGGCCAGAGCCGCATGCTCTATGGCTACACCATGCATTCCGAGCGCCCCGGCCACCGCATGTACGAGCAGTACCAGCCGCTCGGCCTGGTCGGCATCATCAGTGCGTTCAACTTCCCGGTCGCGGTGTGGGCCTGGAACTCCTTCCTGGCCGCGATCTGTGGCGATGTGTGCATCTGGAAGCCGTCCAACAAGACCCCGCTGACCGCCATCGCCTCGATGCGCATCTGCAATGAAGCGCTGCGCGGCGCCGGCTTCCCGGACATCTTCTTCCTGATCAACGACGCCGGCACCGAGCTGTCGCAGAAGATGGTGGCCGACAAGCGCGTGCCGCTGATCAGCTTCACCGGGTCCACCCAGGTGGGCCGCCAGGTCGCCGAAAAGGTTGCCCACCGCCTGGGCCGCTGCCTGCTGGAGCTGGGCGGCAACAACGCCATCATCCTGGACGAAACCGCCGACCTGAAGCTGGCCATCCCGGGCATCGTGTTCGGCGCGGTCGGCACTGCGGGCCAGCGCTGCACCACCACCCGCCGCCTGATCGTGCACGAATCCATCCATGACGACGTGCTGGCCACGCTGGTCAAGGCGTACAAGCAGGTGGAAGGCAAGATCGGCGACCCGACCGACCCGGCCAACCTGATGGGCCCGCTCAACAGCGACGGCGCCGTGCAGCAGTTCCTGACCTCGATCGAGAAGGCCAAGGCCAGCGGCGGCACCGTGGAAACCGGCGGCACCCGCATCGACCGCGCCGGCAACTTCGTGCTGCCGGCCATCATCACTGGCCTGAAGAACAGCGACGAAGTGGTGCAGCACGAGACCTTCGCCCCGATCCTGTACGTGATGAAGTACAGCACCCTGGACGAAGCCATCGACATGCAGAACGGCGTGCCGCAGGGCCTGTCCTCGTCGATCTTCACCACCAACCTGAAGGTGGCCGAGCGCTTCCTGTCGGCGGCCGGCTCGGACTGCGGCATCGCCAACGTCAACATCGGTACCTCCGGTGCGGAAATCGGCGGTGCGTTCGGTGGCGAGAAGGACACCGGCGGTGGCCGTGAGTCCGGCTCGGATGCGTGGAAGGTCTACATGCGTCGCCAGACCAACACCATCAACTACTCCGATTCGCTGCCGCTGGCCCAGGGCATCAAGTTCGACCTGTGATGCCCACGCCCGCTGCCCCATCGCTGGATTTCACCGGCCGCCGGGTACTGGTGGCCGGCGGCAGCAAGGGCATCGGGCGGGCAATGGCGCTGGCGTTCGCTTCGGCGGGCGCCCGCGTGTCGGTCTGTGCCCGCGGTGAGCCCGGGCTCACTGCGCTGCGCACGGATGCCCAGGCCATGGGCCTGGACATCCACACCGCGTCGGCCGACCTCGGGGTGCTGGACGACATCGGCCGCTGGCTGGCCGATGCCGCCCACGCGCTGGGCGGTATCGATGTGCTGGTCAACAATGCCACCGGCTACGGCATGGCCGACGATGAAGCCGGCTGGGAAGCCAGCCTGGGCATCGATCTGATGTCGGCGGTACGCGCCTCGCGACTGGCCCTGCCCTGGCTGCAGCAGTCCAGCGACGCCTGCATCCTCAACCTGGCCTCGATCGCCGCGCTGCAACCGCGACCGGGCGCTGCTCCGTATGCCGCGGCCAAGGCCGCACTGATGCACTACACCACCTCCCAGGCACTGGCGCTGGCCCCGCAGCGGATCCGCGTCAATGCCATTGCCCCGGGCTCGATCGAGTTCGAGGACGGCCTGTGGGCCCGTCGCCGCGAGCACGACCCGGCGCTGTACCACGCCACGCTGGCCAAAATTCCGTTCGGCCGCTTCGGCCAGCCGAAGGAAATCGCCGATGCGGCCCTGTTCCTGTGCTCGCCGCTGGCGCGCTGGATCACCGGCCACACGTTGAACGTCGATGGTGGCCAGGTCCTGATGGGCTGAGGCCCTGCCGGGTTGCACGCCGCCCGCGCCGATGGGCTAATCCCGGCGCAGGCACTATCATGGGCGCTCTGCCATGGAGGAAACGGATGAACCAGCCCTATCGACAGACCAGCTCGCTGGCCGTAGTCAGCTTGATCATGGGCATCGTGGGCTGGACGGTCTTTCCGTTTCTCGGCAGTCTCATTGCCATCGTCACCGGCCACATGGCGCGCGCGGAAATCCGTCGCCAGCCGCAGGCGCTGGAAGGCGACGGCCTGGCGGTCGCCGGACTGGTACTGGGTTGGCTGGCGGTGATCGGCAGCATCCTGGTGGTGGTGGGTTTCGTGCTCTTCTTCGGTGGATTGGCCCTGTTTGCCGCATCCCAATCGTGAGGTCCCCATGAGTGCATCGGATTCGACCGAACGCTTCAGCAGCCGCGTCGCCGACTACGTCCGCTACCGTCCCGATTACCCGCCGGCCCTACTGGACTGGCTGCATCACGATATCGGCGTGCCCACCGAGACCCTGGTCGCCGATATCGGCGCCGGTACCGGCATTTCCACCCGTCTGTTCCTGGCCAGCGGCCACCCGGTCATCGCGGTGGAACCCAATGCGGCCATGCGCGCCGCCGCCGAGCAGTGGCTGACCCCCGATTACCTGCGCCTGAAACTGGTCGACGGCACCGCCGAGGCGACCACCCTGGCCGACGACAGCGTTGGTCTGGTCGCTGCCGCCCAGGCCTTCCACTGGTTCGACACCGCCGCGGTGCGCCGCGAGTGGTCGCGCATCCTGCATCCCGGTGGGATGGCGCTGGTGTTCTGGAACTCCCGCCTGCTGGACGCCTCGCCGTTCCTGATCGGCTACGAGCAGCTGCTGCTGGAGTTCGGCACCGATTACACCCAGGTGGCCGAGCGCTACCAGGATGATGACGCCATGCGCGCCTGGTTCGGCGCGGGCCTGCGCGGCCTGGCCGGCTTCCCCAACGTGCAGCGCATGGACCTCGATGGGCTGCGTGGGCGCCTGCTGTCCTCGTCCTACGCGCCGCAGGCCGGCCACCCCCGCCATGCACCGATGCTGGAGGCGCTGCAGCAGTTGTTCGATGCCCACGCCGTGGACGGCCAGGTTGCCTTTGAATACCAAACCCGTGCCTTTGTCGGCACGCTGGACTGATAGAACGCCATGTACTCGCTTGCCCGCCCCTTCCTGTTCGCCTTCGATGCAGAGCGCGCCCACGGCCTTGGCCTGAGCGGCCTGGAGCTGGCCTACCGAACCGGCACCACGCCCCTGCTGGCCGGCCGTATCGAACCGCTGCCCACCAAGGCCTTCGGCCTGGAGTTCCCCAATCCGGTTGGCCTGGCCGCCGGGCTGGACAAGAACGGCGAGCACATCGATGCCCTGCTGGCGCTGGGGTTCGGCTTCGTCGAAATCGGCACCATCACCCCGCGTCCGCAGGAAGGCAATCCGAGACCGCGGCTGTTCCGGCTGCCGGCCCACCAGGCCATCATCAACCGCATGGGCTTCAACAACCTCGGCGTGGATGCACTGGTGCGCAATGTTGAACGGGCCAAGCGCCGCCACGGGCTGCTCGGCATCAACATCGGCAAGAACAAGGACACGCCGAACGAGCAGGCGTTCGACGACTACCAGCACTGCCTGCAGAAGGTGTATCCGCTGGCCGACTACATCACCGTCAACATCTCCTCGCCGAACACGGCCGGGCTGCGCGAGCTGCAGGAAGAAACGGCGCTGCGCCAGCTGATCTCGCAGCTGCGCGACAGCCAGGAAAACCTCGCCGCCAAGCATGGCCGGCGCGTGCCGATGCTGGTCAAGGTGGCGCCGGACCTGAGCGACCGCGACATCGATGCGGCCGCCCGCGTGCTCAGCGAATTGAAGGTGGACGGCGTGATCGCCACCAACACCACGATCGACCGCAGTGCGGTGGCGGGCGACCCGCGCGCGCAGGAGGCCGGTGGCCTGTCCGGCGCGCCGCTGCTGGGCCAGTCCACGCTGGTCCTGCGCCGGTTGCGCGCACGCCTGCCCGAGTCGATGCCGCTGATCGGCGTCGGTGGCATCCAGTCCGGTGCCGACGCGGTGGCCAAGATGTCCGCCGGCGCGGCCCTGGTGCAGTGCTACAGCGGCCTGATCTTCCGTGGCCCGGCCCTGGTGCAGGACTGCGTTGAAGCCATTCGCCGACGCCGCGAGGCCCCCAGCCGCGGTGCGGTTGCCCCCCTATGAGTAACGCAATGCCTGCCTGGACCCTGACTGAGAACGCGTCGCTGAAGGCGCTCAACACCTTCCACGTGGAGGCAAGCGCGGCACAGCTGCTGGAGCTGCACGACCCGTCGCTGCTGCCGGACGTACTGGCGCTGCCGCAGGTCGCCGACGCGCCGCTGCTGGTGCTGGGCAGTGGCAGCAACGTGCTGCTGGCCGGCAACGTGGACGGCACGGTCCTGGTGTTTGCCAACCGCAGCATCGAGATCCTGGAACACCGCGCCGACCACACCGTGGTCCGTGCCGGCGCCGGGGTCAGCTGGCATGGGCTGGTGATGTGGTCGCTGCAGAATGGCCTGTCCGGGCTGGAGAACCTGGCGTTGATTCCCGGTACGGCCGGCGCTTCCCCCATCCAGAACATCGGCGCGTACGGCGTGCAGGTGGACGAGTTCATCCAGACCGTGGAAGCCTGGGATCGCGAGACCGCTGCGTGGGTCCGGCTGGATCCCGAGGCCTGCCAGTTCGGCTACCGCGACAGCGTGTTCAAGCAGATGCCGGAGCGCTACCTGATCACCGCGATTGAACTGCGCCTGCCCTTGCTGCACGCCCTGCGTCTGGGCTATGCCGGCATCACGGAAGAAATGCAGGCCATGGGTGTGGAATTGCCGGTGGCCGCCGATGTGGCCAACGCGGTGATCAACATCCGCCGCCGCAAGCTGCCCGACCCGGACGTACTGGGCAATGCCGGCAGCTTCTTCAAGAACCCGGTGCTGCCGCTGGAACAGGTGGAGGTGTTGCTGCAGCATTTCCCCGACCTGCCGGTGTACCCGGCCGACCAGGACACCCGGCGCAAGCTGTCGGCGGCCTGGATGATCGAGGCCTGTGGCTGGAAGGGCTACCGTGACGGCGACGCCGGCGTGTCGCCGCACCATGCGCTGGTGCTGGTCAACCACGGCACCGCCACCGGCGAGCAGCTGCTGGCGCTGGCGCGGCAGATCTCGGCCTCGGTGCTGGAGAAGTTTGGCGTACCAATCGAACCGGAGCCGCGCCTGATCGGCGCGCAGTGGTGACCCCGCCACTCGCCCTGCCCGCCCCCACTCCTCTGCGTGCGGCACTGCTGATGCTGGGCAGCACGCTGGCCTTCGGGCTGATGGCGGTGGCCATCCGCTATGCCACCCGCTCGGTGCCCACCCAGGAAGTGGCGTTCTTCCGCAACGCCTTCGGCCTGATGGCCCTGCTGCCGATGCTGCTGCGCCCGGGGCGCGCGTCGCTGAAGACCCAGCAGCTGCCGCGCTACCTGCTGCGCAGCACGATCGGCCTGGCGTCGATGCTGTGCGCGTTCTGGGCGATCGGCCACCTGCCGATGTCGCAGGCGATCTCGCTGTCCTACTCCACGCCGCTGTTCGTCACCATCGCCGCCGTGCTGTGGCTCGGCGAAACCGTGCGCGCACGACGCTGGGCGGCAGTGATCATCGGGTTCATCGGCGTGCTGATCATCGTGCGGCCGGGCTCGACCAGCTTTACCCCCGGCACCCTGGTGGCGGTGCTGGCCGCGGTACTGAGTTCGCTGGTGGCGATTCAGATCAAGCAGCTCACCCGCGTGGACAGCGCCGATGCCGTGGTGCTCTACACCTACGTGTTCTGGGTACCGCTGTCGCTGGTGCCCGCGTTGTTCGTCTGGGTGTGGCCGACCGGCATGGCGTGGGTGTGGCTGGCCGCCACCGGCCTGTTCGGCACGGTGGGCCAGCTGCTGTGGACGCGGGCGCTGCGCCTGGGCGAAGTCTCCGCACTAACCCCGATCAGCTTCATGCAGCTGCCGCTGGTTGCCGTGCTGGGCTGGCTGCTGTTTGGCGAAACACTGGACCGCTGGACCGTGATCGGTGCGGGCATCATCCTGGGCGCCAATGCCTACATCGCCCATCGTGAAGCAGTACTGGTACGGCGCGCGGCATCTCAAGCCGCATCGGCCGGCGCCAAGCCAGGCGAGTAGAGCCACCCCATGGGTGGCTGACGCCCCAACGCCCAACCGCCCGGGTAGAGCCACCCCATGGGTGGCTGACACACCAACGCCCCAACCGCCCGGTAGAGCCACCCCATGGGTGGCTGACACACCAACGCCCCAACCGCCCGGTAGAGCCACCCCATGGGTGGCTGATACCGCAATGATCCCGGTCGCACGGCAGCCACCCATGGGGTGGCTCTACCCCCCGATGCCGGTCGCACGACAGCCACCCAAGGGGTGCCGTTACCCCGCTTGCCCGGTGGCCGCGATCCAGCTGCGCGCCGCGCTGTCGACCACGTTGCCCGGCGCGAACTGCTCTTCCATGTAGCGAACCGCCTGGCGCCGTTGCGCCGGCGGGCGCGAGGCCGCACCCGGTTCCAACAGCAGGTCATGGAACTCCTGCACGTCATGCAGGATGCGCCAATGCCGGTAATAGGCCAGGCGCTCAATGTCGATGCTCACCTCGCCGTAGCCCTCACCGAACCCCGGTGGGTCATCGCGCCCCCAACGCCCGCCCACACCCGCACCGACAAACATCAGGTCGCGCTCGCGCGGGGCCAGCAGCATGTCGTCCCAGTCGATCAGGCACAGGCCCTGGTCGGCACGCAGCAGCAGGTTGCCGGCGTGCAGGTCGCCATGACACAACACCCGCGCCCATGCCCGGCTCTGAAGCCGTTCACGCAGCTGCGTGCAGTGCTGCCAGACCTCGCCAATACGGGGCCGATGCTGCTGCCAGGCGCGCAGGAACTGCGCGGCAAGATCATCACGCACGGGCCAACGCACGTCGGTGCGATGCAGCCACGCACCTACCCGCTCCACCGCGCTGTCGTCATCGAAATGGGGTTGGGCCAGCCCGGCGCGGAGGGCATCCGGCAACGGCGTGTCGTGCACCTGCCGCAGCACTGCGCCCAGCCGCCGCCACTGCGCCTGCGACAGCGCCGACTCGAATCCGGATTGACCCTCGACATAGGCAAACAACGTCCACTGCAGGCCGTCCAGCCGCAGTGCTGGGGCGCCCTCCAGAGTGGGCTGTGGCGCGGCGATCTCGTCCAGGCCGCGCTGGCTGCGCAGGTACTGCAGCACCTTCCACACGGTCTCATCGACCGCGTAGCGCCGGCACTTCAGCCACCACCGCGCTCCATCGCGTGCGATCACCTGGTACACAGTGGCGCCCGCATCGGCACCGGTCGGCCGTTGCACCACCACGTTGGCGTGCACACCCCATGCCTGCGACAACGCCAGGCCAATCTGGGACGTGGACAATTCCTGAGGATGCAGCATCAATCCGCCGTGTTGCACGAACACGCCATCACTATGTCAGAAACATACGTGGCGCACAGCGCAACCGATCACGAACCACACCGCTGCGCGCTGCCGTCAGGACGGCAGCGCGCGTTGGGTTACGGCATGAACTTCTTCTCTGCGCCGATCAGGATCGACTGCACGTCGCCCGCCTGGCTGTCGAACAGGAACTGGTACTCGAACCGGAACAACCAGCCGGAGGTGGACTGGAACGGCGCCCCGATGCCGAGCAGCGTGCGGCTGCGCGACTGGTCGCGCAGCGACGCCGAATAGGCCGGGCCGGACAACAGGTCGCTGTAGCGCAGGGTGGCGGCATTGCTGCCCTGGAAATCACGCTGGAACTCGATGCGTGCGCCAGGCAACCAGGTACCGCTGTCGGTGCGCACCAGGTACTCGCTGCGCAGGCCCAGGTTGCCGGTGCTGGTGCGCAGCTTCTGCTCGTCATAGGTCAGCGTGTCGCCCACCCGGCCCTGCTCGGTGTAGCCGTCCAGCGTGGCGTCGGCCACGTCCAGTCGTGCATACGGCGACAGCAGCAGGGTCTCGCTGCGGTGCTCGTAGCCCAGTGCCAGCGAGGCAAACAGCTGACGTCCATCGCGGCTGCCGTGCACGGTATTGCCATTGCCGGTGACGAAGCGCCGCGCGTCCAGCGACAACCACTGGTACCCCACCAGGCCATCGAGGTAGGTGTTGCGGCTCGGCCGCCAGCTGGCATACGTCGCCACGCTGTAGCTGTCCACGCTGCTGTGGCTGCCCTTGTTGCCGACATCGGCACTGTCGTGGCCGTAACCCACGCCCGCGCCGAGCGCCACGCCGTCACTGATCCGCGTGTCGGCGCCCATGCTCAGGCCGGACGTGGTGAAGTCCGCCGAGCTGCGGCCATTGCGGTTGTTGCCATTGCCGAAGCTGAGCGCGCCGCCGGTCCACACCGCAATGCCGCCCGGCAGGCCACCGGTGCCGCGGGTCGCATCGCCTGCCGTGGCATCGGCAGGATCTGCCGCAGGCTCGATCAGGTTCATGCGCAGGGAATCGGCCAGGCTCTGGTCCACGGCCGAGAGGCTGCCGCGCTGCCCTGTCCGTCCCGACGAGGCGGACGACAGGCTGATGCCGTTGCTGAAACCGTCGCCACCGCCGCGATGCAGGCTTTCCAGACGACGCTGGAAGTTGTTGATCTGGCCGGTGGCCATGCGCCGGGTGGCGTCGGCCTGCGCGTCCAGGATGCCCATCACTTCGGCGTCCTTGGTCGGGTCGGGGCGAGCAGTGATGGTCACCGCCAGCGTGGCCGGTGCAGAGGTCGCATAGGCATTGCTCAGCGTGTACACCAACTGCGCAACGCCCGCATAACCACCCGCCGCGGCGAACTCCAGCCGGTAGCCAGCGTCGCTTGCCTTCACCGTGGCCGTACCCGCGCTGGCCGGCATCACCGACACCACGTTGGCCGCAGTGAACGGACCGCCGCGCGCGCCTTCGGTGAGCTCCACGCTGATGGTGGTGCCCGCCAGGCCACTGGCCGTGAGCGCGGCAGCGATCGGCTGCGGGTTGACGGTGACCGTCACCTGCGCCGGGGCCGACACGCCGCTGCTGTTGGCCAGCGTGTAGGTGAAGCCAACCGTGCCACTGGCCTCCAACGGCGCCGTGTAGCTGATCTGCAGGCCGGCGACGCTGGCACTGCCGGTGGCCGGTGCAGCCGCAATGGCGGCGGTGTCGAACGGTCCGCCGCTGGCACCGGTGGTGGCATCGAAGGTGATGGTCTGGCCGGCCAGCACCGTCACCGTCTGCGCCGCCGCCACGGCCTGCGCCTGGCTGACGGTCACGGTGATGCTGCGGGTGCCGGCGTAGTTCTGCCCGTCACTTGCGCTGACTACGAAGGTGCTGGTGCCGATGCTGGTGGGCGTACCGCTGAGCACACCGTCGGCCGCCAACGCCAACCCGGCCGGCAGGCTGCCACTGGCCACGCTCCAGGTGTAGCTGCCGTTGCCACGGGTGGCGCTGAACGCATGCCGGTAGGCCTGGCCTACCTGCGGCGCGGCCAGCACGGCCGGGTCGACCACGATCTGTGCCGGATCCACGGTCAACGTGTAGGCCTGGTCCACCGATTGCCCGTTGGCATCGGTAGCGCGCACGGTCAGCGTGCTGCTGCCGGCACTGACCGGCGTACCGGACACCACGCCACTGGCTGCATCCAGCTGCATCCCCGCAGGCAGGCTGCCGCCCTGCAGCGTGTAGGTGTACGGCGCCACCGCACCGCTGGCGGTCAGCGCCTGCGTGTAGGCCACGCCGACCACCGCGTTGGGCAGGCTGCCCGGGGTCACCACCAGGTTGGGCGCGGCCACCTCCAGCGTGTAGTTCTGCATCCGCTGGAACGGTGCGCCGGCACCGGTGGAGGAATCGGTCACGGTCACTGCAATCGGGAAGTTGCCACTCTGCGTGGCCGTGCCGGACAACACGCCGGTGGCTGCATTGAGGCTGATCCCGGCAGGCAACGCACCGGTGGCGGTGTAGGTGTACGGCGCGGTGCCGCCACTGCCGGCGAAGGGGGTCGAGTAGGCCACCGCGTAGTCGGCCTGCAGGCTGCCCGCGGCCGGGGTCAGTGCCAGCGTCGGCGCGCCGGTCACAAGCACCAGGCCCTGCTGGTTGGTGACGCCATTGCTGTCGGTGACGCGCACGGTGAGGGCGAAGCTGCCGGCATGGGTCGGCGTACCACTGAAGGCACCGCCGCCGCTGAACACGATGCCGGCAGGCAGCGCACCGGAGACCAGGGCGAAGCTGTACGGCGCGGTGCCGCCCGTAGCGGAGAGCGTGGTGCTGTACGCGCTACCCACGGTGGCGGCCGGCACGCTGGTCTGGTCGATGGACGGACCGGCCGAGGTGCTCAGCGTGTAGCCCTGCGCGCCGGTATGCGGCCCTGCCCCACCCGAGCTGTCGGTTGCCAGCACGGTGAAGCTGCTGGTGCCCGACGCGGTCGGCGTCCCGGACAGCACGCCGCCGGTGGTCAGCGACAGACCCGGCGGCAACGCACCGGTGGCCGAGAAGCTGTACGGCGCCACGCCGCCACTCGCACTGAAGGTGGCGCTGTAGGCCAGGCCCTGCGCCGGCGATGGCAGCATTGCCGGGGTCACGACGATGGTGGGCGCAGCAACCTGCAGGGCATACGCCCGTGCGCCGGTCTGGCCGTTGGCATCGGTGGCCGTCACGGTGGTATTGAACGTGCCACTGGCCGTCGGCGTGCCCGACAGCACGCCAGCGCCGGACAGACTCATGCCGGCCGGCAGTGCGCCGGCACTGACCACAAACGTATACGGAGCGATGCCGCCAGTGGCGGACAAGGCCTGCGAGTACGGAATGGCCACGGTGCCGCCGGGCACCGTCGTCGGCGCAACAGCGATGGTGGGCAACGCGACGACCACGTTGTAGTTCTGACTGATGCTGAAGGGTGCGCCTGCGCCACCGCTGGAATCGGTCGCGGTCACCGTGATCGCAAACGAACCAGGTTGGGTGGGCGTGCCCGACAACGTCCCGGTGGCCGCCGCCAGCGACATCCCGGTGGGCAACGTACCGGCCGTTACGGCATACGTGTAAGGCGCGACGCCACCGCCTGCGCTGAACGTCTGGCTGTAGGCCGCCGCGTAGGTGGCGTTGAGCGTACCGGCCGCCGGCGACAGGGTCAGGGTCGGCGCACCAATGGTGATGGTGTAACTGCGTTGCCCGTTCTGCGCAGCCGCATCGGTCACCTGCACCACGGCGGTGAACGAACCGGCCGTGTTGGGCGTGCCGGAAATCACGCCGCCGCTGCTCAGGGTGAGGCCCGCGGGCAGCGCGCCCGATACCAGGCTGAAGGTGTACGGTGCACCCGCGCCCTGGGTTACCGACAAGGCCGCCGTGTACGCCGCACCGATCGCCCCGTTGGGCAGGGTCGCCGGGTTGAGCACCGGAATGCCGGGCTGCACGGTGCCGTTGTAGGACCGGGTGCCATTGAAGGGGCCGACGCCGGTACTGCTGTCACTGGCCTGCACAGTGAACGCATACGGGCCTGCATTGATCGGCGTGCCGGACAACGTGCCGCCACTGTTGAGGGTCATGCCGGCGGGCAAGGCACCTCCGACGATGCTGAAGGTGTACGGCGCCGTGCCGCCACTGGCACTCAGCGCCGCGCTGTAGGCTGCGCCCTGGGTGGGATCGGGGAGCGTTGTTGGCGTGAGGTCGATGGTGGGCGCACTGATCGTCATGGTGTAGGCATGCGCGCCCGTCATGCTGCCGGCATCGGTGGCCGTGACGGTCCAGTTGAACGAGCCCCCCGCCGTGGGCGTGCCGCTCAGAACACCCGCGGACGACAGCGTCACACCGGCCGGCAGTGAACCGGCGGTGACCGCGAAGGTATACGGCGCTATGCCGCCGCTGGCGGTCACTGTCTGCGAGTACGCACTGCCCACGCCCCCCACCGGCAGGCTCGCCGGCGCAATGACGATGGTAGGCGACGCAACGCTGAGCGTGTAATTGGCCGAGACACTGAACGGCGCACCCGTGCCGGTGCTGCTGTCGGTGGCAGTGACAGTCAGCGGGAAACTGCCGGTCTGCACCGGCGTGCCGGACAACGTGCCGGTACTGCTGTTGAAGCTGAGTCCGGAAGGCACTGTGCCACTCAGGGAATATGTGTAGGGCGCATTGCCCCCCAGGGCGGTAAAGCTCTGGCTGTACGCCATTCCGTATGCAGCCAGCAGGGTGCCGCTTGCCGGCGACAGCGCAAGCGTGGGCGCAGCGATGTTGGAGGAGTAGGCACGCTGGCCTGTCTGCAGGTTGGCATCGCGGGCCTGGAAGGTCACGTTGAACGTGCCGGCCGCCGTTGGCGTGCCCGACAGCACCCCGGACGCCGACAGTGACACGCCGGCCGGAAGACTGCCCGCAACGACCTGGAAGGTGTACGGCGCCACGCCACCGCTGGCGGTCAGGGTCTGCGAATACGGCGCGCCCGCAGCACCGAACGGCAGCGTCAGCGGTGCAATGGCGATGGTGGGCGGGGACACCGTAAGGGTGTAGACGCGGCTGAACGTGTATGGCGCCCCGGCACCCGTGGTCGCCTCTGTCACGCTGACCGTGAAGGCAAACGCGCCCGCCTGGGTAGGCGTGCCGGAAAGCACACCCGTGGTGCCACTGAAGGTGAGCCCATTGGGCAACGCGCCACTCAACGTGTAGGCGTAGGGACTGGTGCCACCGCTGGCACTGAAGCTCTGGCTGTAGGCGGACCCATAAGTACCATTCAGCGCAGCGCCAGACGGTGCAAGCGAAAGCACCGGCGTCGCGATGGTGATCGTGTACGCCCGCCCGCCGATGGACGCACCGGCATCGGCGACCTGGACAGTCACTGGGAACGATCCTACGGCAGTGGGCGTGCCGGAGATCTGCCCAGTGCTGGTGTTCAAGACCAGGCCGCTCGGCAAGGCGCCGCCGACAATCGCAAATGTGTACGGCGCCCCTGCTCCGCCCGTGACCGTGAGCGATTGGGCGTAGGCAGCCCCGGCGGTGCCACCCGGCAGCGTTGTCGGCCCGATCACCGGGGTGTCCTGCTGCACCGTGCCGCTGTAGCCACGCGCACCGGTGTAGGGGCCGCTGCCGGAACTGCTGTCCGTGGCCGTGACGGTGAACGCGTAGGCCCCGGCGGTGGTGGGCGTGCCGGACAGTACCCCGGTCGGGGAGAGTGTGACGCCAGCCGGCGCTACGCCATTGGTCACCGCATAGCTATACGGCGCAGTACCACCGGCAGCGGTAATGGTCTGACTGTATGCCGCGTTGCGGGTGAGCGTGGGCAAGGTGGTGGGCGCAATCGAAATTGTCGGTGCGGACACGACCAGCGTGTAGCCGCTCGCCCCCGTGTTGCCGGCAGTGTCGGCGGCGCGCAGGGTGAAGTTGAAGGTACCGCCTGCGGTCGGCGTGCCGCTCAGGGTGCCGTTCGTGGCCAGCGTGAGACCTGCGGGCAGTGCGCCGGTGACCACCGTATAGCTGTAGGGCCCGCCGTTACCGCCGGTGGCGGTCAGCGTGGTGCTGTAGGCAGTGGCCACGCCAGCGTTTGGCAACGTCGTGGGCGCGATGATAATCGGCGGAGCCGTCGAGACCACCATCGTAAAGGCCGTTGCGTCGCGGTACGGGCCAGTCCCGGTGCTGCTGTCAAAGGCGCTGATGGAGGACGCGTAGCTGCCCACTGCGGTGGGGGTGCCCGACAGCACGCCGGCTGGACTCAAGAGGATGCCCGGCGGCAGGTTGCCGGTGTCCCGGGCGAAGCTGGTGTACGGCGCCGTACCGCCCTGCCCGACCAGTTGATGGCTGTAAGGCACGTTCACGGTCATCGTCGGCGGGGGCAGCAAGGTGATGGTCGGCGTGTCCACCACGAACGTATAGGTCTTGCTGGTGGTCAGGCTGGCGGCATCGGTGACATTCACCGTGACCGAATAGGTGCCGCCGCCACTGGCGCTGCCCGAGAACGTGCCATTGGTGAAGGTGATGCCCGGCGGCAGCGTCGCCGCACCCAGGGTGTAGGTGTAGGGAGCAGTACCGCCGCTGCTGCCCATGAGCAGCGTGTAGCTTCCACCAATGATCGGCTTGGGCGCGCTGGCCGGCGTCACGGTGATGGGGGATGATGCGGCGCCGATGTTCACGGTGACATTGACGGTTTGGCCGTTGTCATCCTTGAAGGTGAACGTGTCGACCGGCGCGCCACCGCCGTTGTTGGTGTAGGTGACCCGGTTGGTCAGCGAGTTCACGCTCACCTGGCCGTGGGCAGTGGCGTAGTTGTTGGGATTGCCAACCGGGCCGCTGCCCCCGATGCCGCCGAAGGAATCGCAGGCGCTTGCATCGATGACGATGGTGCCGCCGGAGACCATGGGCGAGGTGGACGGCACGGTGTTCGCATCGGGCACCGTCATGTCAGGGCAATTGGCCGCCTGCACACCGGCCGACCACAGCAACGCCATCCACAGTGGCGTCAATATAATGACGCGACGCAGTTTGAATGCCGACAGCTGATTCACCACGGCCAGCGCTGCGCGCTGGACCCACGTTCCCTGTGCCATGAGTTTATCCCCTGAAACCAGGGCCGCACTTCCCCACGAAAACGCCCCCCGGCGGGCGTAGTAGGTGCGCGGCGGGAGCACTTGTCAAGTATGTCCTGTTTGATGAACAGTACAGCCACGCTTGAACTCAGGAGCGGGAGCGGTAATCAGGGAAAGGGGATAACCACCGTGTCGGATGCTTTTTTAGGGCAGATAATCATCAACTCATTTGGATTTGCGCGTAAGGGAACTGCTTTCTGCAACGGATCCCTGCTGTCCATTGCCCAGAACCAGGCGCTTTTTTCCCTGCTGGGAACCTCGTTTGGTGGCGATGGCAGAACCACCTTCGCCTTGCCGGACATGCGCGGACGCACGCCCGTTGGATCCACCCCGAACCAGCCGGTGGGTGCAATCGGCGGGTATGAGCAGGTCACATTGACCCTCCAGGACATTCCGCCGCACACCCACCTGACCATTGCCACCAGCGATGCCGGAACTGCGCGTACGCCAGTCAACAATCTTTACGCCAAAGCCGGCACCGCCCTGTACGGACCCGCCAATGGGGCAACCGTTGCGTTGCATCCGGCCACGCTGTCGAGCACGGGGCAGAACCAGCCCCATCCCAATATGCAGCCTTCCAGCGTGCTGAATTTCTGCATCCTGTTGCAGGGTGTATTCCCTTCGCGCAACTGACCGGAGATCGGCAATGAGTACTCCTTACGTCGGCGAGATCCGATTGTTTCCCTATAACTTCGCACCGGTGGATTGGCTGGACTGCAATGGCGCACTACTGCCGATCAGCGGGTATGACACCTTGTTTGCGCTGATCGGCACCACCTACGGCGGTGATGGCGAATCGACCTTCGCACTGCCCAACCTGAGCGGACGCGTACCGGTTCACCAAGGCACCGCGACCGGCGGCACGTCGCCACGCGTGCTGGGCCAGGTGTTCGGCAGTGACGAGGTCACCCTGACCGTGGCACAGATGCCGGCGCATACCCATGCCATGCAGGCCACCAGTGCAGCGGCCTCATCGCTGCAGCCTACGGCGGCCAGCCTGCTCGGCGCCGTCAGCGGCGACACCATGTACACCGCCGACATCAACGGGGTGGACAGCCGCTCCCTGTCACCGAGCATGCTCTTGCCCGTTGGCAATGCGCAGCCGCATGACAACACCATGCCAAGCGTGACCCTGCGCTACTGCATCAGCCTGTACGGTATTTTCCCGAGCCAGAGTTGAACGTCCGCCTCATCCACCATGGAATGCAGTACTGCCACAGGGAATTGATCCATGACTGAACCATTTATCGGCGAAATCCAGATGTACGGCTTTCCGTTCGCACCACGCGACTGGGCATTCTGCGCCGGGCAGCTTCTTCCCCTCCAGCAGAACACGGCGTTGTTCGCGCTGCTCGGTGTGACCTACGGCGGGGATGGTCGCAGCAATTTCGCCCTGCCCAACCTGGCGGGCAATGCCGCGGCCTGCCAAGGCCAGAGCGCGGGCGGCTACCAACGCGCGCTAGGTGAAACCTTCGGTACTGCGCAGGTGTCGCTGCAGGCATTGCAGCTGCCGCCGCACAACCATGCCATGAGTGTGTACGCGCAGCGAGACGCAACCAAGCTGCACGGAACCCCGGCACAAGGCGACGCCGTGACCATTCCCACCACCCCGCCGTTCGCCGACACCACGCCCTCCAACGCCAGCTTTGCGCCGACGATGGTAGCGCCCACAGGCGGCGGCCTACCGCACGAAAACCGGCAGCCCTACCTGACGGTGAACTTCTGCATCGCCCTGAGCGGCATCTTCCCTCAGCGTCCGTGACATCCCGCTACTCATCACTGCCGGGCTTTCCGACGTCGCTGCCACATCCCGTGGCGGCGACGTCGCCGTTGCACGCCCATGGCATCACGCTGCGCCCTGCCCTTGAACAGGACATGACGTTCCTGCGTGACCTGTACCACCAGTCACGCGCGGCGGAGCTTGCCGCGGTGCCCTGGCCGGACGTGACCCGCCGTGCGTTTCTGGACAGTCAGTTCGAACTGCAGCACCGCCATTACATCGGGCAGTACCCCGACGCGGCGTTCCTGATCGTGGAGCGCACTGGCAGCCCGCTGGGCCGCCTCTACCTGCACGCTGACGGCGATGCGCTGCACATCATCGACATCCTGCTGCTGTCGGCCGTGCGTGGACAGGGCATGGGCACCGCATTGCTTGTACACGTGCAGCAGCTTGCACGGCAGCACGCATGCGACGCCGTGGAGCTGAGCGTGCTGCGCGACAATGCGGCGGCGCTTCGGCTGTATCAGCGATTGGGTTTTGCCCGCGTTGGCGGCGACACGCTGCGCCTGGCGATGCGCCAGGCACTCAGTTGAACAGTGCCTGGTAAATGAACCCGGTACGATCGCGCGCGATCGGCACCAGAAAGATGCCAAATTCGCCCAAGGCCTCATGCTGCATCGGGTAGGTCTTCTGCGGGAACACGATCGCCGCTTCGTGGCGGAACAGCAGCGAGAACGGTGCGCGTACCTGCCCCGGCAGTGACTCACCCGGCTGCAACGGGCGCGCCTCGACCAGCACGAACGCGGTGTTTCCCACATCGCCCAGCGCAACCTCGAACGTCTGGTTCACCAGTCCTGCAAAATTGTCCAGGGCAAAAAACTGCATGCGCTTCCCATCCTTGCAACGCCAGGGTCAGGGAGCGAGTCTTGCACAAAGCCGTCGCGGGCGGAACACCATGCGCGCGTACCGGAGCAGACGCCTGCAACCTCTGCGCCCGGCGTCAATGGACAGTGCTTCAGCACCCTACGACGGGGCCAGCGCACGCGGCGATTGAACGTGTGCCCGTCAAGTTGACAGGCAAGGCAGTGGACGATGCGTCACGTGGTGCGCCCTTAGAAGAACTCGTCCAGCAGGCAATAAAACGCCAACGCCGCAGGATCGGGCACGGTGCCGTAGCGCGCAAAGAACGGCGCCACCCACTGCTCGCCGAGGTTGCTGGCAATGCTGCGCGCAGCAAGCGCGAGGTCCTGGTGGCGATCGGCCACGCCCAACCGTCCGCAGTCGATGAACCCGGTGAAGCAGCCCTGTGCCGCCATCAGGTTGGGCAGGCACGCGTCGCCGTGGGTAACGACCAGGTCCGCCTGCGCCGGCACGCTCGCCATCAGCGCCGCGAAGACCTGCGACACCGGTTGCCCCGCGCGCGCGTCATCGAAATCGTCGGCATCCACGGCGCCGGCATCCATGCGTGCCCGTGCCGCCGCCAGGCGATGGGGCAGCCGGTGGTCAAACGGGCAGGTGTCGATCGGCAGCTTGTGCAGTACCTGCAGCGCATCCGCCACCAGGTGCACCACCTGCAGCGGGGCGAGGTCCGGCGACGATGCCAGGTCACGGCCGGGCACTGCGCGCATCAGCAACCAGCGCCCACTGGCATCGTCGTGCGTATCCAGCACCTGCGCCGCCTCCACGCCCTGCCCCCGCAACCACCGCAGGCGCGCCACTTCATCCTGCAGTTCACCGAACGGATCATCGGCCGGCTCGCGCTTGAGGAACACATCCGGGCCGTCGCCGCCGTGCGCCCGGAATACATCCGCGCGTGAGGCGCCGATCGCCTGGGCCTCGATGCGGCCGCCGGCCAGGCGCTGGTGCCACACGTGGGGAAGAAGCGGGGTGGTAGGGCAACGCCCGGGGGGTGTTGAATTCGACATGCTTTTATCGTGCGGCCGGCCGCATCAAATGCAAGGCGGCGAACCAGGCGTGGAGATCGAGACAATGATGCCAGCCATGGGCGATCCCCCGGGCGGGGCGCCCCTCAACGGAGGTGCGCAACACGCCTGGATGTCGGAGAGGGAAGACGGCAGATCTCCTTGGTCAGGTTGACCTGCAATGCCGTCATCGCCACCTCGAGGAGGTTGCCTTCCAGCACATAGCCACCCCGCCCCTGCAACCAAACCAGCACATCGGCAAGGTGCCAGATCGAGGTGCTGCCAGCGTGCACAGGCAGTGGAAAGCTGTCGGCGTGTGCAAGCATCAACTTGCGCATGTTCTGACGGCTCATACCGACAATGTCCGCGACGTCGGTCAAACCCACCAGATCAGGAGAAACTTCGATCAGGCGAGCGCTGGGAACGGCACTCCGAACGTCGTCCAGCGCGCTGTGTACGGCTGCATCGGCACTGTCAGCCTCACGAACGAACGCCAGCGCGAGCCGCCCTGGCAGGCCAACGCCCACCAGCGCATCATCGCAGCCAGCTTCCGCGAGCCGTTCAACCAGGGCATCAGGATCCTGATCGGTCTCGGACAGGTGGTACTTCAGGGTAAAAGTAAATTCCATGCCGCTACTCCTCGGCGGTGCGTGATGCAGCAAGCACGGTGCAGCCATCCACCATGCGCTGCAGCGCGCGTGCGTGATTGCCAGGGTTCTTCGGGGTGCTCCAGACACTTGTAATGCAGAACTCACCACAGCGGCAATCTCTGTCCTTATACGGACAGTAAAGTCGTCCCCAAGCATGACTGCCACCCGGAACAACCCGCCAACCACGCGCTTCGGCATACCGGAGGGCCACCTCAACCTCCTTCTTCGGGTGAGCCGGTCGGCCCATCACCGATATCCAGCTTGCAGCGCCGAGTACAGGTTGTCAAATGACAACCATAACGGCGCACGTAATCGTGTCATCTCCAGCTCCTTTTCATCGACGGATTCTCGTGTGTTCCCATCGTGGGCAGCGGACGTGCTCACGCACCACCACCGGCACCCGATTCTGTGAACCCAACGCAGTCCGGACCACCGAACCGTGATATTGCGACGCGTCATGTAAACGATTACAACGCCTGCTAGCGTGTGCCCTGCCCCGCCGTTGGGGCCAGAGGATCGGGAGCGCGTCGATGCGGCTGCATGTTCAACGTTGGACTGTTGGGCCCACGCCCCGCCACCTGGCACGCGCCCTGCTCTTCCCCGCACTGGCGCTGGCCGCCACCGGCCTGGCGCAGAACCTGCCGCCCCGCACCCAGTGGCAGGCGAGCAGCTCCTCGCAGCAGGTGCCCGCGATGGCGGTCAGTCACCTGATCGATGGCGACCCGAAGACCGTCACCGGCGGCGCCTTCAGCCCGGGCCACTGGTTCCAGGTGGATCTCGGCGCACCCGCCCAGTTGGGCGGCGCGCGGATCACCTGGGATGTCTCCAACCCGGAGGGCTACAGCCTGCAGACGTCGGTGGACGGCACGCACTGGCAGCCCGCCTACACCATGCGGGATTCGCTGGGCGGGATCGAAACCCTGTTCTTCGCCCCGCGCCAGGCCCGCTACCTGCGCCTGGCCAGCCCGGACAAGACCTCCGACTGGGGCGTGTCGATCTTCGAGCTTGAGCCGCTGGATACCACGGCAGCCGCACGCGTGGCCGGCCTGGATCCGGCCCAGGCGGCGGCGTTGTGGCAGGGCGACGCCAGCGTCCCGATGCCCGCACACGCCGGCGGCGAATCGCAGCTGGAAATCACCCTGCCGCGCGCGCAGTCCACCACCGGGCTGGCCGTCGACTGGGCCGGTGGTCACGGTGCCGCCCGCCTGCAGGCGCAGGACGCCAATGGCCGCTGGGTCGACCTCGCCCGCGACCCGCAGGCCGGCAGCCGCACCCAGAGCTGGTTGGCCGGCAACGCACCGGTGACAGCGAAGGCATTGCGCCTGCGCGTGGCCGGCACTGCCCCGCGGATCGCGCGGTTGCGTTTGCTGGGGCCGGCCGCGGTGATGACCCCGATGAAGCGTTATCAAGTGGCCGCCAGCGGCGCGCAGCGCGCCCTGTTCCCGGCCTCACTGCACCTGCAGCAGACCTACTGGACGGCGGTGGGCGTGCACGCCGGCCGGCAGAAATCGATCTTCGACGAGTATGGCAACCTCGAAGCGTTCAAGGGCGCACCGCTGGTGCAACCGATCTGGCGCAACGCCGATGGCACCACGGCCGGTGCCGCTGCAGCGCCGGTAGCGCACGCCCTGCGCGATGGCTGGAAACCGATGCCGTCGGCCACCTGGTCGCCGCAACCCGGGCTGGAACTGCAGAGCGAAACCTTCGCCATCGAGCGCGGCGGCCAACCGGTCACGTTCGTGCGCCACCGGCTGCGCAATACCGGCACCACGCCGGTGGCGGGCACGCTGACGCTGGCAGTACGCCCGATGCAGATGAATCCGCCGTGGCAGAACGGCGGCCTGTCGCCGATCCGCGAGGTGGCCATCGAGGGCCGCGCG
The DNA here is from genome assembly GCF_000661955.1 of Stenotrophomonas rhizophila. Lineage (NCBI taxonomy): Bacteria > Pseudomonadati > Pseudomonadota > Gammaproteobacteria > Lysobacterales > Lysobacteraceae > Stenotrophomonas > Stenotrophomonas rhizophila. The sequence goes on from NZ_CP007597.1 coordinate 2,619,394, forward strand.
GTGCGCATCAACGGGCGACCGCTGCTGCAGTCGCTGACGCCGGTCGATGCCGCCGGTGCGGCCCCGTTCGGCAACGAAGGCAGCAGCGAGATCACCACGGCCATCGCCAGCGGCATGCTGCCCGCCGCCCAGCACGCCGAAGACGCCGATGGCCTCGCGGCCGCCGCGCTGGCCTACCGCGTGCAGCTTGCGCCCGGCGCGAGCCGCTCGGTGGTGCTGGCCTTCCCGCTGGGCACCGCGCCCACCGCCGCCAACGGCAGCCTGCCCGATGCACCGGCGCTGGACCTGGCCAACCTGCCCGCCGACCCCGACGCCGCTTACGACGCGCTGGCCACCGAGGTGTCGGCCGACTGGCAGGCACGGCTGGGCCAGGTCGGGCTGCGCCTGCCCGACCCGTCGCTGGTGGACATGCTGCGCGCGCAGGCCGCGTACATGCTGATCAACCAGACCGGCCCGGCCATGCAACCGGGACCGCGCAACTACAACCGCTCCTTCATCCGCGACGGCATGGCCACCTCGGCGGTGCTGCTGCGCATGGGCGAGGCCAAGGTCGCACGCGATTACCTGGCTTGGTACAGCGCACACGGCGTGCACGCCAACGGCCTGGTCTCGCCGATCCTCAACGACGACGGCAGCGTCAACACCGGCTTCGGCTCGGACATCGAATATGACAGCCAGGGCCAGTACGTTTCGCTGGTCGCCGATGTGGCGCGGCTGGACGGCGGTCCCGAATCGGTGCGCGCGTACCTGCCCAAGGTGAAGGCGGCGCTGCGCTTTCTGCAGGCGCTGCGCGAACGCACACTGGTGCCGGGCTACATGGCCAGCCAACCGTCACCGGAACGTTTCGCCGGCATCCTGGCCCCGTCGATCAGCCACGAAGGCTACCCCTCGCCCACGCACAGCTACTGGGATGATTATTGGGGCCTGAAGGGCTGGCACGACGGCGCCTGGCTGGCCGAATCGCTGGGCGACCCTGACACCGCCCGCTGGGCGCGCGAACAATACACCGCACTGCACGATGCGCTGGCCGCCTCGATCCGCGCGACCATGGCGTGGAAGGGCATCGACTTCATTCCCTCCTCGGCCGACCTGGGCGACGGCGACCCGACCGGCGTGTCGATCGCACTGGACCCCACCGGTGCGCAGGACGTATTGCCCGCGGAGGCGCTGCGCACCACGTTCGCGCGCTACCTGGCGGACGTGCGCAAGCGCAACCAGCCGGGGGCGTTGTATGCCTACACGCCGTATGAGATCCGCAACGTGCTGAGCTACGTGCATCTCAACCAGCCCGACGCCGCCGACGAGCTGCTGCAGGGCCTGCTGCACGACCGCCGCCCGCTGGAATGGCAGGTGCTCGCCGAAGTGGTGCATTCGCGGCTGCGCTTCCCGCGCTACCTGGGCGACATGCCGCACACCTGGATCGGCGCGGAGTACGGGCGCACGCTGTTCGGCATGCTGATGCGCGAGGACGACGATGCGCTGTCGCTGTTGCCGGGCGCCCCACCGTCGTGGGTGGCCGGGGAAGGACTGGCGGTTGATCGCCTGCCCACCGCCTATGGCACCCTGCAGATGGAGGCGCGGCAGCACGATGGCACGTTGCGGGTCACCCTTGGTCCGGGCCTGCGCAAGCAGAGTGCCGTGCGCGTGTGGTGGCCGGCACGCACGCGCCCGGCCAGCGTGCGCGTGGATGGGCGCGCGGTACGCGATTACGATGCCGACGGGGTGCGGCTGGCGCAGCCGTTCCGCACGCTTGAAGCGCGCTGGTGAACGCAACAGACGAACAGAGGAACGCGAGCGCGATGGAGCTGGACCTCAACGGCCAGAGCGTGGCCGCTACAACGCAAGCACAGGTGGACGCAGCCCTCGCACGGGCGAACACCCTGCCGGCCTTCGAGCTATGGGCGACTGCGCCGACCGGTGCCACCCTGTGCATGTTGCGCAACGGTGTCCATGCCTGGCTGATGTACATTCCGGTTGAAGGCGATGCCGGCGTGCGTTCCTGCGGTGATGCCACGCGCATCGGATCGGCCGACTACGTGCTCGGCAACGGGCAGGTGGACACCTACCCGCTTTCCTGGTGCGTGGCGGTCGAGCAGTGCTTCAGTGCCGTGGCCACCTTTCTCCACAGTGGTGGCGACAAGCCCGAGGGCATCGTCTGGCTGGCGTCCTGACGCTTACAGGTTCGGCAGCCCCGGCGGATTGGTCTGCGACTGCGCCACCGCTTCTTCGCTCACATTCCAGCGCTTGAGCGCCTGGGCATAGGTGCCCGAGGCAATCTGCGTGTTCAAGGCCTGGGTGATGGGTTCGGCCAACCCGCTGCCCTTGCGCGTGGTCACCGAAATCGCCGCCGCATCGGGCCAGCCGCCCGGGAACAGCCCCACCCGCCGCACCTTGCCGTCGCGCGCCGAATACGCCCCGGTGGCGTTGGGCTCGAAGGACACATCCGCGCGCCCGGTGATCACCGCCAGGCGGCCCACCACCGCGTCGTCGAAGTACTGGTACTCGACCGGTTTCAGGCCGGCGGCGATGTTCTGCTGGTCCCAGGCACGCAGGATCTGGTCCTGGTTGGTACTGGCCCCCACCACCACTTTCAGCCCGGCAACATCGGCGGGCGTGGTGATCTTCTGGATCGGGCCATCGGTGCGGGTGTAGATGCCCAGGAGGTCGTAGCGGTAGCTGGAGAAGTCGAACTTCTGCTTGCGCGCTTCGGTCACGGTGATATTGGAAATCACCGCGTCGTACTTGCCCGACTGCAGCCCCAGCGGCCAGTCGGGCCACGCCACCGGGACCAGCACCAGCTTCAGGCCCAGGCCGTCGGCGATCAGCCGGGCGATGTCCGGTTCGACGCCCACGATCTGCTTGTTGTCGGCGCCGTAATCGGCCAGCGGCAGCTGCGCCGGATGCGTGGCCACGGTCAACGTGCCTGGCGTGACGAAGGTGAAGCCCGCCGGGATCAGGGCCGCCGCCTTCGGATCCGGCGTGCCGTTCAAGGCTGGCGCGGCATCACCGGCCAGGGTGGCGCGCGCAGCCGGTGCCGCGTCGCTGCCCTGCTCGACGCGCGAGTAGACGATGCCGGCAACACCGATCACCAGCACCGCGGCAACCAGTGCACTGCCGGTGGAGACGCGTCGTTTGTGGGGGGCGTTCATGCGGTTTCCCTGCTGAAAGTGAAAGGGGGTTACAGCGTCTTTGCAAGGAACTCGGCGGTACGCGGCTGGCGCGGCCGGTCGAACACCACTTCGGGCGGGCCCTGCTCCACGACCCGGCCCTGGTCCATCATCACCACGTGGTCGGCCACGCGGCGGGCAAAGCCGAGCTCGTGGGTGACGATCACCAGCGTGGTGCCCGAGCGCGCCAGCTCTTCGATCACGCTCAGCACCTCGGCCACCAGCTCCGGATCCAGTGCCGAGGTCGGCTCATCGAACAGCAGCACCTTGGGCTGCAGCGCCAACGCGCGGGCAATGGCGATGCGCTGCTGCTGGCCGCCGGAGAGCTCGCGCGGATAGGCGTGCGCCTTGTCGGCCAGGCCGATCCGCTCCAGCAGGTCGTACGCCTGCTGCTCGGCGTGCGCGCGGGCGAGGCCGCGCACCGCGATCGGTGCCTCGACGATGTTCTCCAGCGCGGTCAGGTGCGGGAACAGATTGAAGCCCTGGAACACCATGCCCACGTCGGCGCGCCGACGGCGGATCTCGCCTTCCGGCAACTCGTACAGCGTGTCGCCCTCGCGGCGGTAGCCCACCAGCTGCCCGTCCACGGTCACAAAGCCCTGATCCGCACGCTCCAGGTGGTTGATCAGGCGCAGCAGGGTGGATTTGCCGGCGCCGGACGGGCCGATCAGCACGGTGACGCTGCCAGCGCTCACCTCCAGGTGCACGTCCTCAAGCACGGTCTGGTCGCCGAACACCTTGCCCACGCCCTGCAGCGATACCGTGGCGCCGTTGCCCTGCAGCACCGGGGCGATCGACGGGCGCGAACCGGCACGGGCAGCGCTGCCCGCTGCAGGCGTACGCGGTGGCAGCTTGGACACCGTACGTTCCCGCTGCAGTTGGCCGCGTGCGAAACGTCGCTCGATGCGATGCTGGGCCAGCGACAGCACGGTGAGGATGACCAGGTACCAGACCGTGGCCACCATCAGCAGCGGCACCACTTCCAGGTTGCGCCGGTAGATCACCTGCACCGTGTAGAAGAGCTCCGGCAACGCCAGCACGTAGACCACCGAGGTGCTCTTGGCCAGCCCGATCACGTCGTTGAACGCGGCCGGCAGGATCGAACGCATGGCCTGCGGCAGGATGATGCGGCGGATCTGCCGGCCACGCGGCAACCCGAGCGCCGCCGACGCTTCGTATTGGCCGTGGTCCACCGAGAGAATGCCGCCGCGGATCACCTCGGCCGAGAACGCGGCCTGGTTGAGGGTAAGCCCCAGCACCGCCGCGGTGAACACGCCGATCAGCTGCGTGGTCGGGTACGAGAACAGCGTGATGCTGGTGAACGGCACGCCCAGCGCGATGGTGCTGTACAGATAGCCCAGGTTGTTGAGCAGCAGCAACAGCACCAGCAGCGGGATCGAGCGGAACAGCCAAACGTAGCCCCACGACACCGCCGCCAGCAGCGGCGAGCCGGACACCCGCGCCAGTGCCAGCACGGTGCCCAGGCCGAAGCCCAGCGCCGTGCCCAGGGCGGTCAGCCACAGCGTGCGGGCCAACCCTTCCAGCACCGGGCGGGCGAAGAACCATTCGGCAAACGTGCCCCAGCCCCAGCGCGGGTTGCCCAGCACCGATTGCAGGCCGAACAGGATCAGGGCCAGCGCCACCACGGTACCGGCCAGCTGCAGCGGATGCCGCGCCGGCACGATGCGCAGCGCGGGCGATGGCGTGGCGGGTGCGACGATACCCGGCAGCGTGCTGGATGGGGTGCTCATGCGTGGACTCCCTGCCGCTGCGGCGGCGCGGCGTTGGCAGCCGGGTGCGGTAGCGGCAGGTGCTTTTCAAACGGCAGGTGGGCCACGGTTTCCGGGTCGGCCTGCAGGTCAAACAACGCGCGGTAGCCATGACCCAGGTACAGGCCCACCGCTTCGGGCTGGCGGAACCCGGTGGTCAGGTAGACGCGCCGGTAGCCCTGCCGCGCGGCCTGGTCTTCCAGCTCCTGCAGCACGCGTCGCGCGATGCCCTGGCGGCGCAGACCCGGCAACGTCCAGATCCGCTTGAACTCGGCGGTGTCGGCATCGCGGTGCGGCATGAAGGCGCCGCCGGAGATGGCTACGCCGTCGCGCAGCAGCAGCACGAACGCCCCTACGGGTGCGGCAAAGGCATCGGGCGGGTAACGCTCCAGTTCTTCGCGGGCGCTGCCACCGATGCGCCCGCGCACATCCGCGTAGCGGCTGTCGTACTCCTGCTCCAGCCCATCGAACAGCGGCTTGGCCAGCGGGTCGTGCACCGAGGTGTACAGGAACAGGTCGCTCATGCCGCATCCTCCACCAGGTAACGCTCGGCCAGCCGCGACCACAGGCTGGCGGCCGGCGCGATGGCTGCATCGTTGAACACGTAGCGCGGGCTGTGCAGCGGCGCACTGTCGCCGTTGCCCACGAACACGAAACTGCCCGGCCGGGCCTGCAGCAGGAAGGCAAAGTCCTCGCTGGCCGTGCGCGGCGCGAACCCGTCCACCAGCTGCTGCGCACCGAAGCCGTCCAACGCCACCTGGCGCACGAACGCGGTCTGCTCGGGATGGTTGATCACGCTGGGAAAACCACGCGGGAACTCGACCTCGGCACGCGCACCGAAGGCGGCGGCGGTGTGTTCTGCAATCTCGGTGACGCGGCGGCGCAGGGTGTCGCGCACCTCGGGAAGATAGGCACGCACGGTGAGGGTCAGCTCGACCGCATCGGGAATCACGTTGGCTGCCTTGCCGCCATGGATGGAGCCCACCGTGACCACGCCCATCTGGCGCGGATCGACATTGCGCGACACCACGCTCTGCAGCGCGGTCACGATATGCGCGGCGGCCAGGATCGGGTCGACACTGCCCTGCGGTTCGGCACCATGGCCGCCCTTGCCCACCACCCGAACTTTCGCCCAGTCCACCGACGCCATCGCCGGGCCGTCGACGAACCCGAAATGGCCCACCGGCACGCCGGGCCAGTTGTGCAACCCGTAGATCGCATCCACCGGGAAGCGCTCGAACAGGCCGTCGGCAATCATCTTCGTTGCGCCCGAGCCGGTTTCCTCGGCCGGCTGGAACACCAGCTGCAGGGTGCCGTCGAAGCGCCCGTGGTGGGCCAGGTAGTGCGCGGCCGCGAGCAGGATGGCGGTGTGGCCATCGTGCCCGCAGGCATGCATCAATCCCTCGCGCTGGCTGGCGTAGCCCAGCCCGGATTCCTCATGGATCGGCAGTGCATCGATGTCGGCACGCAGGCCCAGGCGACGACTGCCCTGCCCGCGCTGCAGCGTGCCCACCACGCCGGTACCGCCAACGCCGGTGGTCACCGCATAGCCCCACTGCTGCAGCAGCTCGGCCACGCGGGCGCTGGTGCGGTGCTCTTCGAAGGCCAGCTCGGGGTGCTGGTGCAGGTCGTGGCGGATCGCGATGGCGTCGGCGTTGCGTGCTGCAATAGCGGGCAGCACGCCGCCGTGCAGGGGAACGATATCAACCGGGGGCCGGTGCAGGATGTTCATCGTGATGCTCCTTCAGCCCGCCTTGCGCACGGGTGCGGTGTCGCCGGCATGGCGGCTGGCCTTGCGCGGCAGCCCCAGGTGGTCACGCAAGGTGCCACCCTCCAACGTGCCGCGGTGGTAACCACGTGCCTGCAGGATCGGCAGTACCTGGCTGACGAAGTCGTCCAGGCCCTCGCGCTGCACCGAGAAGCCGAGGATGAAGCCATCGCTGGCACCGGCCTCGAACCAGCGGATCAGCTCGTCGGCCACGTGCTCGGCGGTGCCGATGAAGCTCGGGCGCGGGCTGACCGCCTGCAACGCCACCTGGCGCAGGGTCAGGCCATGCGCGCGGGCGTCCTGCTTGATCTTGTCGGTGGTTGAACGGAACGAGTTGGCGCCGATGTCGCCCAGCTCCGGGAACGGGCCGTCCGGGTCGTACTGGGTGAAATCGTGGTGGTCGAAGAAACGCCCCAGGTAGGCCAGTGCATCGTCCAGCCCGGCCAGCGCGGCAATGGCCTGGTACTTGGCTTCGGCGTCTTCCGCGGTGGCGCCGACGATCGGCCCGATGCCCGGAAAGATCTTCACGTCGGCAGCGCTGCGACCGTGTGCGATCGCCGCGTTCTTCACCTTCTGGGTGAACGCGCGGGTTTCTTCCAGCGACGGCGCGTGGGTGAACACCGCATCGGCGTACTTGCCGGCCAGCGCGATGCCATCGTCAGACGCGCCGGCCTGGAAGATCACCGGTTGCCCCTGCGGCGAGCGCTGGATGTTGAGCGGACCTTCCACTTGGAAGAACCGGCCCTTGTGGTCCAGCCGGCGGAATTTCCCGGGCGCGAAGAAGGTGCCGCTGTCGCGATCGCGCACGAAGGCATCGTCGTCCCAGGAATCCCACAGGCCCTGCACCACCTCCAGGTATTCGTCGGCGATCTGGTAGCGCAGCGCATGATCGGGATGCGGGCGGCCGTAGTTGCGCCCGGAGCCCTCCAGCGGCGAGGTCACCACGTTCCAGCCCGCGCGCCCGCCGCTGATCAGGTCCAGCGAGGCGAACTGCCGCGCCACCGTATAGGGGTCGCTGTAGGAGGTGGACAAGGTGCCAGCCAGGCCGAGCTTCGTGGTGGCCGTGGCCAGCGCCGACAGCAGCGTGATCGGCTCGAAGCGGTTGAGGAAATGCGGGATCGATTTCTCGTTGATGTACAGGCCGTCGGCAACGAAGCCGAACGCGATGCCATGGTCTTCGGCGGTGCGGGCCACGTCGATGTAGTACTGCAGGTTGACGCTGGCATCGGCCACGTTGGAGGGATGCTTCCAGGCATGCATGTGGCTGCCGGGGCCCTGCAGCATGATGCCGAACGGAATGGGACGCGGGGTCTTGCTCATGGCGTTCTCCTGGGGGATCAGGCCACCGCCGCGCGGGGCGCGGGCGACAGCAGTTCGAGTGAGGTGAGGCGTGCGTCGAGGTCGGCCACCGGCGCATCCAGGATGAATTCGCCCACACCGAAGCGTTGGTGCAGGTCGTCCAGCGCGCGGCGCACATGCTGTGCATCGCCCGACAGCACGCTGGGATGGGTCTCTTCGATGCGGTAGTCGGCCACGCCCACCTGCCGCGCATACTCGGCCGCGGCTTCCGGATTGGGCAGGTTGACGGTCTGCCCCGGCCCCAGGTGCAGCTTGTAGATGCGCAACGCACCCAGATGGCGTGCGGCCGCCTCCGCAGTGGGCGCAGCGAAGGCCACCGTGGCCAGCAACGGGGCCTGCGAGGACACCGCGCGGTAGGCGTTGAACGCCGCTTCGATACTGCGCGGGTCGCCATCGAAATGCGCCGCATAGACGAAACGCCAGCCAAGCTCGGCCGCCAGGCGCGCGCTATGCGGGCTTGCCCCGAGCAGGAAGCGCTCCGGCGGCGTCCGCGGCAGCGGCCGCGCCTGTGCGGCGGCATGCGGGTGGTCGGCGGGCAGGCTGCTGGACAGGAAGCCTTCCAGATCGTGCAGCTGCTGCTCGAACGCGCCGGCCGGCGTACGCCCGGCCGCCAGCGCCGCGGTGGAGGCCGGCAGTCCGCCGGGCGCCTTGCCGATGCCCAGGTCCACCCGGCCCGGGGCCAGGCTGGCCAGCAGGTTGAAGGTCTCGGCCACCTTGTACGGCGCGTAGTGGCGCAGCATCACCCCGCCCGTGCCGACGCGGATGCGCGCGGTCTGTGCCAGCACCCAGGCCGCCAGCACTTCCGGCGCGGGGCTGGCCAGCTGCGGGGTGGCGTGGTGTTCGGCGAACCAGTACCGGTGGTAGCCCAGGTGCTCGGCATGCTGGGCCAGGCGCAGGCTGTCGCGCAGCGCCTGCTCGGGTGTGCCGCCATCGCGGATCGGGCTTTTGTCCAGCACGCTGGTCAGGTAGCTCATCGTGTACTCCTTGCTCAGGGATGGGCCACGGGAATGCCCAACAACCCGTTCAGTGCGGCCAGGATCGGTTCGGCACCGGAGATGTACTGGCGGTCGTCGTGCGCGCCACTGGCATGCGCCGACTGCACGCCCTGGGGCAGCACCAGCTTGGGCAGCGACTGGTCCTGTTCGCCGATCTCGGCGATCACTTCGCGGCGCGGCCGGGCAAATCCGATCCTTCGCACGTCCAGCTGCGCGTCCAGTCCCTCGATGCTGGACAGCGCGCCTTCCAACAACAGGCTGTGCCGGCAGAAGAAGCGCTGGCCCGGCAGCTGGCCGTCTTCGAATTCGCGGTCGAGCAGGAACAGGATGGGTTTGTTCGGGGGATAAGCAGACACGGATACGTTCCTCGTCGTGGCCGGCGGCAGCGCGCCGTTGGAACCTTGATGCTAGAGACGTGGCCGCGCCGGCCTACGTCGTAACTCGACAATCAGCGGTCGGATCCGGCCACGCAAATGCGCGTTGGCCATATGCAAAACGCCTGGGGTTATGGGGCCGCTCGCAACCGCGGCGCAGCGGCAGCGCCCGCCCACCCCAGCGCCGGCGCGATCTGTTCGGCCACGATCTGCAGGATCCGCCGGTAGTCGCTGGCGGGCAGTTCATAGGGCAGCTCCACGCGCAGCTCGTCCACCTGCTGCAGCACCGGATCGGCCTGCAGCAGGTCCACGATCTGCGCCGCGCTGCCCACCACGTCTGCGGCAAACAACGTGCGCCGCGGTCCCTGCGGTTCCAGCGTGCGCGCATGGCGCAGCGCGGCAAATGCGAGCAGGCGCTGGCGGGTGGCGGCGTCGGCGCCGTCCAGCGGCACCAGCACGCGCCCGGCGGCAACGCGTGAGGTCGCGCCATCAGCCAGGCCGCTGCGATACACCGCCAGGTGCTCGCGCTGGGTGTTCACGAAATCCGCATGGGTTTCAGCGCGCGCCACGTTGCCCAGCAGCAGGTGCAGCCCCTGCCCGGCCGCCCAGCGTGCCGACGGCACCGAACCGGCGCCATACCAAAGCCGACATGCGAGCCCGGGCGCATGCGGCTGCAGGCGGGGCCGGTACTGAGAGACCGCGTTGCCTACCTGCGTATCAGTGTCGCCCAATGGATGTCCGTGCAGCGCCTCGATCAAGCGCCCCACCCGCGCATGCGAAAAGTCGATCCGCGCCGGATCGCCATCGAACAGCAGGTGGCCCACCAGGTCCGCAAACGGCGGCGGTCCGGCGCTCACGCCCACCTGCAGGCGGCCGCCGGACAGTACGTCCAGCAGTGACAGATCCTCGGCCAGGCGGAACGGCGTTTCGTAGCCCAGCTGGATCACCGCCGTGCCCAGTTCGATACGCCGGGTGTGCTGGCTGGCCGCCGCCAGGAACACCGCCGCCGAGCTGATGCCCGGCTCCAGGTGCCGGTGCCGCACCCACGCGCCGTCGTAGCCGAGCGCTTCGGCAAAGGCAATCAGCGCCAACGCATCGTCCAGCCCGCTGCGCGGATCGTCGGGCCGGAAGCTGCCCGGGGTGAGAAAGGCCAGATGCCGCAGCTGCATGCGCCGATACCTAGGCGATGCGGCGCAACGGCAGCGGCGCAGCGGTCGGTGACAGGTGGGCCGCGGCACGCTCGGCGGCCAGCACGATCCGCGCCTGCAACGCGGCACTGCTGACCTGCTCGTCGCTGAAATCGGCCGGCGTGGCGTACACGCCGATCGGCAGCGTGTGCGCCTGCAGGAAACTGAACAACGGGCGCAGCTGGTGGTCGATCACCAGGGCATGGCGCTCGCTGCCGCCGGTGGCCGCCAGCAGCACCGGCACATCCACCAGCGCCTCCAGTCCGATGAAGTCCACCAGGTGCTTGAACAGGCCAGGATACGAGCCGCGGTACACCGGCGCAGCGGCGATCAGCAGGTCGGCCGCTTCAATCCGCTGCAGCGCCTGTTCGATGCGCGGTTCCACCTCCTCGCGGGTAAGCGCCTGCCCCAACGAGCGCGCGATCGGCGCCAGTTCCACCCACTGCACATCGATGTGCAGCCGGTGCCGCAGCTGGTCCAGCACCTGCCGTACCAGCAACAGCGTGCGTGAGTTGGCCGAGCTGTTCGGCGAGCCGATCAGCGCGACCACGTTCAATGCAGATGACATCGCAATGCTCCCTGTAGAGCCGACCGTTGGTCGGATGCGTTTGCTCAGAACCGGTAGTTGATGCGCCCATACCAGAACGCGCCGATGGTGCTCAGCACATCGCCGGTGTCCCAGGTGGTTTCGATGCTGGCCACGTCAGTGGCGCTGCGGGCGTACTCGGGCACCTTGCGGGTGCGCTTGTCGAACACGTTGTTGATGCCCAGCGCCGCGCTCCAGCCACCGCCCAGCTCCGCGCTGCCGGACAGGTTGGTCACCAGCACCGGCGGCTGCTTGTACTCCACCCCGTTGTTGAGGCGCTTGATCGGCCCGTAGTAGGTGAAATCCACATTCGAGCGCCAGCGCCCGTGTTGCCAGCCCAGCCCGGCCACCTGCGTGTAGGACGGCGTGCGGAAACGCAGTGCGTACTCGCTCGATTTGGTCAGCAGGTTGATGTTGGGCAGCCCCTGCAGCACCGCGGGGATGTCGCGCACTTTCTGGATGGTGGTGCGGCCCACGTTGGCGGCGTAGCTCCAGCGCAGCTTGCCCCAGGCGGTTTCCTGGTTGGCTTCCACGGTCAGCTCCAGGCCCCGCGTGCGGGTATCACCTACGTTGGTGAAGTAGCTGGCGTAGAACGCATCGCCGGGCAGGATGCTGATACCCGCCGTGCCCAGCAGCGCATCGATCGTGTTCTTCTGCGCGGCGCTCAGCACCGTGCCGCTGTTGTCGGTGATGCGCGCCGGGTCCTGCGCGTTGTAACCGATCTGGCTGGACTGACCGAGCTGGCCGCGGATGTCGATCTGGTAGGCATCCAGGGCCAGGTGGAACGCCGCGCTCGGGTCCCAGGTCACGCCGAGGCTGTAGTTGTCGGCCTTCTCCGGCTGCAGCGGCGTGGCACCCAGTGCCAGCGCCGCCGGCGAGGACACCTGCGCCACCAGCGTGGTGCCGCACGGGCAGCTGCCGGTGGCCTGGTAATACTGCGCACCCAGGCTCGGGGCATGGAAGCCGTTGCTCACCGTGGCGCGTACGCCGAACGCATCGGTCACATCAAAGCGCGTGGTCAGCCGCCCGGTCGATACGCTGCCAAAATCAGAGTGATCTTCCCAGCGCGCCGCGGCATCCAGGTACCAGCGCGAGGTCACGTTGGTCGCCGCCCCCACGTACACCGCCTTGCTGTTGCGCGTGGCCTCCACCGCATCGGCGGTGGAATAGCCCACGAAGGCGGCCGCACCGAAGCCGGTGTACGACTCCCACTGCCCGGCCCCGCGCTCGTAGCGCTCGTGCTGGTATTCGGCACCCGCGCTCACCTCCAGCGGCGAGGCGAAGGCGCCCACGTCGAAGCCACGGCGCAGATCCAGGTTGGCGATGCCCTGCTGGTAGTCCAGCTTGCCGTCATAGAAATCAGTGGGCGCACCGGGATAGGCCAGCGAGAAGTTGGCCGAGTGGCGGGTATAGGTGCGCACCGTGTTGCGGTTGCCGGTGAGGCTGCCGTCGATGTCCCAGCCACCCCAGTGACCCTTGACCCCGGCGGTGCCGGTGTACTGCTTCTCCTTGGTTTCCAGTACCGGAAGGAAGCCGTCGGGCCACACGTTCAGTACGCTCGGCGCCTTGTAGGTGCCGAAGATCGTCGCCGGCAGGCGGAAGTTCTGGATGGCCTGTGCGGTGCGGTCGCTGGCCGTCGCCGTGGCGTAGAACTGCGCGTTCTCGCCCAGGCCATGGCCTGCATTCACCGACAGCGCGGTGAGCGCATAGGACGGCGAACTGAGGATCGTGTTGGCTTCCGGATCGCGCGATGCCTCGGCCGGGTTCGGCGTGGTGCCGGCAGGCAGGCGGTTGTTCGGGCGCAGCGCCACCGGGTTGCCGCTGGCGTCCAGCGCCGGGTAGCTCAGGTAGGCATCGATGTAGCGCCGCGTGCGGATCGCATGGTGCTGGCGGGTGTTCTCGCCGGACAGGCTGACGAACCCGTCCTGCCCCCACGGCAGGCCGATGTTGGCGCGCACGCTGGTGCGGGTGCCATCACCATCGATGCTCTGCCCGCTCTCCACCGACACATCGCCGCCGTGCGCGTTCGACTTCAGGATCACGTTGATCACCCCGGTGATCGCGTCGGAGCCATACAGCGCGGACGCACCATCGCGCAGCACTTCGATATGGTCGATGGCCGCTACCGGAATCAACGCGAGGTCGGTCCAGGCATGACCCGGGTAGCCGCCGCCGTTGGCGCCGCTGACATAGGCACTGGCGTTGCGGCGTTTGCCGTTGACCAGCACCAGCGTGTACCCCGGCGACAGGTTGCGCAGCTGGTAGCCACGGATCAGGCTCTCCTGGTCGCTCTGGTAGCCACCGATCTGGCTCAGCGACGGCAGGCTGCGCTGCAGCGCTTCCAGCAGGTTCGCCTGCCCGGTGGACGCCAGGTCCTCGGCCGAAATTACATCGATGGGCGTGGAGCTGTTCTTGACCGTGCGGTTGCTGGTGCGCGAGCCGGTGACCACCACCGCATCCAGCGTGGACGCGGCGGCGGTACCGGAGGCCACCACCGTCTCGGGCGGTGCCTCCGGTCCGGCGGCGTGGGCAGCGCCTGCACCCAGTGCAAGCGCGATCAGAACAGACAGGGAGGTCAGCGTCGGCACGCGTGCCGCAGGCAGGGAGCGGAAGGCAGGAGGCATGGGGACTCTTGAAGGAAGGAGGACGGTCAGGTCCGCGACGGTGCGTCACAGGGCATCAGCTCGCGTTGGGCGCAGCGCACCGGCAACATCGCGACAGAGAGGGCAAGGACATCTCAGGGCCTGATCGGAAACAGGCCTCCATTCAATGGCCTGCACGCAGCGCGCAACAGCCGTTCACGCGCCACCCACCCGCAACATCGCGCCACGCACATGCCCGTTCGGCATGTCGTTAGACGCCGACGCCGCGTGCACACCCTGCGTGGATGCCCCCATCGCCGTGCGTCGATGCGCGACATCGGCAGCCATATATCCCGATGTCATGACGTCATTAGCGCCCCGCCCTGCGTGGCAGCGCCCACCCCGCTAGCATCAAACGATGCCCTCCCCCCATGACCCGCACACCCCGCCCACCGTTGCCATCGCGGCCTGCCACGGCCAGGGCCTGTTCGAGTTCGGCTGCGCCGTCGGCCTGTTCGCCCCCATCCGCCCCGAGCTGGACGTGGCCTGGTACACCACCCAGGTGTGCGCCGCCGAACCGGGACCGCTGCGCATGCTCGGCGGCACCCAGGTGCAGCTGCCTTACGGACTGGAGGCGCTGGAGCACGCCGACACCATCGTGGTGCCCGGCTGGCGTGATCCTGCCGAGCGGCCGCCGCAGGTATTGCTGGATGCGCTCATTCGCGCCCACCAGCGCGGCGCACGCATCACCTCGATCTGTTCGGGCGCCTTCGTGCTGGCGTGGGCCGGCCTGCTCGACGGCCGCAGCGCCACCACTCACTGGCGGCTCACCGACACCCTCGCCCGCGAATTTCCCAACGTGCGCGTGCGCGAGAACGCGCTGTACGTCGACGAGGGCAGCATCATCACCTCGGCCGGTTCGGCCACCGGCATGGACATGATGCTGCACCTGGTGCGCAAGGATTACGGCGCGCGCGTGGCCAACCTGGTGGCCGAGCGGCTGGTGCTGGCACCGTGGCGGGATGCCGAGCGCAGCCAGCGCGTGGTGCGCTCGATACCGGTGGGTGAACCCACCCGGCTTGCCCGGCTGATGGAATGGCTGCGCCGCAACCTGCGCGAGGAGCACTCGCTCAAGAGCATGTCCGAACAGGCCGCACTCAGCCAACGCACACTGCAGCGGCAGTTCCTCGACGCGACCGGGTTGTCACCGATCGACTGGCTGATCCGCGAGCGCGTGGCCTACGCGCGCGAGCTGCTGGAAACCACCGACCGCCCGCTGCACTGGGTGGCCGAACAGGCCGGGTTTGGATCGCAGGAATCGTTCAGGCGTCATTTCCGCGGGCAGACCGCGCTCAGCCCGGCGACCTATCGCGACCGGCACCGGGAAGCTGCCACGGCGCGCGGCCCGGGCTGCTGACCGGCGACTGCCTCATCCGGCGCGCTGCAACTGGCGTGCGCCGTGCGACTGCGCACGGATATGCCAACACTGCAGCGCGAAGCCGATCACGAACAGCACCAGCCCATCATCCAGCTCGGTTCACGGGCAGGTCGCGCGCATGTCGGCGATGCGGCATTGTGCAGGCCGCACTCCCGCGCTCCCTAGGTCATTGCACCTTTTGTGGGCCGGAAACCATCGCTATGGAGCTCCCCCAGCCGGAACAGGTCGCCCGAATCGAAGCCAACGACCACACCCACCGGCTCCACCGCACCCAGCAGCTGATGGATGCTTCCGTCCAGCGAAGCCCGGAGCAGCAACGTTGCGAACGCCAACGCAAACACTATGTGGCCGGGCGTGCCCAGTCCGGCGACCTCGTCCGCGTTGCAGATCACGCCGGCCGCTTTCAAGGTTGCCGAGCCGAGGTAGGCCTTGTCGGGATAGTGGCTGGGGTTGCGCCACAACCACTCGCAGGCCTTGTCCTCCGGTTCGTAGTGACTCAACAGACCGAAATACAGGTCCGCAAATTCCACGCGGTCGCGGGTGGCACGTTCGCCAAGCCCGAAGTAGATCGCGCGCACCGGGAAGGGGCACGGCGCCCGCCGCAGCACACGGGTGAGCCACTTGCCCACGCCGGCACTCTCTGCCGAACAATCAAGTTTCGCCAGCGCCGCCCAGGACGGGTGCGGGATGCGCTGGTCGCCCCAGGCCAACAGCGTCTGCATGGACTGGCCGACGTCCGTCGAGGCGCGCACTTCAGCAGCCAACAGGCGGTAGAAGGCGCGGTAATCCAGCTCTGACATCGTGCTTCCTTGCAGGTACGGGTGGAACCGCGAACTGTAGCGCCTGACGGCGGAATTCGATAAGGCAGCATCGTCACCCCGGCCGGTTCTGCCAGCGGCATGGGCAGGATGCTGCGCCTGGTGCGTGGATCACGGCGCGCGGGTAGCACACCGGGTGGCGCTGCCGATGCTGCAGCGGCCGGCACAACCGGCCAGTCAGCGGGCTGTCCAGCCACCATCCATCGGAAGTGCCGTGCCGGTAATCTGAGCAGCGGCGTCCGAGGCCAGGAAGACCACCATTTCGCCGAGCTGCTCGGGCGTCACAAACTGCAACGAGGGCTGTTTTTCGGCCAGCAGTGCGCGCGCGGCGGACTCCTTATCCGTTCCCTCCCGTTCCGCCAACGCGGTGATCTGCTGCTCGACCAGAGGCGTTCGCACCCAACCGGGGCAGATGGCATTGGCCGTGATGCCCGTGCCCGCGTTCTCCAGCGCCGTCACTTTGGTGAATCCCACCACGCCATGTTTCGCCGCCACATAAGCAGACTTGTTCACCGACGCAACCAGTCCATGCACCGACGCGATGTTGATCACGCGGCCGGATCCCTGCTGCTTCATGTAGGGCAAGGCCGCCGCCGTTGCATGGAACACCGCCGATAGATTCAGCGCGAGGATTGCATCCCACTTTTCCACGGGAAACTCCTCGATCGAAGCGGTGTGCTGGATGCCCGCATTGTTCACCAGGATGTCGATGCGCCCCATCTTCTCAACGGCTTGGGCAATCATTTCCCGCACCGCCTCACCACGGGAAAGGTCGGCGCCATCATGCGCCACCCTTACGCCAAACTCGGTCTCCAGGCGGGAACGGATTCTCTCGATCTCCACCGCATCGCCAAATCCATTCAGCACGATATTGGCGCCTTTCCGCGCGAGCGCAGTGGCAATGCCAAGACCGATACCGCTGGTGGAGCCAGTAACCACCGCGACTTTTCCAGTGAACATGGGCGAGATTCCATCGGGCGTAGGCGGTCAGTGTAGCGGCCGGGAAGCCCATCAGCGCATGCCGTGACCGTGGCCTCTTGCCGCCGACGGCCATGAAGGCGTCCGGGATAACGCGCCTCACCAACTGGCGGAGATCCCGCGCAGTTCGCGAGGAATTCTCCGCAAGCACACGCGCTCAGAACGAACCGGCTTATTTCAACCGCTCAACCAGCCGCTGCCCCACCTCCAACGCCGAAGCCGGGTTCTGCCCGGTAATCAGCTCGCGGTCCACTACCACATGGGCGGTCCACGGCGTGGTGTTGCTGCTGAACCGTGCACCCGCCCGCTGCAGCGCGGTCTGCGGATAGAACTTCATCTCACCGCCACCCAGCAGTGGCTTGGCCTGTTCTTCTTCCTGGTTGCTGATTACGGTCATCTGGTAGCCGCTGTAGATCCACTTCGGCGTGCTCGGCATGGCACCGGCGTCCAGCGTCGCTACGAAGCCCTCGGCATCAGGCAGCGTGGACAGCAGCGCGATCGGGCCGTGGCAGACCAGCGCGGTAGTCTTGTTGCGCTGGTGGAAATCGGCCAGCAACCGGCCCAGCGCCGGGCTCTTCAGCAGGTCCTGCATCGGCGCGTGACCACCGGGGATGTAGACCGCATCGAAGTGCGCGTAGCCCTGCTGCTCGATGCGCGCCAGGCTGACCACCGGCGACGCCGTCGGCGAGGTCAACGCCAATTTCTCCAGCAGATCCTTATGCGCCTTCAACTGCGCGGCATCGTCGCCGAAATACGCCGGCGTCACCGATGACGCATCCACCGTTGGCACCCGCCCCTGCGGCGTAGCGAAGGTCACTTCGTGGCCCGCGTCCAGCAGCAGCTTGACCGGCTGCATCAGTTCGTTGAGATAGAAGCCGGTGGACAGCACCTTGCCGTCCTTCAGGTCCAGGCGGTTCTCGTCGGACAGCACCACCAGCACGTTGGCGGCATGGGCGCCGGTAGCGGCCAGGGTCAGGGCCAGTGCTGCGGCCAGCCGGGTCATCAGGTTCATGGGGAGCTCCTATCGGGGAATGCCCGCCACTTTATTCATCGCCCCGGCGGCGATAAATTGGCCCCATCGCAAAACATCTGTTCCCCGGAGAGCCAAATGAGCCGCAAGTTCGACTACCTGGGCGATGTGGAGGTGTTCATGGCGGTGGTCGAGCACGGCTCGTTCACCGCCGGCGCGGTGGCGCTGTCCACCACCCCGTCGGTGCTGAGCCGCGCGGTCACTCGCCTGGAAGCCCGGCTGGGCCGGCAACTGCTGCAGCGGACCACCCGCCGCGTAGGCCTGACCGACGCCGGGCGGCTCTATCTGGAACAGGTGCGCACCGCCTTCGGCCTGCTGGACGATGCCGAACGCGACGTGCAGGGCCAGGACGGCGCGCTGGCCGGCCGCGTGCGCCTGAGCGTGCCGACCACCTATGGCCATTACCGCCTGCCGCCCGTGCTGGCGCGCTTTGCGCAGCAGTACCCACAGGTGCAGGTGGAACTGAACATCACCAACCGCAACGTGGACCTGGTGGCTGAAGGCTTCGACCTGGCCATCCGCCTGGGCCAGCTGCCGGACAGCGGGCTGGTGGCGCGCAAGCTGGAAGACGCCCCGCTGCTGCTGGTGGCCGGGCCGGACTACCTGCAGCGCCGCGGCACTCCGCAGACGCTGGACGATCTGCAGCAGCACCTGTGCCTGCCGTTTGTCATGCCGCGCACCGGGCGGTTGGCGCCGTGGGTGTTCCGCGACGATGGGCACGACGTGGATTGGGTACCGCGTTCGTCCATCGAGACATCCGACGATGTGCTGGGCGTGGTGTCGCTGGCCGAACAGGGGATCGGCATCTGCCAGAGCTATGAGTTCATCGTGCGCGGGCGGCTGCAGCGTGGGGAACTGGTGGAAGTGCTGCCGCAGCTGCGTGGGCGGTCGCGTCCGTTCTCGGTGATCTATGCGCCGCATCGGCGCCAGTCGGCAGCAGCGCGGGCGATGATTGAGCTGCTGGTGGGGAATGGGTCCGTGGTTGAGGACGGCGTTGGTTGAGACTGCGATGCTCGCTGGGGGTGTCGGATTTCAACTAATTTTTCCGATAAACCAAATCAACAAGGGCGCCTCTCGGCGCCCTCGTTCTTTCAACTCATTCCCACTCAATAGTCGCCGGCGGCTTCCCCGAGATGTCATAGACAACCCTTGAAACCCCCCGCAACTCATTGATGATCCGGTTGCTCACCGTACCCAGGAACTCATACGGCAGATGCGCCCAATGCGCCGTCATGAAATCGATGGTCTCCACCGCACGCAGCGCAATCACCCACTCATAAGCCCGCGCATCGCCCACCACGCCCACCGACTTCACCGGCAGAAACACCGCAAACGCTTGGCTGGTCTTGTCGTACAGATCCGCCTTGCGCAGTTCGTCGATGAAGATCGCATCAGCCTTGGCCAGCAGTTCGGCGTACTCACGCTTCACTTCGCCCAGGATCCGCACGCCCAGGCCCGGGCCCGGGAACGGGTGGCGGTAGACCATGCTGCGCGGCAGGCCGAGTTCGACGCCGAGGCGGCGCACTTCGTCCTTGAACAGCTCGCGCAACGGCTCCACCAAGCCCAGCTTCATGTGCTCCGGCAGGCCGCCCACGTTGTGGTGGCTCTTGATCACGTGTGCCTTGCCGGTCTTGCTGCCGGCCGACTCGATCACGTCCGGGTAGATGGTGCCCTGCGCCAGCCACTTGGCATTGCTCAGCTTGTTGGACTCTTCATCGAAGATGTCCACGAACAGGTTGCCGATGATCTTGCGCTTGGCTTCCGGGTCGCTCACGCCTTCGAGCTTGCTGAAATAGCGGTCCGCGGCATTCACGCGGATCACCTTGACGCCCATGTGCTCGGCGAACATCGCCATCACCTGGTCGCCCTCCTGCCAGCGCAGCAGGCCGGTATCGACGAACACGCAGGTCAGCTTGTCGCCGATCGCCTTGTGCAGCAGCGCGGCCACGACCGACGAATCGACGCCGCCGGACAGGCCCAGGATGACTTCGTCATCGCCCACCAGTTCGCGCACGCGGGCGATCTGGTCGTCGATGATGTTGGCGGCGGTCCACAGGGTTTCGCAGCCGCACACGTCCACCACGAAGCGGCGCAGCAGCGCCTGGCCCTGCAGGGTGTGGGTCACTTCCGGGTGGAACTGCACGCCGTACCAGCGCTTCTCTTCGTTGGCCATCGCGGCCACCGGGATGCGATCGGTCACGGCCGTCACGGTGAAGCCCGGCGGGGCGACGGAGACGTGGTCACCGTGGCTCATCCAGACGTTCAACTTCGGCTCGCCGCCGTGGTCGCTCAGGCCCTTGAACAGCGCATCGGGGTGCACGACGTTGACTTCGGCATGGCCGAACTCACGCTGGTCGGCCGCTTCGGTGGCGCCACCGAGCTGGGCGGCCAGGGTCTGCATGCCGTAGCAGATGCCGAAGATCGGCAGCCCGCTGTCGAACACTTCCTGCGGCGCGGCGGGCGCGCCCGGCAGCGTGGTCGATTCCGGGCCACCGGACAGGATGATGCCCTTGGCGCCGAACGCGGCGATCTCGGCCGGGTTGTGGTCCCATGCCCAGATTTCGCAGTACACACCAAGCTCGCGGATGCGGCGCGCGATCAGCTGGGTGTACTGAGCACCGAAATCGAGGATGAGGATCTTGTCGTTATGGATGTTGGTCATGGCGCCCTGGGCAATGCAGGAAAGAAAACAGGAAACGAATACGAAAACCGGCGGCCGATAGAGAAAGAGGAACGGGAATCAGCTTCCTCGTTCCTCTTTGCTCATGCCGCATCAGGCGCGGTAGTTCGGCGGCTCTTTGGTGATCTGCACGTCGTGGACGTGGCTCTCACGTTGGCCGGCGCCACTGATCTTGACGAACTTCGGCTTGCTGCGCATGTCTTCGACGGTGCCGCAGCCCACGTAGCCCATGGTGGCGCGCAGGCCGCCCATCAGCTGGTGGATGATGCCGCCCACCGGGCCGCGATACGGCACGCGGCCTTCGATGCCTTCGGGCACCAGCTTGTCGGCGCTGGAGGCGTCCTGGAAGTAGCGGTCCTTGGACCCCTTCTCCATCG
This sequence comes from Stenotrophomonas rhizophila, assembly GCF_000661955.1. Classification (NCBI taxonomy): domain Bacteria; kingdom Pseudomonadati; phylum Pseudomonadota; class Gammaproteobacteria; order Lysobacterales; family Lysobacteraceae; genus Stenotrophomonas; species Stenotrophomonas rhizophila. The sequence continues at coordinate 2,640,502 of NZ_CP007597.1, forward strand.
CGGCCAGCGAGCCCATGCCGCGGTAGCTTTTGTAGGAACGGCCCTGGAACAGCTCGGTTTCGCCGGGCGATTCCTCGGTACCGGCCAGCAGGCCACCGATCATGATGGTGGACGCACCAGCGGCGAGCGCCTTGCCGATGTCGCCGGAGTAGCGGATGCCACCGTCGGCGATCAGCGGGATGCGGTCCTGCAGCGCTTCGGCCACCAGGTCGATCGCGGTGATCTGCGGCACGCCGACACCGGCGACCACGCGGGTGGTGCAGATCGAGCCCGGGCCGATGCCGACCTTGACCGCGTCCGCGCCACAGTCCAGCAGCGCCAGTGCCGCTTCGCCGGTGCAGATGTTGCCACCCACGACCTGCACGTTCGGGAAGTTCTTCTTGACCCAGCGCACGCGGTCCAGCACGCCCTGCGAATGGCCGTGCGCGGTGTCCACCACCAGCACGTCCACACCGGCGGCGACCAGCGCTTCGACGCGGCGATCGGTGTCGCCACCCACGCCCACGGCAGCACCCACCAGCAGACGCGTGGCGGTGTCCTTGGCGGCGTTGGGGTAATCGGTGTTCTTCTGGATGTCCTTCACGGTGATCAGGCCACGCAGGGCGAAATCATCGTTGACCACCAGGATCTTTTCGATGCGGTTGCGGTGCAGCAGCTGCAGCACTTCTTCCGACGCGGCGCCTTCCTTGACCGTGATCAGGCGATCCTTCTTGGTCATGATGTGGCGGACCGGATCGTCCAGCTCGGTCTCGAAGCGCATGTCACGGTGGGTGACGATGCCGACCAGCTGGCCGCCGCCGTCCACCACCGGCACGCCGGAGATGTTGCGCGCCTGGGTCAGGGCCAGCACGTCGCGGATGGTGGTTTCCGGGCCGACCGTGATCGGGTCGCGGATGACGCCGGCCTCGAACTTCTTGACCTGGGCCACTTCGGCGGCCTGCTGCTCCACGGTCAGGTTCTTGTGGATGATGCCCATGCCGCCGAGCTGGGCCATGGCGATGGCCAGGCGTGCTTCGGTGACCGTATCCATGGCCGCGGAAAGGATCGGAAGCTTCAGCCGCAGGTCGCGGGTCAGCCGGGTTTCCAGGCTGACATCCTTGGGCAGGATCGTGGAGTGTGCGGGGACGAGCGAGACGTCGTCGTAGGTGAGAGCTTCAGCCTGGATGCGCAGCATCGGCATACCCGAGATGTGGGGAAGCGCGACATTTTACCCTGATTCGGCCCGCTTGGGCAGGGGGCCGGTGCGACGCTGTGTCGCGCCGGCGGACGGGTTGCACCGACCGTTGGTCGGCTGTGCCCCGGGCGATGCGCCACCGCGCCAACGGCAGCCGACCAACGGTCGGCTCTACCGGGGGTTGCCGCCGCGTACCGCCCGGGGATTGCCGCCCGGGGATTGCCGCCCGGGGATTGCCGCCCGGGGATTGCCGCCCGGGGATTGCCGCCGCGGTAGGTGCCGACCGTTGGTCGGCACAGGGCCCAGCCCGCATGGGCTTCCGGGCGATGTGCCGACCCAGGGTCGGCACGGGCGGTCAGACGGCCGCTTCAGCCGCTTCCAGCGTGTTCTGCATCAACGTGGCCACGGTCATCGGCCCTACCCCGCCCGGCACCGGGGTGATCCAGCTGGCGCGCTGGGCGGCGGCCTCGAAGCCGACGTCGCCGACCAGGCGGCCGTCATCCAGGCGATTGATGCCCACGTCGATCACCACGGCGCCCGGCTTCACCCATTCACCCGGCACGATGCCCGGGCGGCCCACCGCCACCACGAGGATGTCGGCGTCGCGCACGCTGCGCTCCAGCACGTCGCGCGGGGTGAACTTGTGGCAGCTGGTCACGGTGCAGCCGGCAATCAGCAGCTCCAGGCCCATCGGGCGCCCCACGTGGTTGCTCACCCCCACGATGGTGGCGTTGCGTCCGCGCACCGGCTGGTCGGTGTGGCCCAACAGGGTGACGATGCCGCGCGGGGTGCAGGGGCGCAGGCCGAACTCGCGCAGGGCCAGATGGCCCACGTTCTCGGGGTGGAAACCGTCCACGTCCTTGCGCGGGTCGATGCGGTGGATCAGGCGGCTGGCGTCGGGAATGCCCGGCAGCGGCAGCTGCACCAGGATGCCGTGGATCTTGGGGTCGTTGTTGAGCTGGTCGATGAGCTCAAGCAGCTGCGCTTCGTTGGTGCCGGCCGGCAGGTCGTAATCGAAGGCCTCGATGCCCACCTTCTCGGCGGCGCGGCGCTTGTTGCGCACATACACGGTCGAGGCCGGATCGCCTCCCACCAGCACCACGGCCAGGCCCGGGCGGCTGCCACCGGCGGCCAGGCGGGCATCCACCCGGACCTTCAGGCTGTCCAGCAGGTCTTCAGCGATGCGGCGCCCATCCAGAATGCGGGCGGGAACGGCGGGTGCGGGGGTCGGTGAGCTCATCGAGGGCGGCAGGCGGGGGCGGCGGGGACGCCATTGTCCCCGATTAGGCCCGCCCCGCCCACCGGCGCGTCATTCTTCTTCCGGTACTTCGTCGGCGTTGAGCGTGCGTGCCTTGCGCTTGGGCGCGGTGAACGGCGTGGGCGTGGGCACGCCCGGCAGCGCCGTGCCGAACACCATGTGCGCCCCGGCGCGCATGCTGCCACCGGCCATTTCAAGCTCGAAACGCTCGGCGTCGCGCTCGCGGATCTGCTCGGCGATCTCGCGCGCATCGTCCTGGTCGGCGCCCAGTTCCATCAGGGCGACCTGACCGAACTGCAACGCCGATTCGAAGGTCTCGCGGATCTGGTAGTCCACACCGGCATGGATCAGCCGCAGCGAATGCTCGCGGTCGAACGAGCGCACCAGCAGCTTGGCCTGCGGGAACTGATGGGTGACCAGTTCCACGATGCGGTCGGCGTCCTGGGCGTTGTTGACGCACACCGCGATGGCGCGCGCAGAGCCCGCACCGGAGGCGTGCAGCACGTCCAGGCGGGTGCCGTCGCCGTAGTAGATCTTGAACCCGAAGCGCTCGGCGTTGTGGATCATGTCCACGTCGTTGTCGATGATGGTCACGTCCACATCGCGCGCCAGCAGCGACTGGCTGGCCACCTGACCGAAACGACCGAAGCCGATCATCAACACGCTGCCGGACAGGCCGTCGGCTTCTTCAACGCCATCCAGCGACACTTCGCGGTCGGGCATCAGCTTGTCGTGCAGCAGCACGAACAGCGGCGTGAGCGCCATCGACAGCACCACGATTGCGGTCAGGTTGGCGTTGACCTCCACCCCGATCACGCCGGCCGCTGCGGCCGCGGAAAACAGCACGAACGCGAACTCGCCGCCCTGCGCCATCACGACGCCGCGGTCGAGCGCCTGGCGGTGGTCGCTGCCCATGATGCGCGCCACGATGTAGATGCACACGCCCTTGGCCAGCATCAGCGCGAACACGCCCGACACAATCAGCGGCCAGTTGTTGGCCACCACGGTGAGATCCAGCGCCATGCCCACGCTGAGGAAGAACAGCCCCAGCAGGATGCCGCGGAACGGCTCGATATCCGCTTCGATCTGGTGGCGGAACGTGGATTCGCTGAGCAGCACGCCGGCCAGGAACGCACCCATCGCCATCGACAGCCCGCCCAGCTGCATCAGCAGCGCCGCGCCCAGCACCACCAACAACGCGGCGGCGGTCATCACTTCGCGCGCCTTGGCCGCGGCCAGGATGCGGAACAGCGGATTGAGCAGGAACCGGCCCACCAGCACCAGGCCGACGATGGCACCGGCACCGATGCCCACGCTGACCCAGCGCGAACTGTCGCCGGCGTCGGCCTGCACGGGGGCCATGAAGGCCACCACGGCCAGCAGCGGCACGATCAGCAGATCTTCAAACAGCAGGATCGAGACGATCTTCTGCCCGGACGGCAAGGCAATGTCGCCGCGCTCGGCCAGCAGCTGCATCACCACCGCGGTGGAGGTCAGCACGAAGCCGAAGGCGCCGATGAAGGCCACGTTGACCGGGAACCCGAACAGCATGCACACGCCGGTGAGCACCGCGCCGCAGACCACGATCTGCAGCGTGCCGAGCCCGAAGATTTCGTTGCGCAGGCCCCACAGGTGCGAGGGCCGCATTTCCAGCCCGATCACGAACAGGAACATCACCACGCCGAGTTCGGCGGTGTGCAGGATCGCCTGCGGGTCGGAGAACCAGCCGAAGCCGAACGGGCCGATGGCCAGGCCGGCAGCGAAATAGCCCAGCACCGAGCCCAGCCCCAGCCGTCGGAACAGCGGCACCATCACCACCGCCGCGCCCAGCAGCGCCACGACTTTCACCAGCTCACTGGCACCTGCTTCGACCGCCATGCGGTTGTTTCCCCGGACTACTTTAGATGGCTCAACGATAGGGCAAAGCGCCGGGCGGCAATAGCATCCATGTTGCGCATGATCGTGCCGAAAACAGAACGATGAGCCGGGTGGCGGCGAGGATCGTCCTGAAATCACGTAGAGCCGGGCTCTGCCCGGCTCGCCGGCAACGTGTGAAATGCAGCCGGGCAGAGCCCGGCGCTACGCGGTCGCCGAAATCAGGCAGCGCCCGGCGTTACGGTCCGCTGCAGAACGCGGCGTAATCGATGTACCCGGGAAACGCCTTCCCTGGCGCGCACAGCGGACAGTCCGGATCGGGGCGCAGCCGGGTCTCACGAAAACGCATGCCCAGTGCATCGAAACTCAGCAGCCGCCCAACCAGCGACTCGCCCATGCCGAGCAGCAGCTTGAGCACTTCGGTGGCCTGGAGCAACCCGACCATTCCCGGCAACACGCCCAGCACGCCGGCTTCAGAACAGTTGGGCGCGAACTCCGGCGGCGGCGGCTCCGGGAACAGACAGCGGTAGCACGGCGCCTGGCCACGCTGGCGGCCGGCGTCAAACACGCTGACCTGGCCGGTAAAGCGCTCGACCGCGCCGTACACCAGCGGAATGCGGTGCTGGAGGCAGGCATCGTTGAGCAGGTAGCGCAGCGGGAAGTTGTCCGAGCCGTCCAGCACCACGTCCACCCCGTCCAACAGTGCATCGACATTGTCGGCACTGACGCGCACCTGCACGGCGTCCACATCCAGGTGCGGATTGAGCGCCAACAGGCGTTCGCGCGCCGACAGCACCTTGGGCATGCCGACGCTGGCGTCGGTGTGCAGGATCTGGCGATGCAGGTTGCTGCGCTCGACCACATCGTCATCGGCGATGCGCAGGTGCCCTACCCCGGCCGCTGCCAGATAGAAGGCGGCCGGCGCACCCAGCCCACCGGCACCGAGCACCAGCACACGCGAGGTCAGCAGTGTCTGCTGGCCTGCCACGCCCACCTGGGGCAGCAGCAGGTGGCGCGCGTAGCGCTCGTTGAAGTCGCGCTCGTCGTCGGTCTGCAGCGGCTGCACCAAGGGCAGGCCGTCGGCCCGCCAGGCGTTGGTGCCGCCGTCCACGGATGCCAACTGCGTATAGCCCAGGTCGGCCAGGGCGACTGCGGCATCCAGCGAGCGCCTGCCGCTCTGGCAGATCAACACCACCTCGCGATCGGTGGCGGGCAGATGCGTAGGCGGCGATGCCAGTAGCTCGCCCTTGGCGACGCCGAGCGCGCCCTCGGCCATGCCGGCGGCACGTTCGTGCGCTTCGCGCACGTCAATGAGCAACGCGCCACGGGCGACGCGTTCGCGTGCCTGGGCGGGGGTGAGTTCGGGGATGGTGCGCATGGCCGGGATTATCGCGCACCGGGGCGCGCGCGGCGGGTTTGCCGCGGTTGCCGGCCAGCGGCCGGCACTACCTTCGCGTGTGCCCAGCAGCCGGCAGCGCCGCAATGAAAAGAGCCGGCTTTCGCCGGCTCTTCGTTGGGTCACTTGCCCTTGACGTGCTTGATCAGGCGCCGTTTGCGCTTGACCTGACGTTCGGTGAGCACGTTCTTCTTGCCTTCGTAGGGGTTCACACCCTCGCGGAAGATGAACTGCACCGGGGTACCGACCAGTTTGAAACGCTTCCGGAAGAAGTTCTCCAGGTAGCGCTTGTACGACTCCGGCAGGTCCTTCAGGCGCGTGCCGTGCACGATGAAGGTCGGCGGGTTGGAGCCGCCCGGATGCACGTAACGCAGCTTGGACACGTGACCACGGATCGCCGGCGGCGGGTTGGTCTCGTAGGCCACTTCCAGCGCCTTGTTGACTTCGCTGGTGCTGAATTCATGCGTCGCCGAGGCATGCGCGGCGTGGATGCAGCGGAACAGCTCGCGCAGGCCCGAGCCATGCTTGGCCGAGATGCGCACCACTTCGGCCCACGGCACGAAGCCGAGCTTGCGCGACACCAGGGCTTCGGCCTGCTCGCGCTGGTAGTCGGTGAGGCCATCCCACTTGTTGATCGCCACGACCAACGCACGGCCGGCATCGAGCACCGCACCCAGCACGCTGGCGTCCTGGTCGGTCACGCCTTCGGACGCGTCCAGCATCAGCACGGCCACCTGGCACTGCTCGATCGCCTGCAGCGTCTTGATCACGCTGAACTTCTCGACCACTTCCTCCACGCGCGCTTTGCGACGCAGGCCGGCGGTGTCGATCAGGCGGTACTCGCGACCGTCGCGCTCCATGTCCACCGCGATCGAGTCGCGGGTGGTACCGGGCACTTCGGAGGCGATCATGCGCTCTTCGCCCAGCAGGCGATTGACCAGCGTCGACTTGCCCACGTTGGGGCGGCCAACGAAGGCAATGCGGATGCGGTTCGGATCGGTGTCGAGGGTCTCGGTGGTGCCCTCTTCAGGCAGCCGCTCCACGACTTCGTCCAACAGATCGTCCAGACCCTGGCGGTGCGCGGCCGACACGGTCAGCATTTCGCCGAACCCGTAACGGGCAAACTCCGAACGCACCGTGTCTTCGTTCATGCCGTCGATCTTGTTGATCAACAGCAACGTCGGACGCGCCAGCTTGCGCAGCCAGGACAGGATCTCGTCGTCCATCGGGCCCTCACGGGCATCGACGACGAACAGGATCAGATCCGCCTCGGCGGCGGCAGCGCGGGCCTGGCGGGCAGTAGCACCGGCCAGACCTTCTTCTTCACCGGCGATACCGCCGGTATCGACCACCAGGAACGGGTGGTCTTCGTTAAGACGACAAACACCGTAATTACGGTCCCGGGTCACGCCGGGCTGGTCATGGACCAGCGCGTCGCGCGTACGGGTAAACGCATTGAACAGCGTGGACTTGCCGACATTCGGCCGTCCAACCAGGGCGACCAAGGGCAGCATCGCGGTAACTCCTTATTGTGCCAACCGGAATGCGGTCAGCTTTCCATCAACGTTCTGCACCAGCAGAATCCCATCAGCGGTTACCGGCTGCGCCAGGAGCGCGTCACCGCCACTCTTGGCGCGAGCGGCAAGCTCGCCATTATCTGTCCGCAACCAGTGCAGGTAGCCCTTGTAGTCGCCTACAACGACATAGTCGCCCTGCACCGCCGGTCCGGTCAGCGAACGGCGCGCCAAGGCGGTCTGCGACCACATCGCGCTGCCACTGCTCTTGTCCAGGCCGAACACGCCACCCTTGTTGTCGGTGACAAACACATTGCCCGAGGTCAGGGCCACGCCACCGGCGCCGCCATGATCACGCGACCACAGCGGACGGCCCGTCGGGCCTTCGATCGCCATGGTCTGGTTCTTGAAGCTGCCCACGAACAGCGTATTGCCTTCCAGCACCGGGGCGCCGTCCACGTCGGACATACGCTCCAGTTCGGTACGGCCTTCGCCGTTGGCGACCATCTGGTCCCACACGGTGCGGCCGTCGGTCATCGCCAGGGCCGACACGCTGCCATCATCGTTGCCGACGAACAGCACGCCCGGGCCAGCCACCACGGCGGCATTGCCGCGCACGGTCAGCGCCGGCAGCTCACGCGGGTTGAACCAGCGCTGGGTGCCGTTCTCGGCATCCAAGGCGGTCACGCGACCGTCGTTGCTGCGCACGAACACCATGCCCTGGGCGATTGCCGGGGCGGCGATCACTTCGCCAGGCACCTTGGCGCGCCACTTCTCGGCGCCGTCTTCGGCACCCAGCGCGATGACCTGGCCGTCCAGCGTCCCGATCACCACCAGGCCGCCACCCACGCCGGGGCCACCGGAGAGGCGCAGCTTGGGCTTCTTCTTTTCCTTGGCCGGCTCCCAGGTCCAGACCTTCTTGCCGGTCTGCAGGTCGATGGCATGCACGCCGCCGTAAATGGCGGCCGCATACACGCGGCCGTCGGCCACGGTCGGGCCCTGGCGGACGCCGATGCGCTTCTCGCCCTTGCCGACGTTCACGCTCCAGAGCCGGTCGACCTTGGCGGTCGGCTCGAACTTCACCAGTTCAGCCGGCTCCAATGCCTTCTTGGCCGCTGCATCCTTGCCGGCGAACCACCCCTTGACGGTAGTGCAACCGGACAACGCCACGCCCAGCAGAACCAGGGTGGCAACGCGCTTGATCATGACCATATGCTTCATTACACCGACTCCGCAGCATCGGTGACGGTGCCACCGGCATCCATCACTTTGGTTTCAAGCAGGCGCCGCTGCGGCGCTGCCACGTCCAGCGTCTTGAGCGCCTTCTCATACTGTTGCCGGGCGGCATCACGCTTGCCCTGCGCCATCAGTGCATCGCCATGGATTTCCAGGCTGGCACTGTCGCTGGCGGTGCCAAGCGCCTTGATCGCATCATCGGTCTTGCCGGTGGCCAGCAACAGGCGCGCGATGCGCTGCTCGATGACCGGCTGGAATTCCGGGTCAGCCTTGATCGCGCGCAGCGTTGCCAGCGCGTCTTCGTTCTTGCCTGCCTCGACCTGGGCCTTGGCCAGCTGCAACGCCGCCAGGTCCGAGTAAATGTTGGCCTTGCCGTCGTCGAGCGCTTTCACGCCCTTGGCCGCCTGGGCCAGATCCTTGTCCTGCAGGTGCTTGAGCACTGCCTGGTACTGGACGTTGGCGCCGGCCAGCTGGTTGCTGTGGTCCTTCTGCCACCACTGCCAACCGGCGATGCCGCCGATTGCGATCGCCACGCCGGCGAGGATGCTGACACCATTCTTCCGCAGCCAGCCGCGGACGCGTTCACTTTGTTCGTGCTCGTCGAGCAGGTCGTCGATCGCCATGCGTACTCTCGCCCCGCCCGTAAGGAGGAGCTGTTTGAATTGGATTGGGAAACGCGACTCAGTGCGGAACTGGGGCCACGGAGCCGTCAGAGGATACCGTAAAGCGTGCCACGTTGGCTCGCTGGTACGGCGAAAGATCGACGATAGTGCCGGCCTGCTGAACCTCGACCGCCGACGCATTGCCCAGCACCATGCGGCCTACCTGGCCCGGCGTGAAGCTGCGCGCTTCGCCGGATTTGATCAGCGCCTTTTCCACGGTGCTGCCGTCGGGGGCGGCGATATCGACCCAGCTGTCGCCTTTGAACTGCAGGTTGAGAGCGCCGGTCGGCACCGCCGCGGTGGCCGCCGGGCGCGGCACCGGGGTCAGCGACGCCAGGTAAGGCGCCGAAGGGGTGCCGGTGGTGGCACTGGTGGGTGCCGGCGCCGCCGGGGTCGCCTCGGCAGGAACGGCACCGCCGCCCACCGGAACGGCCGCCGGGATCACATCCAGCGACGCGGTATTGGGGGTGTTGGCGCTGCCGTCGAAGTGGCCCCGGGTGGCAAACCAGACCGGGACGGCCAGCACGGCGGTGATGCCCACATAGAGCACGCGGCGGCCGAGGCTCTCGGCAATGCGCCTGGCCCGCGGGGTATGGGTGTGGCTGACCAGCTGCGGCGGCACCACCGGCCCGATCCGGGCCTGTTCCAGCACCTCGCCCAGATCGATCTTCAGCAGGCGCGCATAGCTGCGCAACTGGCCGCGCACGAACACCGGGGCGCCCAGGCGGTCCCACTGCTCGGCTTCCAGCGACTTCACCACCTGCACCGGCATGTGCAACTGCTGCCCTACCGCTTCAAGCGTCAGCCCTGCCGCTTCGCGCGCCTGGCGGAGACGGACCCCACAGCCGGCAGCGGCATCAAAAGCGTTCACAGTCTGGTCATCAATCACAATGCTTCAACCCCGGGAATTAGGAGCCGCATCCTGCGGAAATTCGTCGCGAATTCGCTGCAGATAGCGACCGGATGCAACCGTGTCACCCAACTGCGCCTCGATTTCAGAGGCAAGTTGTAACACGGAACGTGTGGCCGGTGCAGCCGCAAGACGACGTTGGGAGAAGGCGCGCGCCTCGAAATAGCGGCCTTGGGCGTACTCGCTGCGCGCCATCGACTCCAGTGCATAGGCGTTGCCCGGCTCAACCTGCAGGGCGGCACGCAGGTCGCGGGCGGCCCGTTCGGACTGGCCCGCCTCCAGCGCACAGCCACCGGCATTGGCCAGCGCCGAGGCCGGTGTGGCATAGCCCGGCGCAGCAAGCGCGCGGTCAAACCAGACCAGCGACTCGGCGGCGCGGCCATGTGTACATAGCCAGGCGCCATAATTGTTGAGCACATCGCCGCGTTCGGGCGCCAGTTCGGCCGCCTTGCGGTAGAGCCCGCCCGCAGCGACGTCTTCGCCGCGCCGGGCCGCCAGGGTGGCCAGCATCAGATAGGCCTCTGGCCGGTCGCCGTCCAGTTTGAGCGCCGAACGGGCGTTTTTCTCCGCCGCCGCCAGCGAGCCGGACTGATAGGCCCGGTCGGCCAGCGTCATCTGGTCCTGGTAATTGAACCGGCGACGCGTGGCCGCGTTGTCGCGGACCTCGTACGTGGGGGCCACCCCCAGCGCGGAGGCGGGGGGCTTCATGCCTTGTTTGCCGCAGCCGACCAATGCCAGCGCGATGAAAACAACGGCTGGCAATCGGAAATCAGGCAGCGGCATCCCGGCTTTTCCCATCCTGGAGTGTCTTGTTGAACTCGGCCTGGCGACGCGTGCGGTCCATCACCTGGCCCTTGAGCTGGCCACAGGCAGCGTCGATGTCGTCGCCGCGGGTGCGTCGGACCATCGTCAGGACCTGCGAATCCAGCAGGATCTTCTGGAAAGCACGGATCTCGGTGTCACCGGAGCGCTCGTAGCGGGTGCCCGGGAACGGATTGAAGGGAATCAGGTTGACCTTGCCCGCGTGCGACGTCTGCACGGCGTTGTCGAACTGGCGCATCAGCCGCGCCAGCTGGCGGGCGTGTTCGGGCTGGTCGTTGATGCCCTTCATCAGGGTGTATTCGAAGGTGACCGATTCGCGGCGCTTGTTGGCGCGCAGGTAGCGTGCGCACGAGGCCATCAGCTCGACGATCGGGTACTTCTTGTTGAGCGGCACCAGGGTTTCACGCAGCGCATCGTTGGGCGCATGCAGCGACACCGCCAGCGACACGTCGCTCTCGGCGGACAACCGGTCGATCTGCGGCACCAGGCCGGAGGTGGACAGGGTCACGCGCTTGTTGGCCAGGCCGTAGCCCAGATCGTCGCGCATCACGCTCATGGCGCGCACGACGTTGTCGAAATTCATCAACGGCTCGCCCATGCCCATCATCACCACGTTGGTGAGACGACGCTGCTTGTGCGGGATGTTGCCCAGATGCCGCGCCGCCACCCACACCTGGCCGATGATCTCGGCGGTGGACAGGTTGCGGTTGAAGCCCTGGGTGGCGGTCGAACAGAACGTGCAGTTCAGCGCACAGCCGACCTGCGAGGACACGCACAGCGTGCCGCGGTTCTTGTCCGGGATGTAGACCGCCTCGATGGCGTTCTTGCCATCGTTGCCCATCGCCAGCAGCCACTTGTGGGTGCCGTCGTTGGAGGGTTTGTCGAACACGATGTTCGGGACCAGGACCTCGGCGTGCTGCTTGAGCTTGGCGCGCAGCGCCTTGCCCAGGTCGGTCATCTCGTCGAAATCGGTGACGTAGTGATGGTGGATCCACTTCATCACCTGGTGGGCACGGTAGCGCGCTTCGCCGAGTGTCTCGGCGAAGAAGCGCTCCAGACCCTCGCGATCGAGGTCGAGCAGGTTCTGCTTGGCCACAGCCACGCTCGGGATGAGCACGGATGGGATGGCGGTTGGCTGTACGACCTCGTTCACGGCATCACTCTCAGCGCGAGACGACTTCGGTCGCGGCGAAGAAGTAGGCGATTTCGATCGCGGCATTCTCAACCGAGTCCGAGCCGTGGGCGGCATTGGCATCGATGGATTCAGCGAAGTCGGCGCGGATGGTGCCCGCAGCGGCTTCCTTCGGATTGGTGGCGCCCAGCAGGTCGCGGTGGGCCAGGACGGCGTTGTCGCCTTCCAGGGCCTGGATCATCACCGGGCCGGAGATCATGAACTCGACCAGCGCGTTGAAGAACGGACGCTCGCGGTGCACGGCGTAGAAGCCTTCGGCTTCACGGCGCGACAGCTGCTTGTACTTGGCGGCGACGACCTTCAGGCCGGCCTTTTCGAAGCGGGCGTAGATTTCACCGATGACGTTCTTGGCGACGGCGTCCGGCTTGATGATGGAAAGGGTGCGCTCCAGCGCCATGGGAATTCTCCGTTGGGCGGGCCACTGATCGGCCCGAGAGTAACATGAAAAAAACCCGCGTCGAAACGCGGGCTTAGCCTGATATACGTGAGGCAATTCTAACGTGTAACCCGCCCCCGCGGTAGTGCCGGCCGCTGGCCGGCAACCCCATGAACCCCAGGCGACGCGCGCCCGTTCAGCTGTACGGGGTTGCCGGCCAGCGGCCGGCACTACCCGGGGGCAGATGAACGAACCCCTCCTTCCATTGTGCGCCGCACAATGCACCCGCGCAGCCCCGGGTCTAATATCAAACAATCGTTTGATTGAACCCTGCCCGACCCATGGCCAAGCCCGCACATTTCTCCACCAAGGACCGCATTCTCGGCGCTGCCGAGGAGCTGTTCGCGCAGCATGGCTTCGCCGGGACCTCGCTTCGCCAGGTCACCAGCCAGGCCGATGTGAACATCGCGGCGGTCAACTACCACTTCGGCTCCAAGGAAAACCTGGTCAATGAGGTGTTCCGCCGGCGCATGGACGAGATGACCACCGCCCGCCTGGCCCAGCTGGACAGCGCCCGCCGCGAGCACCCCGGCCAGCTGCGCCCGGTGCTGGCCGCCTTTGTCGAGCCGGCGCTGGCGATGGCCCAGGACCGCCAGACCGGGGGCGCCTTCGTCCGTGTGATCGCCCGCGCCTACGCGGAAAAGAACGACAACCTGCGCAAGTTCCTGTCCGACCACTACGGCCACGTGCTGCGCGACTTCGGCAAGGCCATCGCGGCCTGCGTGCCGGAGTTGAGCAAGGAAGAGCTGTATTGGCGGCTGGACTTCCTGGCCGGCTCGCTGACCTATGCGATGGCCGACTTCGGCCTGATCAAGCGACCCGCCGGTGTCACCGAAGCGGCGCATCGTGCCCATGCCGCCCGCGAATTGATCCACTTCGCCGAAGCCGGTTTCCGCGCCAGCGCGGTCACCGACGCTCCGTCGACCTCCGTTTCCACCCCGTAGAGCCGGGCTCTGCCCACTGAACCCTCCGTAGAGCCGGGCCCTGCCCGGCTGCCAGACCAACAAAGGCTTATCGACATGTCCAATTCCCTGCTAGTCCGCCGCGCCGCCGTGTTGGGTGCCGGCGTCATGGGTGCCCAGATTGCGGCCCACCTGACCAACGCCGGCGTCGACACCGTGCTGTTCGATCTTCCCGCCAAGGAAGGTCCGGCCGATGGCATCGTGCTCAAGGCAATCGCCAACCTGGGCAAGCTCAGCCCTGCCCCGCTGGCCAGCAAGTCCTACGCCGAGGCGATCACCCCGGCCAACTACGAGACCGGCCTGGAGCAGCTCAAGGACTGCGACCTGATCATCGAAGCCATCGCCGAACGGATGGACTGGAAGCAGGACCTGTACAAGAAGATCGCCCCGTTCGTGGCCGACCACGCCGTGCTGGCCTCCAACACCTCGGGCCTGGGCATCAACAAGCTCGCCGACGTGCTGCCCGAGCAGCTGCGCCACCGTTTCTGCGGCGTGCATTTCTTCAACCCGCCGCGCTACATGCACCTGGCCGAGCTGATCCCGGCCAGCACCACCGACGCGGCCGTGCTGGAAGGCCTGGAAGCGTTCCTGGTCACCACGCTGGGCAAGGGCGTGGTGTACGCCAAGGACACCCCGAACTTCATCGGCAACCGCATCGGCGTGTTCTCGATCCTGTCCACCATCCACCACACCCAGGAATTCGGCCTGGGCTTCGACGAAGTGGACGGCCTGACCGGCCCGCTGGTCGGCCGCCCGAAGTCGGCCACCTACCGCACCTCCGACGTGGTCGGCCTGGACACCATGGCGCACGTGATCAAGACCATGGGCGACACCCTGCCCAACGATCCGTGGCATGAGTTCTTCAAGTCGCCGAAGTGGCTGGACGCGCTGATTGCCAAGGGCGCACTCGGCCAGAAGACCGGTGCCGGCATCTTCCGCAAGGTCGGCAAGGACATCGTGGTGCTGGACCTGGAGAAGCAGGACTACCGCCCTGCCGACCGCACCGCCGCACCGGAAGTGGTCGAGATCCTGAAGATCAAGAACCCGGCCGAAAAGTTCGCCAAGCTGCGCGAAAGCCAGCACCCGCAGGCGCAGTTCCTGTGGGCGACGTTCCGTGACCTGTTCCACTACAGCGCCTACCACCTGGCCGACATCGCCGAAACCGCGCGCGACGTCGACCTGGCGATCCGTTGGGGCTACGGCTGGTCGCTGGGCCCGTTCGAAACCTGGCAGGCCGCCGGCTGGAAGCAGGTGGCGCAGTGGATCGCCGATGACATCGTGGCCGGCAAGAGCATGAGCAACGCTCCGCTGCCCGATTGGGTGTTCGATGGCCGCGACGGCGTGCATGCCGCCGAAGGCAGCTACAGCCCGACCCGCAACGCCAAGCTGCCGCGTTCGGCGCTGCCGGTGTACCAGCGCCAGCGCTTCCCGGATCCGCTGCTGGGCGAGAAGTTCGCTCCGGGCGAAACCGTGTTCGAGAACGACGGCGTGCGCATGTGGCACGACGGCGACGGTATCGCAGTGGTCAGCTTCAAGACCAAGATGAACACCGTCTCCGACCACGTGCTCAACGGCCTGCAGGAAGCGATCAAGCGCGCCGAGCAGGACTACAAGGGCCTGGTGATCTGGCAGCAGAAGGAGCCCTTCTCCGCCGGTGCCGATCTGGCCGGCGCGCTCGGTCTGCTGCAGGCCGGCAAGGTCGACCAGTTCGAAGAGATGGTGCACAACTTCCAGCGCACCAGCCAGGCGATCAAGTATTCGCTGGTGCCGGTGGTGACCGCGGTACGCGGCCTGGCCCTGGGCGGCGGCTGCGAGTTCCAGATGCACAGCGCCAAGAGCGTGGCCGCGCTGGAAAGCTACATCGGCCTGGTCGAGGCCGGCGTTGGCCTGCTGCCGGCCGGTGGCGGCCTGAAGGAACTGGCCGTGCGCGCCTCGCAGGCTGCAGGCCCGGGCGGTGATGTGTTCGCCGAACTGAAGAAGACCTTCGAAACCGTGGCCATGGCCAAGGTCTCCAACTCGGCGGTCAACGCCAAGGAACTGGGCCTGATGCGCGCCACCGACAAGGTGGTGTTCAACAGCTTCGAAGCGCTGCATATCGCCAAGGCCGAAGTGCTGGCGCTGGCCGAAGGCGGCTACCGTCCGCCGATGCCGGCCCGCCGCATCCAGGTGGCCGGCGACGTGGGCATCGCCACCTTCAAGATGATGCTGGTCAACATGCTGGAAGGCCGTTTCATCAGCCCGTACGACTACGAAATCGCCGTGCGCATCGCCACCGTGCTGTGCGGTGGCGAAGTGGACCGCGGCACGCTGGTCGACGAAGAGTGGCTGCTGACCCTGGAGCGCAAGCACTTCGTTGAACTGGCCCAGCAGGAAAAGACCCAAGCCCGCATCGCGCACATGCTCAAGACCGGCAAGCCGCTGCGCAATTGATGGCGCGCCGGGCGCGACGGCCCCCGTCCGCGCCCGGTAGGTGCCGACCGTTGGTCGGCACACCTGTCCGCTTCTGGTAGGTGCCGACCGTTGGTCGGCACTCCGGCTAAAAATCTAGAGAGATCACTGCAATGACCAAGCAAATCCAGGACGCCTACATCGTCGCCGCCACCCGCACCCCGGTGGGCAAGGCGCCCAAGGGCGTGTTCCGCAACACCCGTCCCGACGACATGCTGGCCCACGTGCTCCGCTCCGTGGTCGCACAGGCGCCGGGCATCGACCTCAACCGCATCGATGACGCCATCATCGGCTGCGCGATGCCGGAAGCCGAGCAGGGCATGAACGTGGCCCGCATCGGCGTGCTGCTGGCCGGCCTGCCCGACACCATCGCCGCGCAGACGGTGAACCGCTTCTGCTCCTCGGGCCTGCAGGCCGTGGCCATGGCCGCCGACCAGATCCGTCTGGGTAATTCGGACCTGATGCTGGCCGGCGGCACCGAGTCGATGTCGATGGTGCCGATGATGGGCAACAAGATCGCCATGGCACCGAGCGTGTTCGACAACGACCACGTCGCCATCGCCTACGGCATGGGCATCACCGCCGAGAAGGTCGCCGAAGAGTGGAAGGTCTCGCGCGAGGAGCAGGACGCCTTCGCACTGGCCTCGCACCAGAAGGCCATCGCCGCGATCCAGAACGGCGACTTCAAGGACGAGATCAGCCCCTACGACGTGCGCACCCGCCAGCCGGACCTGGCCGACGGCCGCCGCATCATCACCCGCGACACGGTCGTCGATACCGACGAAGGCCCGCGCCTGGATTCGTCCGCTGAAGGCCTGGCCAAGCTGCGCCCGGTGTTCCGCAACGGCCAGTTCGGCGGCACCGTCACGGCGGGCAACTCCTCGCAGATGAGCGATGGCGCCGGTGCGGTGCTGCTGGCCTCCGAGCAGGCGATCAAGGATTACGGCCTGACCCCGCTGGCGCGCTTCGTCAGCTTCTCGGTCGCCGGTGTGCGTCCGGAAGTGATGGGCATCGGCCCGATCGCCGCGATCCCCAAGGCGCTCAAGCAGGCCGGCCTGACCCAGGACCAGCTGGACTGGATCGAGCTCAACGAAGCCTTTGCCGCGCAGTCGCTGGCGGTGATCCGCGATTGCGGCCTGGACCCGTCCAAGGTCAACCCGCTGGGCGGCGCCATCGCCCTGGGCCACCCGCTGGGCGCGACCGGCGCGATCCGCACCGCCACCCTGCTGCACGGCCTGCGCCGTCGCCAGCAGAAGTACGGCATGGTGACCATGTGCATCGGCACCGGCATGGGCGCGGCGGGTATCTTCGAGTCGCTGTGATGTAGCGGGCGGTGCCGGCTCCAGGGCCGGCACCCTGCCCTGCTGGACGGCATCGACGGTTGGTTGATGCGGGAACACCAACGAAATGCAAAAAGGGCAGCCGCGAGGCTGCCCTTTTTTTGCTGGCGCGTGTACCGACCAACGGTCGGTACCTACCGGGGGCCGCGTGCCGACCGACGGTCGGTACTTACCCGGGTGATCGCGCCCGCGATCAACCCTCGGCCAGCGCCTTCTTCATGATCTCGCGCGCCGGGCCGGCCAGCTTGTCGTTGTTCAACGCAAAGCGGATGGTGGCTTCAACCAGACCCAGGTGCGTGCCGCAATCGAAGCGCGTTCCTTCGAAACGGTACGCGTCCACGGGCTCACTCTTGAGCAGCTCGGCGATGGCGTCGGTGAGCTGGATTTCACCGCCGGCACCGGTGCCGGTGGCTTCCAGCAGCTCGAAGATCTTCGGGCTCAGCACATACCGGCCGACCACAGCCAGGTCGCTGGGCGCGTCTTCCGGCTTGGGCTTCTCGACGATCGCGCTGATATGGCCCTGGCGGCCATCGAACGCGTCGGTGGCGACGATGCCGTAGCTGCCGGTCTTTTCATGCGGCACGTCTTCCACCGCGATGATGCTCGCACCGCTGGCCTGGTTCGCATCGGCCATCTGCTTGAGCGCACCATCGCCACGGTTCCAGATCAGGTCGTCGGGCAGCAGCACCGCGAACGGTTCGTCACCGACGATCGCCTTGGCACACAGCACCGCGTGGCCCAGGCCCAGCGCTTCGGCCTGGGTGACGAAGATCGCACGCACGCCGTTGGGCAATACGTGGCGCACCAGCTCCAGCTGTTCCAGCTTGCCGGCACGCTCGAGCTTCTGCTCCAGCTCGTAGGCCTTGTCGAAGTAATCGGCCACCGCATGCTTGTAGCGGTTGGTGATGAAGATCAAGGTGTCACAGCCGGCTTCGATCGCCTCGTCGACGGCATACTGGATCAGCGGCCGATCGATGATCGGGAGCATCTCCTTGGGTACCGTCTTGGTCGCGGGAAGGAACCGGGTACCCAGTCCTGCCACGGGGAAAACCGCCTTGCGAATACGCTTGTTCGTCACAGCCTGTTGGCCTCTCGTGCCGGGAAAGGAAGTACTTTAGCCGACGCGACGTGATCGTCCTGTTGCAGGGGCGAGAACTCCGGCATGGTCGCGAACAGGATGCTGTTGATGGCATCGGTGTCGTAGGTGGCGATGGCGTCGCGCAGGCGCGGTATGTTGCCCAGCACCTGATCGCGCGCGAACGTGCGCACGCCAGCCTCGAGAATCTTGGGATGCGCGGTCGGCCGGTAGTCCTCGTCGGAATAGAACAAGGTCTCGTGCAGCTTTTCGCCCGGGCGCAGCCCGGTGTAGATGATGGCGATGTCCTTGTACGGCTGCTTGCCCGCCAGACGGATCATCTGCTCGGCCAGCACCCGAATCGGCACCGGCTCGCCCATGTCCAGCGTGTAGATCGCGCCATGCGATGCCGACGCGGCCGCCTGCAGGATCAGCTGGCACGCCTCGGGAATGGTCATGAAGTAACGGGTGACTTCCGGGTCGGTCACGGTGACCGGCCCGCCCTTCATGATCTGGTCGCGGAACAGCGGCACCACGCTGCCGGCCGAGGCCAGCACGTTGCCGAAGCGCACCGTGACAAACCGCGTGTGGCTGGTTTTCTGGTCCAGGCTCTGGCAGATCATCTCCGCGTAGCGCTTGCTGGCGCCCAACGCGTTGACCGGATCGACCGCCTTGTCGGTGGAGATGAACACGAAATGCTCGATGCGCGCTTCCACGCAGGCACGCGCCACCGTTTCGGTCGACAGGATGTTGTTGCGCACGGCTTCGCGAAGCTGGCGCTCCAGCACCGGCACCTGCTTGTAGGCCGCCGCATGGAATACCGCATCCACGCTTGCCAGCGACAGCGCATGCCGGATCACCGACGGATCGCCGCAGTCGCCCAGCACGGCCTGTACATCCAGGTCCGGGAAGCTGCGCGTCAGCTCGGCCTCGATCGTGAGCAGCAACAGCTCGCTCATCTCAAGCAGGATGATGCGGCCGGCACCGTGGCGCGCGCACTGGCGGCACAGCTCCGAACCGATCGAGCCGCCTGCCCCGGTCACCAGCACCGTGCGCCCGCCCAGCCAGCCGCGGATCAGCGACCAGTCCGGCAGGATCGGCTTGCGCCCGAGCAGGTCCTCGATCGCGACCTCTTTCAGTTCACCGGGCAGCGAATGCCCGAGCAGCACATCGTTGAGCTTGGGCACCATGCGGAAAGGCACGCCGGTGGCTTCGCACAAGGCGACCACCCGCTGCATGCCGACCGCATCCAACGACGGAATGGCGATCACCAGCAGCTTGGCTGCGGTCTCGCGCACCACCGACGGGGCATCGTCGAGCGTGCCCAGGATGGGCAGGCCCTGCAGCTTGGCGCCCTGCAGGTGCGGCGCATCGTCGAGCAGGCCCACCGGGTGGAAGTCGCCCGAGCGGCGCAGGTCACGGACCAGGGCTTCGGCCGCCTGGCCGGCACCCAGGATCAGTACGCGGCGGGCGCTGGCATCCGATTGCAGCGCCTGATAGTCCTTCCACGCGCGGTACAGCAGGCGCGGCGCGCCGAGCAGGGCCGACAGCGCGAACGGATAGATCACCAGCACCGACATCGGCACGCCGGCGAAGCGCTTGTAGGCCAGGGCCACGACAATGGCCAACAGGCCGATGAAGCTGGCCTTGAAGATGTTGAGCAGGTCGGCCACGCTGGCAAAGCGCCACAGGCCGCGGTACAGGCCCACCCGCCAGAACACCACGGCCTGGATCGCCAGCACCAGTGAGGTGTCGATGTTCCAGAGTGGGAGGGAGGGGGCGTCGGCCAGCATCGAATAGCGGCCGGCATGCAACAGCTGCCAGCATGCCCAGACCATGAAGAGGTCGTGGGCCACGATCGCGGCGCGCGGGAGCAAACTGGTAAGACGGTCCTGCCAAGGCGTCATAAAACAAACAATCCTTCTAGTTGCGCATTCCATTGCGCAGGAGTAGCCACAAGCCGGTCGCGAACATCATCCACGCACCCGCTACGGCAGCCTCCCACCTCGGCTGCAGATCACTGCAAGCATTAAACACTGTAATACTGAACAGGCCAAAAACAAAATACAACCCGGTCACCAAGGTGTGACTTGCACCCCTTTTGACCGCGCGCTGGTAAAGGTGTTGGGTGTGGGCTTCCATCCACCGTTGCCCGGACAGCATGCGCGAAAGCAGTGTGAAGCCTGCGTCCACGAGGAAGGCCGAAAGGGGCACCAGCAACAGCAGCCAGTTGATCTCGGTGACCACGCTGGCCAGGCACACCAGGGCCGCGATCGCATAGCCCAGCGCGCCGCTGCCGACGTCCCCCATGAAGATGCGTGCCCGCGGGAAATTGAAGGGCAGGAAGCCCAGGCAGGCCAACGCCAGCACCACGCCGGCCAGCGCGAACGGGAGCGGCATCACCATCGCGAAGGCCAGCCCGGCCAGAATCGCCTGGGTGGTGGCGAGGCCGTTGATGCCATCCATGAAGTTCCAGATGTTGATCAGCGAGGTGGTGAAGAGGGCCGCCAGCACGGCGTGCACCAGGCTGCCACTGGCCTGCCAGACCAGGCCGCCGAGCAGCGCGGCCGCCACCATGTGCACCAGCAGCCGGCGGATGGCCGGCAGCGGGCGGTGGTCGTCCCACCAGCCAATGCCGGCCACCAGCGCCAGCCCCAGGCTGAACACCCCCAGCGTTATGCGCGCGGCCGGCCACGCCACGGCGGCCGCGACGGCAGCCAGCAGCAGGGTCAGCACGATGGCGATCCCACCCCCGCGCGGGGTCGCCACGCCATGGCTGCGGCGTTCGCCGGGCTGGTCCATCAGGTTGCGGCGCAGCGCGTAGTGGCGCGCGCCCCAGGTGAGCGCCGCCGCGATCGCCAGCACCGCTGACAGACCGATCATCCAGGCCACGGGCATGGCTTAGAGCACCGCGTAATTCAGCAGCGGCTTGACCGTTCCCCACTCCTTGCAGCTGGGGCATTGCCAATGGTGGGTACGGGCGCCGAAGCCGCAGCGGGTGCAACGGTAAGCCGGGTTGCGCACCAGCAGCTGGTCGGTGATGTGCTTGAGGTCGTGCAGGGTGGCCGTGGAGTCGGCACCCTCGGCCAGGGTCAGGTCGATCAGCGCCGACTCGCCGCGCACCGAGGGGCGATCCTTGAGCTGGCGGCCAAGGTAGGCACGCGCCGGGGCCACGCCCTCCTGCTCTTCCATCAACTGGGTCAACGCCAGCACCGGGGCGATGCCCCGATAGTGCTCGGTCATCTCCGACAGGAACGCACGTGCACCGCCGAGGTCGCCGACCTTGCGGTAGTTCTGCATGAGCGGCTGCAGCACTTCGGGCAGGTACTCGGGATCATTGCGTGCGGCACGCTCGAACGCGCGCACGGCCGCTTCGGCATTGCCGGCATCGGTTTCCAGACGCCCTTCAATGATGCCGGCGCGGACCGACATGGCATCGGCCTGGTAGGCGCGCGCGATGGCCGCCCTCGCCTCTTCGATCTTCCCGGCGCCCCGGAACCGCTCGGCCAGCTCGCATTCGAACTGCCCGATCAGCTTGCCCATCGGCTCGCCGGTGACCTCTTCGAAGCGACTGGCGTTGTCGATCGCCTTTTCCCAGTCGCGCTCGGCCTGGTAGATGCCGATCAGGTGCTTGAGCGCCTGCGGCGCCCGCTGGTCGAGCTGGGCCAGTTCGGTGAACACGGTTTCGGCGCGGTCCAGCAGGCCGGACTTCATGTAGTCCTCGCCCAGCGCCAGCAGCGCCTGGACGCGCTGTGCATCGGTCAGGTCGGCACGGTTGACCAGGCCCTGGTGCAGGCGGATGGCGCGGTCCACTTCACCGCGGCGGCGGAACAGATGGCCCAGGGCGACCTGGGTCTCAAAGGTTTCCTTGTCCAGCTCGGCGATATGCAGGAACAGCTCGATGGCCTTGTCCGGCTGCTCGTTGAGCAGGTAGTTCAAGCCACGGAAATAGGTACTGGACAGGCGGCTGACCTGGTTGTCGCCATGGCGTTGACCGCCGCGACGCCCGATCACCCAGCCGGACAACGCGGCCAGCGGAAGGAACAGGAAGAACCAGAACCACTCGGAGACAAATTCCATCGGGGCTCAGCGTCCGTCGAAAGTAGAAGAAGGGGTGGAAGCAGGTGCCACGACCACGGTCGGGCTTGCCTTCTGCGCTTTGCGCAGCTTGGCGTACAGCGGGATCACCAGGCTGGCCAGCACGATGCCGCCGCCGATGAGCGCACCGGTCAACAGGGCGACAATGATCGCCAGGCCGGTGGTGGTGGTGATCTGGGTAAAGCCCAGACTCAGGACCATCTTGTCCGAGTTGAGCGCACCGATGATGAGCCCGGCGACGAGAACCGCCAGCAGGATAAGGAGACGTACGACTTTCATGGAGCAGCTCCAGTTCCGGGGGATTCAAGAGTAGCGGAATATAGAGCAGCGGGACAAAGGATCAGCGGACCGATGGTCCGTGCTACGCGGGGTCGCTTTCCAGCGGCACCACGGCGCTGACGCGCTCGCGCAGTTCTTTGCCTGGTTTGAAGTGCGGGACATGCTTGCCCGGCAACGCGACCGATTCCCCGGTTTTGGGGTTGCGCCCCAGCCTGGGTGGCCGGTAGTGCAACGAAAAACTGCCGAACCCGCGGATCTCGATGCGATCCCCGCCAGCCAGCGCCCCACCCATCATTTCCAGCAACGACTTCACTGCCAGATCGACATCGTCCGACTTCAAATGCGCCTGTCGGCGCGCCAGGATTTCGATCAGCTCGGATTTGGTCATTACGGGCTCTTCGGGGGGAACTCAGACCCTGAAACGGCCCGGACTGATGTCCGGGCCGTCCAGGAAACTACGACAGCGTGAGGCCGATTACTCGGACTTGTTGCTGTTCAGCTGTGCACGCAGCAGCGCGCCGAGCTGGGTGGTGCCGCTGGAAGCCGAAGAGGACTGGTATTCCTCCAGCACTTCGCGCATTTCCGCGTCGTCCTTGGCCTTGATCGACAGCTGCAGGGTACGACCCTTGCGATCCATGCCCACGAACTTGGCTTCCACCTTGTCGCCGACCTTCAGGAACTGGGTCGCGTCGTCGACGCGCTCGTTGGCAACGTCGCGTGCAGCCACGTAGCCTTCGATGCCGTCAGCCAGTTCGATGGTTGCGCCCTTGGCGTCCACTTCCTTGACCACGCCTTCGACCTTGGAACCCTTCGGATTGGCCGCCATGTACTGGCCGAACGGATCCTGCTCCAGCTGCTTGACGCCCAGGCTGATGCGCTCGCGCTCCGGATCGACGGCCAGGACGACGGCGTCCAGGTTGTCGCCCTTCTTGTAGTTGCGGACCACGTCTTCGCCAGTGGTGTTCCAGCTGATGTCGGACAGGTGCACCAGGCCATCGATACCGCCGTCCAGGCCGATGAAGATGCCGAAGTCGGTGATCGACTTGATCTGGCCCGACACCTTGTCGCCCTTCTTGTGGATGGCAGCGAAGGTTTCCCACGGATTGGCGGCAACCTGCTTCATGCCCAGCGAGATGCGGCGACGCTCCTCGTCGACGTCCAGGACCATGACTTCAACTTCGTCACCGACCTGCACAACCTTGGACGGGTTGACGTTCTTGTTGGTCCAATCCATTTCGGAGACGTGCACCAGACCTTCGACGCCCGGCTCGATCTCGACGAATGCGCCGTAATCGGTGACGTTGGAGACCTTGCCGAACACGCGGCTGTTGGCCGGGTAACGACGGGCGATGTTGTCCCACGGATCTTCACCCAGCTGCTTCAGACCCAGCGAAACGCGGTTGCGCTCGCGGTCGAACTTCAGCACGCGGACGTCCAGCTCGTCGCCGACGTTCACGACTTCGGACGGATGGCGCACGCGCTTCCAGGCCATGTCGGTGATGTGCAGCAGGCCGTCGATACCGCCCAGGTCCACGAATGCGCCGTAATCGGTCAGGTTCTTGACGACACCCTTCAGGATCGCGCCTTCCTGCAGCTTGTCCATCAGCTGCTCGCGCTCTTCCGAGTGCTCGCTTTCGACGACAGCGCGGCGCGAGACCACGACGTTGTTACGCTTGCGGTCCAGCTTGATGAGCTTGAATTCCAGCTCCTTGCCTTCCAGGTAGGCCGGATCGCGCACGGGGCGCACATCGACCAGGGAACCCGGCAGGAACGCGCGGACATCCTTGATGTCCACGGTGAAACCACCCTTGACCTTGCCGCTGATGCGACCGGTGATGGTTTCGTTCTTTTCCAACGCTTCTTCCAGCTCGTCCCACACCATCGCGCGCTTGGCCTTCTCGCGCGACAGGACGGTTTCACCGAAGCCGTTCTCGATGGAATCGAGGGCGACCTTGACGACGTCGCCTTCAGCAACGTCGATCTCGCCAGCGTCGTTACGGAACTGTTCGATCGGCACGATGCCTTCGGACTTCAGGCCGGCGTTGATCACCACGACATCGCCGCGGACTTCAACAACGACACCGCTGACGATCGAGCCCGGCTTCAGCTTGGCCAGATTGGCCTGACTGGCTTCGAACAGCTCTGCAAATGATTCGGTCATTAGATTTACTCTGTTGGACACATGGGCATTGGCCCCCGAAGGGAACCGCTTACTGCCCGCCTGTTGGTCGACCCCGGTACGGCGAGTCGTGTGTTAAGTAGGAAAACCGCCACGCACTATTGCGGGACGGAGCTTTTGTTGCCTTGCGATGTGCGACACCGCCGATGGGCTGGCGGTTCTCCTGTACAACGGATCAGGCACCCGAAACCGGAAGCAGATCCAACACGTTGGCAACGACTG
This sequence comes from Stenotrophomonas rhizophila, assembly GCF_000661955.1. Classification (NCBI taxonomy): domain Bacteria; kingdom Pseudomonadati; phylum Pseudomonadota; class Gammaproteobacteria; order Lysobacterales; family Lysobacteraceae; genus Stenotrophomonas; species Stenotrophomonas rhizophila. The sequence goes on from NZ_CP007597.1 coordinate 2,665,580, forward strand.
CGTCGATGCCGATGCCACTGGTGTCGATGATGACGGCATCGTCTGCCGGCTTCAGGGGCGCCACTGTGCGCTGTGCATCACGGGCGTCGCGGGCCATGATCTCGCGCAGGAGGTCTTCAAAGTTAACAGAAACCCCCTTGTCTTTCAACTGCTTATGCCGGCGCCCGGCACGCTCCTCGGCGCTGGCGGTCAGGAAGACCTTGAATGGGGCGTCGGGGAAGATCACCGTGCCCATGTCGCGGCCATCGGCGACCAGACCGGGGAGAACCCTGAATGCGCGCTGGCGCTCTTTCAGGGCGGCCCGCACCTCCGGGATGGCCGCAATGGCCGAGGCCAGCGCGCCGGTGGTCTCCAGGCGCAGCTCATCGGTGGCATCGGTATCGTTGACCACCACCCGCAGCCCGCCATCGGCCGCTTCGACGAACCGGACATGGGTGTCGAAGGTGCAGCGCACCAGCGCGGAAGCGTCGGAGGTATCGATATCGGCCCAGCTGGCGGCCACGCCCACGGCGCGGTACAGGGCGCCAGAATCCAGGTAATGCCAGCCCAGGCGGCGTGCGACAATGCGGCTGACAGTCCCCTTGCCGGCCCCGGACGGGCCGTCGATGGTGAGCACGGGAGGAAGCTGGTTCATGGGTTTCCCTGTGGAATGGACCGCCCATTCTAGCCCCCGCCCGGGGCCGCCTGAGACCTTTTTCGTGCAACCACTTGAAAGGATGGAAAAAAGACCGGTACAATTGCGGGCTTGAACGGGCGTCACCTGCCGATTGTCATCTGCATATCGCGGCCGCGCTCCAACCGAATCCAACGTTTACGCCGAGGTATGCAATGAAAGTCCTGTCTTCCCTGAAGTCGGCCAAGGCCCGTCACCGCGACTGCAAGGTCGTCCGTCGCCGCGGCAAGATCTTCGTGATCTGCAAGTCGAACCCGCGTTTCAAGGCTCGCCAGCGCTGAGCCTGAAGGCGTCACGGCCCACGGCCGCGACCAACCTGAATAAAAAGCCGCCTCCGGGCGGTTTTTTATTGCCGTTTTTGTTGTAATCGCCGGGTGGGTCACGACTGTCGTTCGTGGCCCCTTCCGTATTCTTGACCACTGGGGAGTAGATCGAGATGAAGCGTTACCTGACCACCCTGCCGTTGCTGGCCCTGCTGGCCTGCGCCAGCGCCCATGCCGACACGCTGCTGATCGACCGCAGCCAGGAAAAGCCCGCCACCGCCCTGCCCGTCCGCGGCCAGAGCATGCAGCAGGTGCAGTCGCAGTTCGGCGACCCGGGCGAGCGCCTGGAGCCGCGCGGCGGACAGAAGCGCCAGTGGCCGACCATCAACCGCTGGGTGTACCCGCAGTTCACCGTCTACTTCGAGAAGCAGAAGGTGATCGACGTGGTGGCCAACAAGGCCGACGCCAACGAGGTCGGCCCGAAGCCGCCGATCCGCTGATTCTTTCCTTTCTCCCGCCCGCCACACGGCGGGCCATCGCACCGAGACCATGAACGACACGCTCCGCTTTCCGGCCGAATGGGAAACCCAGTCCGCCATCCTGATCGCCTGGCCCCACGCCGACACCGACTGGGCCGACCGCCTGGGTGACGTCGAGGACACCTACATCGCCCTGGTGGCGGCCATCACCCGCTTCCAGCCGGTGCTGATCATCGTTGCCGACGATGATCTGGAGGCCTACGCCGATGCGCGCCTGCGCTCCAACCGGATCGACGTGGACCGGGTCCGGTTCGTCACCGCGCAGTACGACGACACGTGGCTGCGCGATTCGGGCCCGATCACGCTCAAGCGCGCCGACGGCGGCTTCCGGCTGCTCGATTTCCGCTTCACTGGCTGGGGCGGCAAGTTCGACGCGAGCCTGGACGACCAGCTGGTCGGCGTACTGCACGCCGCGGGCGTGTTCGCGCCGAACGCGGAGGTGCAGAGCATTCCGTTCGCGCTGGAAGGCGGCGGTATCGAAACCGACGGTGCGGGCACGCTGCTGACCACCTGGCAGTGCCTGCACGAACGCCACCCGGACCGCGAGCGCGCCTCGCTCAGCACCGACCTGGCGGGCTGGCTGCAGCAGGATCGTGTGTTGTGGCTGGACCACGGGTATCTGGAAGGCGACGACACCGACGCGCACATCGACACGCTGGCACGCTTCGCCTCGGTGGACAGCATCGTCTACCAGGCCTGCGATGACAGCAGCGATTCGCACTTCGCCGAACTGCAGGCGATGGGCAACGAGCTGGCCGCGCTGCGGACCGCCGACGGTGCGCCGTACCGGCTGTTCCCGCTGCCGTGGGCACAGCCGGTGATCGACGATGGCCGCCGGCTGGCGGCGTCCTACGCCAATTACCTGATCCTCAACGGCGCGGTGCTGATGCCGGCCTACGGGGATGCTGCCGACGAGGCCGCCCGCGCGGTACTGGCGCAGGCCTACCCGGACCGCGAGATCGTCCCTGTGCCGTGCCGCTCGCTGATCTGGCAGAACGGCAGCCTGCACTGCATCACCATGCAGTTGCCGGAGGGGTTGCTGGCGTAACGCCACACCGCAGATCGACACACTGGCGCCGGGCTTTGTCCCGGCGCTTTTCGTTTTCGGCAACGCACGGGTGTCTGCGCGCTCGCGGGACTGGCAGGTCGGGGCGAGCTTGCGGGGGACGCCGTGAACCCATCCTTGGGGGCTTGGTCGCCGCATCCATGCGGCTCACACCCCCGCAAGCCCGCCCCGACCCGCCTTCGACAGTGATCAGGTGGCCACGGAAAAAGACAGTGCGCATGACGGCGATTGCTCTCCCGTGGCCTCCTGCACACCGTCTGGGGCCGGCGGGGATGGGGGTGCGGGACCGTAGAAAACATGGATGTTTTCTACGAGCCCCCATGGATGGGTTCACGGCGTGTCCCGTACCCCCATCCCTGCCGGCCCAGCTCGGGCATTCCCAAGCCACGGCTGTCGGTTTGACGTGGTGGTGAGGCAGCCGGGCAGAGCCCGGCTCTACGGCTACGGTCCAGCCGGGCAGAGCCCGGCTCTACGAGCAGGCGCCCGCCGCGCATTTAGCGCCCAGCACGCTGCGTGCACCCATCCGCGATAAACTGGGTTTTTCCCCCTGCAGGACCGCACCCGGATGAGCTCACGCCACACCCTTTCCGTCGCCCTGATCCAGGAGCGCAACCACGGTGACGCCGCCGCCAATCTGGCCGTGATCGAAACGCGCGTGGCGGAAGCGGCCGCCCAGGGTGCCAAGCTGATCCTGCTGCAGGAACTGCACAACGGCGCGTACTTCTGCCAGCACGAGTCGGTGGACGAATTCGACCTCGCCGAGCCGATCCCCGGCCCCAGCACCGAACGCCTTGGCGCACTGGCCAAAAAGCACGGCGTGGTCATCGTCGGCTCCCTGTTCGAACGCCGTGCCGCCGGCCTGTATCACAACACCGCCGTCGTCTTCGAAAAGGACGGCACGCTCCTGGGCAAGTATCGAAAGATGCACATCCCGGACGATCCGGGCTTCTACGAAAAGTTCTACTTCACCCCCGGCGACATCGGTTTCAAGCCGATCGACACCTCCGTCGGCCGCCTCGGCGTGCTCGTCTGCTGGGACCAGTGGTACCCCGAAGCCGCCCGCCTCATGGCGCTGGCCGGCGCCGAACTGCTGCTCTACCCCACCGCCATCGGCTGGGACCCGGACGACCAGCAGGACGAACAGGGCCGCCAGCGCGATGCCTGGGTGCTCAGCCACCGCGGCCATGCCGTGGCCAACGGCGTGCCGGTACTGAGCTGCAACCGTGTGGGCCATGAAGCCTCGCCGCTGGGTGCCTCGGGCATCCAGTTCTGGGGCAACAGCCACGTCCTCGGCCCGCAGGGCGAGTTCATCGCCGAAGCCGGTGGCGAGCCCACCGTGCTCCTGTGCGACGTCGACCTGCAGCGCAGCGAGCACGTGCGCCGCATCTGGCCGTTCCTGCGTGATCGCCGCATCGATGCATACGGCGACCTGCTCAAGCGCTACATCGACTGACACCCAGGACCCCCACCCCGTGACCGTGCTGCTGCGCGACGCCTGCGACACCGACATCGATGCCATCACCGCGATCTACGCGGTGGAGGTCACCGACCTGGTCAACACCTACGAGTACGACGTGCCCGACGCGGCGGAAATGCGGCGGCGCATGCACGACATCGTGGGCCGCGGCTTTCCCTACATCGTGGCCGAGGTCGATGGCCAGGTGGCCGGGTATGCCTACGCCAACACCTACCGCGGGCGCATCGCCTACCAATGGACCGTGGAAAATTCGGTCTACGTGGATGCCGCCTTCCAGGGCCGTGGCGTCGGCACCGCGCTGATGCAGGGCCTGATCGACGCCTGCGTCGCACGCGGTTACCGGCAGATGGTGGCGGTGATCGGTGAGCCGACCAACACCGCCTCGATCAAACTGCACGAGCGCTTCGGTTTCCACACCGTGGGCATTTTCCGCGGCCTCGGCCGCAAGCATGGCCGCTGGCTGGACACCGTCCAGATGCAGCGCGCGCTCGGCGATGGTGCCGACAGCGCCCCTTCGAATGAATGATGCAATGACTGAACCCCAACTCGATGACACCGGCGACACCCTGTTCGCCGGCCAGCCCGTCCGCGTGGTCGAACGCGACGGCGTGCGCTACACCCTGCTCGGCACCGCGCACGTGTCCCAGGCCAGCGTGGAAGCGGTGGAACGGGCGATCGGCAGTGGCCGCTTCGACGCCGTCGCCGTGGAACTGGACGCCCAGCGCCTGCAGGCACTGACCAACCCCGATGCACTGGCCAAGCTGGATCTGGTCGAGGTCATCCGCAAGGGTCGCGTGGCGCTGTTCGCCGCCAACCTGGCGCTGGCCGCCTACCAGCGTCGCCTGGCCGAGCAGCTCGGCATCGAGCCGGGGGCCGAACTCAAGCGTGCGGTGACCCTGGCCAACGAACACAACCTGCCGGTGCACCTGATCGACCGCGAAGTGGGCCTGACCTTCAAGCGCGCCTCGCAGCGGCTGGGGTTCTTCGGCCGGATCAAGCTGGTGATGGGCCTGGGCGCCGGCCTGTTCGCGTCCGACGAGGTTGGCGAAGACGAGATCGAAAAGCTCAAGCAGGGCGACATGCTGGAAGCCAGCTTCGGCGAGTTCGCCAGCGAAAGCCCTGCGCTGTATGAAACCATCATCGGCGAGCGCGACCGCTACATGGCCACGCGCCTGCGCGAAGTGCACGACCCGGCCCAGCGCGAGGTGCTGGCGGTGGTCGGCGCCGGGCATCTGGCCGGCCTGGCCAAGTACCTGGAAACCGATACCGACGCCCCCGGCCCGCTGCGCGAGTCGCTGGAAGCGGTGCCGAAGAAGCGCAACATTCCCTGGATCACGCTGACCATCCTGGCGGTGGTGCTGGCCGGGATCGCTCTGGGCTTCTACCGGGGCGGCCTGGGCATGGGCGGCGAGCTGCTGCTGACCTGGGCGATGTACACCGGCGGCCTGGCGGGCCTGGGCTGCCTGCTGGCGGGCAGCCATCCGCTGAGCATCCTGACGGCGATCGTGGTGGCGCCGTTCAAGCCGTTCCGGTTGAGCATTCCGACCGGCGCGTTCGCCGCGCTGGTGGAAACGCGCCTGCGCAAGCCGGCGTATGAGGATTTCCTCAAGCTGCGTGACGACGCGCAGAGCGTGAAGGGCTGGTACCGCAACCGGGTAACCCGGGTGGTGTTGACCTTCATGCTGACCAACCTGGGCAGCATGTTGGGGTTGTGGCTGACCGGGCTGCAGGTGTGGGGCAAGGTGGCGGGGTAAGCGCTGCGCGCGCCTGCACAATCGAGAGGCCACGCACTGCGTGGCCTTTTTTGTTGTCGGACGGGGTGTTGGGTGTCGACCGTGGATCGGCTGTGGTTCGTTCGTGTACCGGGCAACGGCCGGTATCTACGCATTCCGTGGAGCCGGCCAGCGGCCGGCACTACCGGATCCGGGCAACGGCCGGTGCCTACGCATCGCGGGCGAACGCGGATGCCCGGATACATCGGTAGAGCCGACCGTGGGTCGGCTGCGGTTCGTTCGTGTACCGGGCAACGGCCGGTATCTACGCATTCCGTGGAGCCGGCCAGCGGCCGGCACTACCCGAACCGGGCAACGGCCGGTGCCTACGCATCGTGGGTGAACGCGGATGCCCGGATACATCGGTAGAGCCGACCGTTGGTCGGCTGCGGTTCGTTCGTGAACTGGGCAATGGCCGGTATCTACGCATTCCGTGGAGCCGGCCAGCGGCCGGCACTACCCGAACCGGGCAACGGCCGGTGCCTACGCATCGTGGGTGAACGCGGATGCCCGGATACATCGGTAGAGCCGACCGTTGGTCGGCTGCCGTTCGATCGTGTACCGGGCAACGGCCGGTATCTACGCATTCCGTGGCGCCGGCCAACGGCCGGTGCCTACACATTCCGTGGAGCCGACCAACGGTCGGCTCTACCGGGTTCTGTGGCGCTACGCGGCCGTTGCTGCTTCGCCCTTGGCCGGCAGGCCGCGGGCGCGGCGGATGATGCGGGAGACCGCGCTGCTCATGTCGTCGAGCATGGCGTAGATGGTCGGCAGGAACAGCAGGCTGACCACGGTGGAGAACGCCAGGCCGCCGGCGATGGCGCGGGCCATCGGGTAGTACGGCGGGCCGTCGCCGAGCAGCTGGGTGTCGGTCAGCGAGATCGGCACCATCGCCAGGATGGCCGTGCCCATGGTCATCATGATCGGGCGCAGGCGCTCGCGTGAGCCTTCCACCAGCGCCTGGGTGCGGCCCATGCCGCGCCGGCGCAGGTTGTTGATGTGCTCGATCATCACGATGCCGTTGTTCACCACCACGCCCATCAGCACCAGGATGCCGATGAAGGACATGATCCCGAACGAGGTGCCGGTGATCCAGAACAGCCAGAACACCCCGAAGATCGAGAACAACACCCCGCTCATGATCGCCGCGGGGAACAGCAGCGATTCGAACACCGCGGCCATCACCACATAGATCATCACCAGCGCGATGATCAGGTTGAACAGCATCTGCTGCATGGCCTCGTTGTCGTTGCCGTAATCGCCGCCATCGAAGGTGAAGGTGTAGCCGGCCGGGAAGCTCATCGGCGTGAGGGTTTCCTCCATCGCCTTGCGTGCTTCGGGCGCGGTGACCTTCTCGGCCAAGTTGGCCTTGATGGTCAGCGTGGTCTGGCGGTTGGTACGGCCCACCTGGGTGGCCGAGGGCTTGATCGAGACATCGACCAGACTCAGCAGCGGCACCGAGCGACCGTCGCCGGTGCGCACGGTGAAGCTGGCCAGGTCTTCCGGGCTGCTCTGCTCGGCCCCGGCGAAACGCACCCATACCGGCACCTCGCTGTCACCGCGGCGGAACTCGCGCAGCGGTGCGCCACGCAGCGCCAGGCCGACGAAACTGGCCACCTGTTCGGCATTGAAGCCGAACGCGGCCGCGCGTTCGCGGTCGACGTGGATGGACAGCTCGCTGCCCTTCTCGCCATTGTCGATGCGCACGTCGCGCAGTTCCTTGCGCCGCGCCAGCAGCGGCACCACGTCTTCGCCGATCTCCTGCAGCATCTTGGTCGAGTCGCCCACCAGCTGCACCTGCACCGACTGGTTGCCACCGCCACCGCCACCATCGCCGCCCTGGTTGCCGACGATGTAATCGGTGCGCGCCGATCGCGGCAAGCCCTTGCGCAGCGCCTCCTGCACGGCGGGCAGGTTGTCGGCATGCTTCTCATCGAAGGTCACGGTGGTGCTGCTGCCTTCCTGCTCGCTGTACCAGGAATAGACCTGGGTGATGTGCAGCTTCTCGCGATTCTCGTCCAGATAGCGCTCGACCCGCGCGACCTCCTCGGACATCTGGCTGTAGGTGTAGGCCCCCTTCCAGTTGTAGCCGATGAAGATGTCCTTGCCGCCCTCGCCACCGAACATGTCGATCTTGGTCAGCTTCATCGGCACCAGGCTGACCAGCACCACCATGAGGATGCCGAACACGCTCCAGCCGCGGTGTTCCAGCGTCCACTGCAGCACCTTGGCGTAGCGGCGCTGCAGGCGGGCGATCACGCCGGTTTCCGAATGCACCAGTTTGGGCGTCTGCATGCGTGCGGACAGCATCGGGATCAGGCTGACCGCGACCAGCCATGAGGCCAGCAGCGACACCGAGATGGTGATCGCGATCTGCGCCATGAAGATGCTGATGTTGTTGGTTTCGCCGAACAGGTTGGGCACGAACACGATGCAGTGGCACAAGGTGCCGGCGCTCAGCGCGATGGCCACGTTGCGGGTACCGATGATCGAGGCCAGCCGTGGCTGGTCGGGCATGCGCTCACGTTCCTGGTAGATGCTCTCCACCACCACCACGGCGTTGTCCACCAGCATGCCCACCGCCAGCAGCAGGCCCATCATGGTCAGAATATTGAGGGTGACCCCGGCGAAGTACATGAAGCCCAGCGTGATCACGAAACAGATCGGGATCGCCAGGGTCACCATCAGCGTAGACGGCCAATGGCGCAGGAAGAAGAACAGCACCGTCACCGACAGCAGCAGGCCCACCGCGCCGGCTTCGGCCAGTTCCAGCAGCGAGGAGGTCACGGTCTTGCCCTGGTTGTCGATGACCTTGATCTGCACGTCGCGCATCGACGGCTGGGTGCGGATGGCCTCCACTTCCGCCAATGCGGCGCGCGAGACCTCCACCAGGTTGGCGCTGCGTTCCTTGTAGATATCCAGGCCCACGGCCGGGTTGCCGTCCAGGCGACGGCCGTAGTTCATGCGGGTGGGCTTGAGCCGGATCTCGGCGATGTCGCCCAGACGCAGGCCCTTGGTATCGATCACCAGGTCGCGCAGCTCCTGCAGGTCGGTGATTTCACCCACCGGCTGGATCCGCACGCGCTGGCCGTTGTCGTCAATCTGCCCGGCCGAGATGGAGAAGTTCAGCGTGCGCAGGCGGTCGCTGAGCTCGTTGATGCTGAGGTTGTGCGCGGTAAGCCGGTCGGGGCTGATCGCGATTTCCACCTCGTTCGGCGGTGCGCCGGAGATGTTGACCCGGGCCACGCCGGGGATGCGTTCGATGCGCCGCTTGAACTCGCGGTCGAGCATGTCGTACGCGCCGGTCAGGTCGGTACTGCTGGCCAGCCGCACCTTCAGTACCGGTTCGTCGCTGCTGGACCACTTGAACACGTTGTAGCGTTGCAGGTCGTCGGGCAGGTCGCTGCGGATCGCATCGATGCGCTCACGTGCATCCGAGGCAGCGATGGCGATGTCACGGTCCCAGTCGGTGAACTCGATGAAGATGCTGGCGCCTTCGGCGGTGGCCGAGGAGCGCATGCGCTTGATCCCGGTCATGGTGGCCAGCGCTTCTTCGGTGGGGCGGATGATGTTGCGCTCCACCTCCTCGGGGGTGGAGCCGGTATAGGGCACCTGCACGAACAGGAACGGCGCGGAGATGTCCGGCAACGCTTCCAGCGGCAGCCGGAACGAGGCGATCAGGCCCACCACCACCAGCGACACGAAACACATGATGGTGGTGATGGGGCGGCGGATGGAGAACTCGGCGATGCTCATGCCGGCTCCTGCGCAGGGCCACCGACGGACTCAGCGTGGCCGGCATGCTTGCGGCCGCGCTCGCGGTAGTAGGCATCACCGCGGCGGTCGAGCAGGTCGTATACCACCGGAATCACCACCAGGGTGAGCAGCGTGGATACCAGCAGGCCACCGATGACGGTGATCGCCATCGGCGCGCGCACTTCGGCACCCTCGCCCATCGCCACCGCCAGCGGCAGGAAGCCGAACAGCGTGCACAGCGTGGTCATGATGATCGGACGCAGGCGCGAGCGCGCGCCTTCCACCAGCGCGTCCTGCTTGGGCACCCCGGCCTCGCGCAGCTGGTTGACCTTGTCGATCAGGATGATCGCGTTCTTGGTCACCAACCCCACCAGCAGGATCAAGCCGATGAACACCACCACCGAGATCGGCTTGCCGGTGAGCATCAGGGCCAGGATCGCCCCGACCAGCGCCAGCGGAATGGTGAACAGTATGACGAACGGGTGCAGCAGCGACTCGAACTGCGAGGCCATCACCAGGTACACCAGGAAGATCGCCAGGCCGAAGGCGAAGATCAGCGAACGTGCCGATTCGGCCAGCTCCTCGCCCTGCCCGCCGATGTGCATGCCCACGCCGGCACCCAGCGGCTGCTTGGCCACCATGTCGTGCACCTCGCGCACCGCGCCGCCCAGGTCGATGTCGCGCAGGTTGGCCGAGACCACCGCCACGCGGGTCTGGTCGGCGCGATGGATCTCGCTGGGGCCGTTGGTGGCGACCACTTCGGCCACCGCATCCAGCGTGACCGGACGGCTGCTGCCCGGGTTGACGATCAACCGGCGGATGCTCTCCACGCTGGCGCGGTCGCCTTCCTGTGCACGCACCAGCACGTCGATCTTGCGGTCGCGGAAGCTGTAGCGGGTGGCCACGTCGCCGCGCACCTTCTTCACCACCACATCGGCGATCTGGCGGGTAGTCAGGCCCAGCGCGCCGGCGCGTTCCTGGTCGAAGCGGATCTGGATTTCCGGGAAGCCCTCTTCCACCGTCGATTTGACGTCGGCGTAGTGCGGGTTGTTGCGCAGCATCGCGGCCAGAGCCTGGCCCGCGCGCTCGAGCGTGGCCATGTCCTGGCCGCGCAGTTCCACCTCCAGCGGGGTGGAGAAGCTGAACAAGGCCGGCCGTGCGAAATCGACCTGCACGCCCGGGTGCTGCTGCATCGAATCGCGCAGGCGCTCGGTGATGGCCGCTTCCGTGCGCGCATCGCCGCCACCGGCCATCACCACGGTGAGCTTGCCGATGTTCTCACCGCTTTCGGTGGGGCTGGCATCCAGCCGCGTGCCGCTGCCGCTGACGCCATACAGCGAGGCGATCTGGTCGTCCTTGGCATGGGCCAGCTGCAGTTCGCGGACCAGCGCATCGGTCTGCTTGAGCGGCGTGCCGGCCGGCAGCTTGGCGGTCATTTCAAAGCGGGCCTGGGCCAGCTGCGGGATCAGGTCGGCGCCCAGCATCGGCACCAGCGCCATGGTGGCCACAAAGGCCAGCGCGGCAAAGCCCAGGACCTTGCCCGGATGATGCAGCGCGCCCGGCAGTAGCTTGAGGTAGCCGCGTTCGGCGCCCGCGTAGGGCTTCATCGCCACGTCGCTGGCTTTGCGCATCACCGGCCCGACCACGGCCACCACGCCGCGCCACACGCGGATGATTGCCCAGGCCACGCCGAAGCAGGCCCAGCGGACCAGCGCACCGACGCCGCGGCGGCCACTGGCCACCGGCTTGAGCCAGCGCTTCTCGGGCTGCCATGCTGCGTGTGCCGGCTCGTCCGGGAACGCCAGCGGCGGGCGGCCCTTGAGCGAGCTGAGCATCGGAATCAGGGTCATCGACACCAGCAGCGAGATCGCAATGGCGATTGCCACGGTCAGCGCCTGGTCGCGGAACAGCTGCCCGGCGATGCCATCGACGAACACCAGCGGCAGAAACACCGCGATGGTGGTCAGGGTCGAGGCGACCACCGCCATGCTCACTTCGCGGGTACCGGCAATGGCCGCCTGTAGGATGCCCAGGCCACGCTCACGCGCCTTGGCGATGCTCTCCAGCACCACGATCGAGTCGTCCACCACCAGGCCGGTGGCCAACGCCAGGCCGCCCAGCGACATCACATTGAGGCTCAGGCCCATCTGGCCCATGAAGAAGAATGTGGTGATGATCGAGACCGGCAGCGACAGGCTGATCACGAACGTGCTCCAGCCATCGCGCAGGAACAGGAAGATGATCAGGATGGCCAGCAGGCCGCCGATCACCGCGTCCTTCTTGACGTCACTGATGGCGTGTTCGATGAAGCGCGACTGGTCTTCGATGGTGGTCAGCTGGGCGTCGCCGGGAATCTGCGCCTTGATCTGCTCCAGCTTCGCGCGCAGCGCCTCGGCGGTGGCCACGGTGTTGGCGTCGCCTTCCTTGTAGATCGCCAGTTCAACTGCTTCCTTGCCGCCCAGGCGGATGATCGCCTCGCGTTCCTTGTAGCCCTGGCGCACGCTGGCAACGTCCTTCAGCCGCACCGGCACGCCATTGGCGATGGTCGAGGAACTGCTGCTGGACGCGCTCTGCGCGGCCGAGGCGGCGGCAACGGCCGCATCCGAGCCGGTCGAGGCGGCAATGGCGAACATCTGCTGCATGGCCGCGTCGGCGGCGCTGCCGTTGCTGCCCTGGGTGGTCACCAGCAGGTTGCGGATGTCGTCCAGGTCGGCGAACTGGTTGACGGTACGCACCAGGAAGCGCTGCGAGCCTTCCTCCAGGCGACCGCCGGAGATATTGATGTTCTCTTCCTTGAGCCGCTTGATCACGTTGTCGATCGGCAGGTTGAGCTGGGCCAGCTTCTGCTGGTCGATGTCGACCTGGATCTCGTCTTCCAGGCCGCCGCCCACCTTGACCGCGGCCACGCCGGCCACCGGTTCGAGCTTCTTCTTCAGGTCTTCATCGGCATAGCGGCGCAGCTCGGTGAGCTGGCGGACCGCGTCGGCATCGGTGGCGGCGTCGGCCTTGGCCGAGATCACCAGGCGCATGATCGGTTCGGTGGACGGATTGAAGCGCAGCAGCACCGGAGCCTTGGCCTCCAGCGGCAGGTTCAGCGCTTCCATCTTGTCGCGCACTTCCAGGCTGGCCTGGTCCATGTTGGTGCCCCAGGCGAACTCGAGCACGACGTCGCTCTGCCCGGTACGCGAGACCGACTTGAGCTTGCGCAGGTTCTTGACCACGCCCACGGCCTCTTCGACCGGTTCGCTGATCAGGGTTTCAATTTCGGTGGGGGCCGCGCCGGTGTATTCGGTGCGTACGGTCAGGGTGGGATAGCTCAGGTCGGGCAGCAGGTTGACCTTGAGGTTGCCCAGCGCGATGACGCCGAACAGCATCAGCGTCACCGTGCACATGGCGATGGTGACGCGGCGGCGGGTGGCAAATTCCACCAGCCCCCCGCCCTGTGCACCCGGGCGGTCGCCGTGGTGCGGATCGTTGCCGTGGTCGTTGCCGGCCGAGGTCATTGACGGCTCTCCGCCTTTTTCGCCGGTTGCGCCGATGCGGTGGCGGTGGCCGGCTTGTCGCCGATCACCTGCACCGCCGTGCCATCGCGCAGTGCCACCTTGCCAGCGGTCACCACCTGGTCGCCTTCGGCCAGGCCCTCGCGGATTTCCACCCACGGCCCTTCGGCATAGCCCAGCTTCACCGGTACCCGTGCCACTTTGCCGGCGCGCACCCGGAACACCGCCGGCTCGCCATCGTCGAGCAGCGCCAGGCGCGGCACCACCAGCGCGTCGGCGCGCTGGTCGTAGTCGATGCGGATGCGGCCGAACATGCCCGGCTGCAGGCCCTGTGCGTCTTCGCCGAAGCCACTGACCACGCGGAAGGTGCCGCTGCCGGCATCGACCACCGGCGAGATGCGGTCGACAACGCCGGGGAACGACTTGCCCGGCAGCGCATCGGCCACCAGCGTCACCGGCTGGCCGGCGCGCAGCGTGGCCAGCTCGCGTTCGGGCACGTTGAGGGTGGCCTCCAGGCGCGAGTTGTCGATGATGCGGAAGATCGGCGTGTTGATCTGCACGAAGTTGCCGGTCTTGATCGAGCGCGAAGCGATCACGCCGGAGATCGGTGCAACCACCGTGGTGTAGGACAGCTCCAGCGTGGCCAGGCGGTACTGCGCCCGGGCGTTTTCCACGTCGTACTTGATCTGGTCCACATCGGCGGCGCTGACCATCTGCTGGCCGATCAGCTTCTGCGCACGCTGGTAGTTGTTCTCCAGCTTGCGCATCACCGCTTCGCTCTGCGCCACGGCCAGCCGCGCACGGTCCGGGTCCAGGCGCACCAGCGGCTGCCCGGCACGTACCGCCTGGCCTTCTTCGACCAGGACCGCCAAGGCAACACCGGATGTCTTGGCCACCACCTGCGATTCGGCGCGCGCTTCCAGCGCGGCGGTGCCGGTGTAGCTGGCAGCGACGGCGCGACGGCTGGCGGCGACCGCCTCGACCGGTACGGCGTCGACGGCTTTTTCAGCCTTGGGGTCTTTTTCGGCGGCTTGCGCATCGGTGGCGCCGGCGCCAGCGCCGCAGCCGCTGAGCAGCAGCGAGGTGGTGATCAGCAGTGCAGCGGCGCAGGTTCCGGTGCGGCCGTGCAGGAAAGAAATTCGCGACATCGTCGTGTCCCTGAGGGATGCGTGGGCAGGTGTGGTAGCAAAGTAATGCACCACGTCACGATCACACCATATCCCAAAGGTCATGGTGACCTGCGGCAACGCCCGTGCCGCCCCCGGTTTCAGCTAGATGAAAACGCAGGCTATACTCGGGCCAGTTCCGTACCCCACGCCGGAACGACCAGACCCGTACACCGGAAAGGACATCATGCGCCCGCAGCCGCTCGCCGCTTGTCTTCTGGCCGTCCTCCTGCCCCTCGGGGCCGCCGCACAGGCCGCAACTGCTCCAGCAGTACCCGCCGCACCTGCCGCACCCGTACCCGCCCCTGCCGCTACCCCGCCCGCCCCCGCCGCTCCGGCTGGGCTGACGGGCAGTTTCGACAATGGCCGGGTCCTGGCGTACACCTGCCAGGGGTGCCACGGCATCACCGGCTACAAGAACGCCTACCCCAGCTACAGGGTGCCCAAGATTGGTGGGCAGACCCAGCAGTACCTCAGCCAGGCGCTGAGCGAGTACCGCCAGGGCAAGCGCAAGCATCCGACGATGCAGGCGCAGTCCATGAGTTTCAGCGAACAGGAGATCGCCGATCTCGCTGTTTACCTGTCCACCGTCAAGTAAGCACCGCCCATGACGAAAGCCGCGCCCTTCAAGCGTTATGCCATCGCCCTGTCCGTTGCCCTGCTGCTGGCTGCGTGTTCGCAGTCGCAGGTGGAAAACAGCGCAGATTCCGCCGCCGACCCGGGCCACGCCAGTGGCGAGCACGGGTCCGGCTCATCGGCCGGTCTCCCCACCGGACGCATCGCCGCCGGCGAGGCCCGTGCCCAGGTCAAGGGCAAGGCCACCGGCCAGAGCTGCATCGACTGCCACGGCGCCGACGGCAACAAGCCGATCGACCCGACCTACCCGAAACTGGGTGGGCAGTACGGTGACTACCTGGCCCACGCACTGCAGGCGTACCGCGCCGGCGACCGCCAGCACGCATTGATGACCCCGCAGGCGACCGACCTGAGCGATCAGGACATCGCCGACCTGGCCGCCTACTTCGGCTCGCGCCCCACGCAACTGCGGGACCTGCACGGGTTGAAATGACCACGGTAGAGCCGACCGTTGGTCGGCTGCCTCCGTCCGGGCCATGAACCCCACCCGGTAGAGCCGACCGTTGGTCGGCTGCCTTCGTCCGGCGCCATGAACCCCAGTACCGGTAGAGCCGACCGTTGGTCGGCTGCCCTTCGCCGGGCGCCATGAACGCCTGACCGGTAGAGCCGACCGTTGGTCGGCTGCCCTCCGTCCGGGCCATGAACGCCCGACCCAAGCCGGGCAGAGCCCGGCTCTACGGGCGCGTCACGCGTCCAGCTCTTCCCAGCGCGCGTACGCCGCATCCAACTCCGCCTGCACCTTGGCAAGCTTCGCATTGTGCGCCGCCATGTCCGCCGCGCTGCGCTGGTAGAACGCCGGGTCGTTCATCGCGGCGGTGAGGCCTTCGACGTCCTTCTCCAGGGTTTCAATCGTCAGCGGCAACTGTTCCAGCTCGCGCGCATCCTTGTAGCTCAGCTTGCGCTTGGCAGCAGCCGGCTCAGCCGGTGCTGACGCAGCCGAGGCCGCCGGCTTGCCCGCCACCACCGGTGCCGCGGCAGCCGCCGCCGCCACGCGCGCGGCATGCTGCTGCCAGTCGCTGTAGCCGCCCACGTACTCGCCCACCACGCCGTCGCCTTCCATCACCATCGTGGAGGTCACCACGTTGTCGAGGAAGTCACGGTCATGGCTGACCAGCAACAAGGTGCCCGCGTAATCGCTGAGCAGCTCTTCGAGCAGCTCCAGGGTTTCCACGTCCAGGTCGTTGGTCGGTTCGTCCATCACCAGCAGGTTGGACGGCTGCGCGAACAGCTTGGCCAGCAGCAGGCGGTTGCGCTCGCCACCGGACAGGCGGGTGATCGGCGCGCGGGCGCGCTCGGGCGAGAACAGGAAGTCCTGCAGGTAGGCATGCACGTGCTTGCGCTTGCCGTTGAACTCGATGAAATCGCGGCCTTCGGCCACGTTCTCGATCGCGGTCCAGTCTTCGCGCAGCACCGCACGGTACTGGTCGAAGTAGGCGATCTGCAGGTTGGTGCCGGCGCGCACTTCGCCGCTCTGCGGCTGCAGGTCGCCCAGCAGCAGCTTCAGCAGCGTGGTCTTGCCGCTGCCGTTCGGCCCGATCAGGCCAATCCGGTCGCCGCGCAGGATGACGGTTTCAAAATCCTTGACCATCACGCGTTCGCCAAAGGCGAAGGAGATGTCCTTGACGTCGATGACCTTCTTGCCGGAGTTCTCCGCCTGCGCCGCTTCCATGCGCACGTTGCCACCCAGTTCGCGGCGCTGCGAGCGATCATTGCGCATCGCCTTGAGGCGGCGCACGCGGCCTTCGTCGCGGGTGCGGCGGGCCTTGATGCCTTGGCGGATCCAGATTTCTTCCTGCGCCAGCAGCTTGTCGAAGCGCGCATTTTCCTGCGCCTGCGCATTGAGGCGTTCTTCGCGGCGGCGCTCGTAGTTGGCCCAGTCGCCCGGCCAGCTGGTGACCTGGCCCCGGTCGATTTCGACGATGCGGGTGGCCAGTGCACGCAGGAAGCGACGGTCATGGGTGACGAACACCACGCTGCCGTTCCAGTTCTTGAGGAACATTTCCAGCCAGTCGATGGCTTCGATGTCCAGGTGGTTGGTCGGTTCGTCGAGCAGCAGCAGGTCCGGCGAGGACACCAGCGCGCGGCCGAGCAGCACGCGGCGCTTCATGCCGCCGGACAGGCGCGCGAATTCGGCTTCGCCGTCCAGGTCAAGCTTGGTCAGGGTTTCGCTGACGCGCTGGTCCAGGCCCCAGCCGTTGGCAGCGTCGATCTTGGCCTGCACGGCCGACAAGGCATCGCCGTCGAACTCGTCGGCCATGCTCAGGTGATGGAACTCGGCCAGCCACTGGCCCAGCTCGCCCAGGCCATCGGCCACCACGTCGAACACGCTGCCGGCGGCACCGTGCGGGACTTCCTGTTCCAGGCGGGTGATGCGCACCCCCTGCTGCACGCGGACTTCTCCGTCGTCGGGCTTGTGGTCGCCGGACAGCAGCTTGAGCAGGGTCGATTTGCCGGCGCCATTGCGGCCGATCAGGGCGATACGCTCGCCCGGTTCGATCGACAGTTCGGCTTTTTCCAGCAACAGGGGGCCGCCGACGCTGAAGTCGACGTTTTGCAGAGTAATCAGAGGCATCCGACCATTGTACGGTGTGGCGGTGTGCGGCGTCGCTCAACCGGACGCAAAAGCGTCCGCGGCCAGCCCCAGCAGGGCGCGCAGCGGCGGCGGTACGTGCTTGCCGGGGTGGTGGACCACCCACAACTGGCGCGACAGCGGCGGCAACGGGGTGTCCAGGATGCGCAGGCTGCCCAGCGCCACCAGATCGGCCACCGCGTGCCGCGACAGGCAGGCCACGCCCAGCCCGGCGGCGGCGGCCTGTTTGATGGCCTCGGTGCTGCCCAGCTGCATGGCGCGGGCGAAGTGGTGCAGGTGCGGCAGCAACGCCTGCTCCACCGCCTCGCGGGTCCCCGAGCCGGGTTCGCGCAGCAGCCAGCGCGCGGCAGACAGGTCGGAAAGGTCGGGGCGGGCGCTCAGCGGGGACGCGGCGGCGGCCACGATCACCAGGGCATCCTGCTGCCAGGGCAGCACGTTCAGCCCGCTCTCGTGGCACGGGCCTTCGATGAGGCCCAGGTCGACCTCCAGCCGCTGCACCGCCGCGACCACCTCGGCGCTGTTGCCGATACGCAGGTCCACGTCCACGTGCGGCTGGTCGGCCAGCAGGGCGGCGACCCGGGCGGGCAGCAGGTAGTTGCCGATGGTGGTGCTGGCCCCGATCCGCAGCTGCAGCGGTACCCCGGTGGCCGATGCCGGCCGCCCTGCCCCGGCCATCGCCTCAAGGTCCGCGGACGCGGCCAGCAGCCCGCGCGCCGGGTCCAGCAGGGCCCGGCCCTGCGCATTGAGGACCAGGCGGCGGCCGATGCGGTCGAACAGCAGCGACGGCAACTGCGCCTCCAGTTCGTTGAGCGCCGCACTGGCGGCCGACTGCGATAACGCCAGCTGCGCGCCGGCGGCGGCGGTGGTGCCCGCGTCGGCCACGGCCACGAATACCTGCCATTGGCGAAGACTGATGCGCATGCGCGCATTAACCCATAAAACCGGTTGAAATCACATCAATAATGCGTTTTACAGGTTTGTGGGGCGAGCGCAGGCTGGACGCTCCCTACAAGGAGCCGCTTCGTGAACGCGTCCAGCCCCCGCCCTGCCCTGTTCCTGCCCGCCCTCGCCCAACGTTGGCGCGGGCGCCTGCCCGGCCTGCTGCTGGCGGGCGGTGTCGCCGTGGCGGCGATGGCGCTGGCCACCCTGCCGTGGCTGCAGGCGCACGGCATCAGTGCCCTCACGCTGGCCATCGTGCTCGGCATCGCGCTGGGCAACAGCGTGTACCCGCGCTTGGCACCCCGGGCCGCGGCGGGCGTGGGCTTTTCCAAGCAGTGGCTGCTGCGCGCCGGCATCGTGCTGTACGGCCTGCGCCTGACCTTCCAGGACATCGGCCAGGTCGGCGTGGCCGGCGTGCTGATCGATGCGCTGGTGCTGGCCAGCACCTTCGGGCTGGCGTGGTGGGCCGGCACCCGCTGGTTCGGGATCGACCGCACCAGCGCACTGCTGATCGGCGCCGGCAGCGCGATCTGCGGCGCGGCGGCGGTGATGGCCGCCGAACCGGTGGTGCGCGGGCGCGCCGAGCAGGTCACCGTGGCGGTGTCTACGGTGGTGGTGTTCGGCACGCTGGGCATGTTCCTGTACCCGGCGCTGTACCAGCTCAACCTGGCGCACGGCGTGCTGCCGATGAGCGAGTCGTTCTATGGCGTGTTCACCGGCTCGACCGTGCACGAAGTGGCGCAGGTGGTCGCGGCCGGGCGCGCGGTCAGCGAAGGGGCCGCCGATACCGCGGTGATCGCCAAGATGGTGCGGGTGATGATGCTGGCCCCGTTCCTGATCGCGCTGTCATTGCTGCTGGCCCGCGGCGGCAGCGCCCAGCCCGGGGCGGCACGCGCGAAGATCGTGGTGCCCTGGTTCGCCTTCGGGTTCGTTGCGGTGGCCGGGTTCAATTCGCTGCACCTGCTGCCCGCCGGGTGGGTGGCCTTGGCCATCGAGGTGGACACGGTATTGCTGGCCATGGCCATGGCCGCGCTGGGGTTGACCACCCATGTATCGGCGCTGCGCCAGGCCGGCATGAAGCCGCTGCTGCTGGCCCTGCTGCTGTTTGCCTGGTTGCTGGCCGGGGGCCTGGGCATCAACGTGGGCGTGCACGCGCTGCTGGGGTGAGCGCGTGCCGCATGCAACACTGGGGCGATGAAGCGTGAGCGTGTTCCCCCCGTCGATCGCCGCCGCCTGCACATCCCGTACCGGCTGGTGCTGGATCGCTATGGCGCCGTCGATGAAGCCGAAGACGACCTGATCGACCTGCTGCAGCGGGTGCTAGGCCCGGATGTCGTGGTCCGCTGGGAGCAGGATGTCAGCCACCCCAATCCCTGGTTCCACACACTGATTCTGGATGTCAGCGACGGCCCGGGCGCGTTCAGCCATGCCCAGCACACCGCGTTGATGGAGGGGCTGCGGGCGCTGGATCTGGCCTGAGCAGCGCCGGCACACGCCCGACAGGCGGCGCAGCGGGTAGAATGCGCCATGAATGAATTCTCCGAACTGCCCCTGTCGGCCTCGCTGGCGGCGGGCATCGACGCGCTGGGCTATACCCAGATGACCCCCGTGCAGGCGCAGAGCCTGCCGGCGATCCTTGAGCGCCGCGACCTGATCGCCCAGGCCCCTACTGGCAGCGGCAAGACCGCCGCCTTCGGGCTGGGCCTTCTGCAGGCCCTGGACCCGTCGGTGATCCGCGCCCAGGCTCTGGTGCTGTGCCCCACCCGCGAACTGGCCGACCAGGTGGGCAAGCAGATCCGCAAGCTCGCCACCGGCATTCCCAACCTGAAGCTGGTGGTGCTCACCGGCGGCATGCCGCTGGGCCCGCAGCTGGCCTCGCTGGAAGCGCACGACCCGCACGTGGTGGTCGGCACGCCCGGCCGTATCCAGGAGCTCGGCCGCAAGCGCGCCCTGAAGCTGGGCGGTGTCACCACGCTGGTGCTGGACGAAGCCGACCGCATGCTGGACATGGGCTTTGAAGAGCCGATCCGCGAGATTGCCGGGCGCACCAGCAAGGATCGCCAGACGCTGCTGTTCTCGGCCACCTACCCCGATGAGATCCGCGAGATCGCCCGCGTGCTGCTGCGCGATCCGGTGGAAGTGACTGTCCAGGGTGCCGACAACGCACCGGCGATTCGCCACCTGTTCTGCGAAGTGGACCTGGCCAGCAAGCAGAAGGCGCTGGCCGGCCTGCTGCTGAAGTACAACCCGGAATCGACGGTGGTGTTCTGCAACACCCGTCGTGACGTGGACGACGTGGCCAATTCGCTGCAGCAGTTCGGCTTCTCGGCACTGCCGTTGCACGGCGAAATGGAACAGCGTGACCGCGATGAAGTCCTGGTGCGCTTCGCCAACCGCAGCTGCAACGTGCTGGTGGCCAGCGACGTGGCCGCGCGCGGGCTGGACGTGCAGGACCTGGCGGCCGTGATCAATTACGAGTTGCCCACCGACATCGAAACCTACGAACACCGCGTGGGCCGCACCGGCCGCGCCGGCGCGTCCGGCCTGGCGGTGAGCCTGGTGACCGGCCGCGAGCGCAACCGCGCCGATGCGCTGGAAGCCGCGCAGGGCAAGCCGCTGGACTGGCAGAAGACCCCGCTGGCGACGGCCCGCCCCGCCGTGCTGCCGCAGGCCGCGATGGAAACCCTGCGCATCGATGGCGGCAAGACCGACAAGCTGCGCCCGGGCGACATCCTGGGGGCGTTGACCGGTGAGGCCGGGCTGTCGGCCAAGGTGATCGGCAAGATCGACATCTACGCCACCCGCTCGTACGTGGCCATCGCGCGCGAGCAGGTAGGCCGCGCGATCGACCGGCTGGAAGCAGGCAAAATCAAGGGCCGCCGCTTCCGCGTCCGCCGGATGTAATGGGGTAGAGCCGACCGTTGGTCGGCTTGCACCATGTCGAACAGCCGGGCAGAGCCCGGCTCTACGCACCTGCCCGGTAGAGCCGACCGTTGGTCGGCTTGCACCATGTCGAACAGCCGGGCAGAGCCCGGCTCTACGCGCCATCCGGTAGAGCCGACCGTTGGTCGGCTTACGCGATGTCAAACCGCCAGGCAGAGCCCGGCCTCAATACACCAGGTTGGCCAACAACGGCACATCGCCGTCCCAGCGCTCGCGTCCGCCCAGCCCGGCCAGTTCCACCAGCACCGCCGCGCCCACGACCTCCACCTGCAACTGGCGCGCCAGCGACAACGCCGCCAGCAACGTGCCGCCGGTTGCCAGCACATCATCAACCACCAGCACACGCGCACCGGCCGGCAAGGCGTCGGCGTGTACTTCAATGGTGTCGGTGCGGTATTCCAGCGTGTATTCCTGCTTCAGCGTGCGGCCCGGCAGCTTGCCCGGCTTGCGCACCGGCACGAAGCCGACGCCCAGCACGCGCGCCATGGCCGCACCCAGGATGAAGCCGCGCGATTCGATGCCCATCACCGCCTGCAGGTTCGCCGTGCGCCACGGCTGCACCATCGCATCGACCGCAGCGGCGAAATCATCGCCATTGGCCAGCAGCGGCATGATGTCCTTGAACAGGATGCCCGGCTTGGGGAAATCGGCGATATCACGCAGGCGGCCGGCCCAGGCGGGCGTGGCGGAAGACTCGGTCATGGGGCGGGCAACGAACGGGGTGGCATAGGGTAAACGCTTCGGCGCGGCACTGCCCGCCTGGCCAGGCCGCTGCGTTGCTGCGTTCCATCGGTGGCACCCCGGGTTCACGCCGAAATCGCACAACGGTGCGATAATCGCCCTAACCGGCCGTTCACTCCGTTTCCGCGATAAGCAGCGAAGCATTCCCGCGCCCCTGCAGGGCAAGGCAATGCCGGGGTGAGATGGCCAACGGTCCCCGCCACGCATGGCGCGCGCGGGCCTGCCCGGTGCCGATCGGTACCGGGTTTCCTGTAGAGGTTCATGCAACGTGGACGAGAACACGAAACCGTCGGCCCTGTGCCGCACCCTGGTGGTCCTGATTGGCATCGTGGTGATGCTGTTCGGCCTGGTTCTGCTGGTGGGCGGTGTGCGCCTGGCCCAGCTCGGCGGCAGCTGGTACTTCCTGCTGATGGGCGCCGCGTCGCTGGTGGCCGGCGGCCTGTTGGCCCTGCGCCGCCCACTGGGCGCGCTGCTGTATGGGGTGGCGTTCGTCGCCACCGTGGCCTGGGCACTGGCCGATGCCGGGCTGGAATTCTGGCCGCTGGTGTCGCGGCTGGTGATGCCCGCCGTGCTGGCGATGCTGGTCGCGCTGACCTGGCCGGTGCTGCGGCGCAGTCGTGGCCAGCGCCCCGGGCGCGCGGCCTATGGCGTGGCCGCGCTGCTGCTGGTGGGCCTGCTGGGCACGGCGGTGTCGGCGTTCCAGCCGCGCCCGGTGGTCACCGCGCAGGGCGCGTCACCGGCCGTGGTGCCGGTGGCCAAGGGCAGCGAGCAACGTGATTGGCAGCACTGGGGCAACACCACCGCCGGCACCCGTTTCGCCGCGCTGGACCAGATCACCCCGGCCAACATCACCCAGCTCCAAGTGGCCTGGACCGCGCATACCGGCGACGTGCCGCAGAGCGATGGCTTCGGCGCCGAAGACCAGAACACCCCGCTGCAGATTGGCGACACGCTGTACCTGTGCACGCCGCACAACCAGGTGGTGGCGCTGGACGTGGACAGCGGCAAGCAGCGCTGGGCGTTCGATCCCAAGGCGACCGCGCCGAACTGGCAGCGCTGCCGTGGCCTGGGCTATTTCGACGCAGGCCAGCCGCTGGTCGGCGCCCCCACCGTCGCTGCCGCACTGAGTCCTGCCGCACCGAGCCCTGCCGCACCGGCCACCGTCGCTGCCGCAACGGCCCCGGCACTGTGCGAGAAGCGCATCCTGATGACCTCGATCGACGCCCGCCTGTTCGCACTGGACGCTACCACCGGCGCGCCCTGCCCGGACTTCGGCGAAGGCGGCGTGGTGGACCTCAAGCGTGGCATGGGCGAGATCAAGCCCGGCTTCTACACGCTGACCGCCGCGCCCCTGGTGGCCGGTGAACTGGTGATCGTGGGCGGGCGGGTGGCCGACAACATCGAGGTCAACGAACCCTCCGGTGTGGTGCGTGCCTACAACGTGCGCAGCGGCGCGCTGGCCTGGGTCTGGGACCTGTCCCGGGAAACCCCGGACGTGCCGCTGGATCCGTCCATCCACTACACCCGCGCCACCCCGAACGTGTGGACCTCGATGGCCTATGACCCGCAGCTGGGCCTGGTCTACCTGCCCACCGGCAACACCACGCCGGACCAGTGGGCCGGCGAGCGCACCCCGCAGGACGACAAGTACAGCTCGGCAGTGGTGGCACTGGATGTGGCCACCGGCAAGGAGCGCTGGGTCTACCAGACCGTGCACCACGACCTGTGGGATTACGACCTGCCCGCACAGCCCACCCTGACCGACGTGCCCGATGGCAAGGGCGGCACCCTGCCCGCGCTGCTGCAGATCACCAAGGCCGGCCAGGTGTTCATGCTCAACCGCGCCACCGGCCAGCCGATCACCGAGGTGCGCGACATCCCGGCACCGCAGGGCAACGCCGCCGGCGAGCGCTACTCGCCTACCCAACGCCTGTCGGTGGGGCTGCCGCAGATCGGTGCGCAGACCCTGACCGAATCGGACATGTGGGGCGCCACGCCGATCGACCAGATGCTGTGCCGCATCCAGTTCAAGGGCTTCCGCTACGACGGCATGTTCACCCCGCCGGGCGAGGACCTGGCCCTGCAGTGGCCCGGTTCGCTGGGGGGCATGAACTGGGGCAGCGCGTCGGTGGATCCCACCACGGGCTACCTGTTCGTCAACGACATGCGCCTGGGGCTGTGGACCAAGCTCATTCCGCGCGCGGACATGACCGAAGGCGCCGGCGGCGTGGAAATGGGCGCAGCCTCGCAGACCGGCACGCCGTACGGCTCGCTGCGCGACCGCTTCCTGTCCAAGCTGGGCATTCCGTGCCAGAAGCCGCCGTTCGGCACGCTGTCGGCGATCAACCTGGCCACCCACCAGCTGGTCTGGCAGGTGCCGGTGGGCACGGTGAAGGACACCGGCCCGATGGGCGTCAAGATGCGCCTGCCGATTCCGATCGGCATGCCCACCCTGGGCGGTTCACTGGCCACCCAGTCGGGCCTGCTGTTCTTCGCCGGCACCCAGGATTACTACCTGCGCGCCTATGACAGCCGCACCGGTGAAGAAGTGTGGAAGGCACGCATGCCGGTGGGCAGCCAGGGCACGCCAATCACCTATGTGTCGCCGAAGACCGGTCGCCAGTACGTGGTGATTTCCGCCGGCGGCGCACGCCAGTCGCCGGATCGCGGCGACTATGTGATCGCCTACGCGTTGCCGGCCACGCGCTGAGCCACGCGCGCCACGGTCTTCGCACCGTGGCGCGCAGCTTCGCTTCATCGCGTGCAGCCCTTACCATGCACGATCACCGAGCACGAACCACCGCCATGTCTGCCGCACCTCCCAGCCGTCGCCCCAAGCGCGCCCCTGCCCCGCCGCAGGATCGCGGGCTCAGCCACGAGCTGATGCAACTGATCCAGGACAACCAGGGCGATCCGGATTTCATGACCTCCCTGGGTCGCGGGCTGGTAGTGCTGAGCGTGTTTTCGCAGCACCCGCGTGAAGTGACCATGTCGCAGATCAGCACCGAAACGGGCATCTCGCGCGCGGCGGTGCGGCGCGTGCTGTACACCCTGGAGAAGCTGGGCTACGTGGGCGAACAGGGGCGCGGTTTCGTGCTGCTGCCGCGCGTGCTGGGCATGGGCGGGGCGTATGTGGCGTCGTCGTCGATGACCGCGGCGGCGCAGCCGGTGCTGGATGCCCTGCGCGACGACGTGCACGAGTCGTGCTCGCTGGGCGTGCTGGATGGCGATGACGTGCTGTATGTGGCCCGCGCCGAAACCGTGCGGATCATGTCGATCGGGCTGCGCGCGGGCAGCCGCCTGCCCGCGTACTGCACCTCTATGGGTCGCGTGCTGCTGGCCGCGTTGCCGCACGACACGCTGGAAAGCTACCTGGAACGCAATCCGCTGCGGCCGCGCACCGAGCGCACCGTGACGCGCATGGACGAGTTTTTGGACACGCTGGAACGCGTGCGCCGCGACGGCGTGGCGCTGGTGGACCAGGAGCTGGAGATCGGGCTGCGCTCGATCGCCGTGCCGGTGCACGCGCGCAGTGGCGCGGTGGTGGGCGCGCTGAACATCGGCACCCAGGCCGGGCGGATCAGCCTGGGGGTGATGCAGTCACAGTTGCTGCCGCGGCTGCGGGAAGCGGCGCAGCGGTTGGGTACGTTGCTGCATTGAGGGGGGGTGCCGGCGGTATCCGGTTCCGTTCAGGTGTATCGGGTTGCCGGCCAGCGCCCGGCGGTATCCGGTTCCGTTCGGGTGTATCGGGTTGCCGGCCAGCGGCCGGCACTACCGGTGCTGGGCTTACCGCGGTGGTGCGTTGGCTTGTTCTTCGAGGATGGGCTTGGCCAGCGCGAAGGCGTGGTTGGCGGCCGGTACGCCGCAGTAGATGGCGGCCTGCAGCAGCACTTCCTTGATCTCGTCCGGGGTGACGCCGTTGTTGCGCGCGGCGCGGATGTGCAGTTTGAACTCTTCGTCATGGCCCAACGCCACCATCATCACGATGGTCAGCAGCGAGCGGGTGTGACGTGGCAGGCCGTCTCGGGTCCACACCGTGCCCCAGGCGGTACGGGTGATGAAGTCCTGGAATTCGTGGGTGAAGTCGGTGCGCGCCTGCAGCGAGCGCTCGACGTGGGCCTCGCCGAGTACGGCGCGGCGCACGGTCAGGCCGGCTTCGTAGCGTTCCTGTTCGTCCATTGGGGATGCCTCGTTTTGGGTGGGGTGTACCGACCAACGGTCGGTACCTACGGTGTCTGGATGTACCGACCAACGGTCGGCACCTACGGTGTATGGGCGTGCCGGTGACGATCGGTGTCTGGGTGTACCGACCAACGGTCGGTACCTACGGTGTGGGGGCGTGCCGGTCACGATCGGTGTGGGGGTGTACCGACCAATGGTCGGTACCTACGATGTGTGGGCGGTCAGGGCGGCGGTGAATGCGTCGGCCGATTCGATGTTGCAGATGTGGCGGCCGGGCACGGCGACGGCGTGGCCGTGGGCGACCCCGCGCGCGATGGCCTGCAGGTCTGCGGGCGGGCAGACCGGATCGTCGTCGCCGGCGATGGCCAGGGTCGGCACTCCGATCTGCGCCAGCTGGTCACGGAAGTCCGCAGTAGCCACGGCATGACAGCAGCCAACGTAGCCCGCCACACTGGTGGTGACAAAGCGCTGCAGGATGTCCTCTACCTGCGCCGGTTGCGCCGCGACGAAGGCCGGCGTGAACCAGCGTTCGGCCGTGCCTTCGCGCAACGGCAACAGGCCCTGCGCACGCACCTGCGCGATGCGCGTCTCCCAACTCTCGGCCGTGCCGATCTTCGCGGCGGTGGCCGCCACCGTCAGCGTGTGCAGGCGCGTGCCGGCATGCACGCCCAGCCATTGCCCGGTCAGGCCGCCGATCGACAGCCCGCAGAAATGGCTGCGTGCCACGCCCAGGTGGTCCCACAGGGCCAGTACGTCCGCGCCCAGGTCGGCCACGCTGTACAGGCCTGGCGGCGCGCTGGAGTGGCCATGCCCACGGCGGTCATAGCGCAGGATCCGGAACCGCCCCGACAATGCGGCCATCTGCGGGTCCCACATGTGCAGGTCGGTGCCCAGCGAGTTGCAGAAGGTCAACCACGGCGCATCGTCCGGCCCGTCAATGCGGTAATGCAGGCGATGTGCGTCCAGCTCAAGAAAATCCATTGCACCCCTCCAATAAGGGTCAGCGCTGCGCCAGCACGCGATTGATCCAGGTGTCGGCCATGCCACGCCAGCTGTCGGGCGCGAACAACGCCGCCAGCTGCGTCGGCGACAGCTGCGCGCTCACGTCCGGCATCTCCTGCAGCACCTCGCGCAGGTGCCGCGACTGCGCCAGCGCCTGGCGTGCGGCCTGTTCCACCAGCGCATGCGCGGTGGCCTTGCCCAGCGTTTCAGCCAGCGTCACCGCCACCGCTTCTGCGTAAAGCAGGCCGCCGTGGCTGTCCAGGTGGTCGCGCATGCGCGCCCGGTCCAGCTGCAGGCCTTGCACCACCACGGTCACCTGGGCCAGGCTGCCGGCGCACAGGCGCACGATCTCCGGCACGGTTTCCCACTCGGCATGCCACTGCCCGGCCGCGCGCTCATGCGGTTGCGGCATCGCCACGAACAAGGTGGACAACAGGCCCGGCACCCGGGTGGCCGCGGCAATGGCCGCCACGCAGCCCACCGGATTGCGCTTGTGCGGCATCGCCGATGACCCGCCCCTGCCCTCGCCGGCCGGCTCGAATGCTTCGGCCACTTCGGACTGCATCAGCAGCACGATGTCGGTGGCGATCTTGCCCAGCGTGCCGGTGAGCAGCGCGAACGTGCTGCCGAGTTCGGCCACCCGGTCGCGGGCGGTGTGCCACGGCAGCGCCGGCACCGGCAACTGCAGTTCGTCGCCCAGGGCCTGGGCCACGTCCAGGCCGCGCGTCTGCAGCGAGGCCAGGGTGCCGGCCGCACCGCCGAACTGCAGCACCAGCGTGTCGGCGTACAACGCCTGCAGGCGCCGTTGGCTGCGGTGCAATGCATCGAGCCAACCGGCCGCCTTCAGCCCGAAGGTCACCGGCACCGCCTGCTGCAGCAGCGTGCGCCCGGGCAGGCCGGTATCGCGCTCGGCATCGGCCAGCACCGCCAACGCGGTGCACAGCACGTGCAGCCGCTCCTGCACCAGGCCGACTGCCTCGCGCAGCTGCAGCACCGCGCCGGTGTCGATGATGTCCTGGCTGGTGGCGCCCCAGTGCACCCAGCGCGCGGCGTCGGCATCCGCGTGGCGCACCTGCGCGGTCAGCGCCTTGACCAGCGGAATGGCCGGGTTGCCGGCCAGCAACGTGGCCTGGCCCAGGGCGGGCACGGCGTACAGGTCGGCCCGGCAGGCCGCTTCGATCGCACCGAGCGCGGCCGGCGGAATCACCGCGCAGCGCACCTGCGCGCGTGCGAGCGCGGCTTCCACGTCGAGCATCGCCTGCAGGCGCGCGGTGTCGGTGAACACCGCGTCCACCTCCGGCGCGCCGAACAGGCCGCCAAGCAGCGAGGGGAAATCGCTCATCAAACGCCATCCAGTCAAAGGTGGACCCAGCTTACCCGCGCGTCGTCAGGCCGCGCGTGCAGGCCGGCATCAGTAGTCGAAGAACACGGTTTCCAGCTCGCCCTGCATGCGCACGTCCCAGTGGTACAGGCCGTTGCCCTGCGCCTGGGCGATGAGCGTGGCGCGGCGTTCGGCCGGCACCAGGGCCAGGATCGGATCGTCGGCATTGCCCGGCGCGTCGCTGAAATACACCCGCGCACTGGCCGCGCGCAACAGACCGCGCATGAACACCAGCACCATCAGGTGCGGTGCCTGCGGCTGCCCCTTGGGGCCGGCCACACTGCCCGGGCGCACGGTGGTGAAGGCGAAGCGGCCCTGCGCGTCGGTGGGCACCCTGCCCCAGCCATCGAAGGCCGGGTCATGCGCGTCGTGGCGCGGGTCTTCCGGATGCGCGTAGATTCCCTGCGCGTCGGCCTGCCAGATTTCCAGCACGGCATCGGACACCGGCACGCCCAGGCCATCGAACACCTGGCCCTGCACCTGTACGCGCTCACCCTGCGCCTGGGCCGGCGCGATGTCGGTGCGGTACAGCGGTTCCAGGCCCAGCCGGTAGTACGGGCCCACGGTCTGCCACGGAGTGGATTGGAAACTCATCTGCTTACTCCCACACGGTCATCTTGCGACCGCGCAACACAATGTCGAAGCGGTAGCCGAGGGCGAATTCGTTGGCGGTGTTTTCCCAGTCGAACGAGGACACCATGCGCTCGCGGGCCTTGGCGTCGTCCACGCAGTTGTAGATCGGGTCGTACGCCAGCAGCGGGTCGCCGGGGAAATACATCTGCGTGACCAGGCGCTGGCCGATGCCTTCGCCATGCAGCGAAAAGTGGATATGCGCCGGTCGCCACGCGTTGTAGTGGTTGCGCCACGGGTAGGCACCGGGCTTGATGGTGGTGAAGCGGTAACGGCCGTGGTCGTCGGTGAGCACCTGGCCGGTGCCGGTGAAGTTGGGGTCCAGCGGTGCGTCGTGCTGGTCGCCCTTGTGCAGGTAGCGACCGGCGGCGTTGCACTGCCATACCTCGACCACGCTGTTGCGCACCGGGCGGCCGTTCTCGTCCAGCACCCGGCCACTGACCACGATGCGCTCACCCAGCGGCTGGCCCTTGAAGCCGGCGGTCAGGTCGGCGGCGTGTTCGCCCAGGGTGATGCGGTCCAGCGTGGGCCCGGTCACTTCGGACAGCGTGGCCGGAATCTGGATCGGGTCGCGCCCGGGGCCGCGCAGGCGGGTGGATGCATACGGCAGGTGGATGCGGTCCGGCTGGGTGC
The DNA here is from genome assembly GCF_000661955.1 of Stenotrophomonas rhizophila. Lineage (NCBI taxonomy): Bacteria > Pseudomonadati > Pseudomonadota > Gammaproteobacteria > Lysobacterales > Lysobacteraceae > Stenotrophomonas > Stenotrophomonas rhizophila. The sequence continues at coordinate 2,695,469 of NZ_CP007597.1, forward strand.
CGGGATAGGGCCTGCGATAGCCGCGCAGGTCAGTGGGATCGCTCATGGCGTACTCCGGTTGGCGGGCGGCCGTTGGGGCCGCAGCTGAAAGGCAGTGGCACGCTGCCATGCGAAGGCGGCAGCGGCCGTGAAGCAGGAAAAAACAGGGGCGGTCACACGCGCTCGATGGCCAGCGCGACCCCCTGGCCCACGCCGATGCACATGGTGGCCAGGCCACGCCGCCCCCCGCTGGCTTCCAGCTGGCGCAGCAGGGTCAGGGCGAGGCGCGCGCCGCTCATGCCCAGCGGATGGCCCAGCGCGATGGCACCGCCATTGGCGTTGACGTGTGCGGCATCGTCGGCGACACCGAGCTGGCGCAGGCACGCCAGCCCCTGCGAGGCGAACGCTTCGTTGAGCTCGATCGCATCGAAATCGGCGATGGACAGCCCGAGCCGCGCCAGCAGGCGCTGCGTGGCGGGCACCGGGCCCATGCCCATCACCGCCGGTTCGACCCCGGCACTGGCAAAGCCGAGGATGCGCGCGCGCGGGGTCAGGCCCAGTGCGCGCGCCTGTGCGCCCGACGCCAGCAGCACCGCGGCGGCGCCATCGTTGATGCCCGACGCATTGCCGGCGGTCACCGTGCCGGGCTGGCGGAACAACGGCTTGAGCGCGGCCAACGCGTCCAGCGTGGTGTCCGCGCGCGGGTGTTCATCGCGTGCCACGCGCACGGTTTCACCGCGCTTGCGCCCGGGTGCATCCACCGCCACGATTTCGCCGTCGAAGAACCCGCGTTGCTGGGCAGCGGCGGCGCGCTGCTGGCTGCGCAGCGCGAACGCGTCCTGGTCGGCGCGCGACACCGCGTACCGCTCGGCCACGTTCTCGGCGGTCTGGCCCATGGTCTCCACGCCATACAGCGCGCGCAGCTGCGGGTTGATGAAGCGCCAGCCCATGGTGGTGTCTTCCATCACCTGGTCGCGCGCGAAGGGCGTGCCTGCCTTGCCCATCACGTAAGGCGCGCGCGACATCGACTCCACGCCGCCGGCAATGGCCAGGCCGAGTTCACCGGCGGCGATGCCGCGTGCCACCGTGCCGATCGCATCCAGCCCCGAGCCGCACAGCCGATTGACGGTGCTGCCCGGCACGCTCACCGGCAGGCCGGCCAGCAGCAGGCTCATGCGGGCCACGTTGCGGTTGTCTTCGCCGGCCTGGTTGGCGCAGCCCAGGTAGACCTCGTCGATCAACGCCGGGTCCAGCTGCGGATGGCGCGCCAGCAGCGCCTTCAACGGGATCGCGCCGAGGTCATCGGCGCGCATGCCGGCCAATGCGCCGCCGTAGCGGCCGATCGGGGTACGGATGCCATCGATGATGTAGGTATCGTGCAGGGTCATGTCAGGCTCCTTCGCTCATCTGCAGCGGCAGGCCGGTGAGCTCACGCAGCTGCTCAATGCTGACCCCGTCCACCATTTCCAGCACACGCGCCCCCGCCTCGCCCAGGTCGAACACGGCCACGTCGGTATACACGCGCGACACGCAGCGCAGCCCGGTGAGCGGGTAGCTGCACGCCTCCACCAGCTTGCTCTGCCCCTGCTTGGTCAGCAGGTCCATCATCACGAAGACCTGCTTGGCGCCGATGGCCAGGTCCATCGCCCCACCGACGGCGGGAATGGCATCGGCCGCACCGGTGCTCCAGTTGGCCAGGTCGCCCTGCGCCGACACCTGGAATGCACCCAGCACGCAGATGTCCAGGTGACCGCCGCGCATCATCGCGAACGAATCGGCATGGTGGAAATAGCAGCCGCCGGTGAGCAGGGTCACCGGCTGCTTGCCGGCATTGATCAGGTCTGGATCCTCTTCGCCCACTGCCGGCGCCGGGCCCATGCCGAGCAGGCCGTTTTCCGACTGCAGGAAGATCTCCTTGTCGGCCGGCAGGAAGTTGGCGACCGTGGTCGGCAGGCCGATGCCCAGATTGACGTAGGCACCTTCGGGAATATCGCGCGCCACGCGCGCGGCCATCTGTTCGCGGCTCAGGCGGTTCATGCGCGGGCTCCAGCGGTGGCAGTGGCGGTGGCATCCAGGGCAACCACGCGCTGCACGAAGATGCCGGGCGTCACCACGGCTTCCGGGTCCAGGTCGCCCAGCGGCACCACGGCATCCACCTGCACGATCGCGCAGCGCGCGGCCATCGCCATCAGCGGGCCGAAGTTGCGCGCGGTCTTGCGGTACACCAGGTTGCCCCAGCGGTCGCCGTGATGGGCCTTGATCAGTGCGAAGTCGGCGTGCAGCGGGTATTCCAGCACGTAGTGGCGCCCGTCGATCTCGCGGGTTTCCTTGCCGTGGGCCAGTTCGGTGCCGTAACCGGTGGGGGTGAAAATCGCACCCAGGCCCGAGCCGGCGGCATGGATGCGCGCGGCCAGGTTGCCCTGCGGCACCAGCTCCAGTTCGATCTCGCCGGCGCGGTAGGCCGCATCGAAATGCTGCGAGTCGGCCTGGCGCGGGAACGAGCAGACGATGCGGCGCACGCGCTTGTGCCGGATCAGCGCGGCCAGCCCGGTGTCGCCGTTGCCGGCGTTGTTGTTGATGATGGTCAGCCCGCGCGCGCCCTGCGCGATCAGGGCATCGATCAGGGCGTCGGGCATGCCGGCGGTACCGAACCCGCCAATCATCACCGTCGCCCCGTCGTGGATGTCGGCCACCGCTGCGTCAGCGTTGGCCACGGTCTTGTCGATCACTGCGTTGCTCCTTGCCGTGCCTTGCAGGCGGCGGCGACATACGGGGGAAAACGGGACGCGGACATGGTGCGCAGCGGCGACGACGCGGTCAATCCGATAATCGGACTCATGATGCGATAATCGCACACGTGGATGTCCATACCCGTCGGCTCAGTTGCGCGTCTGGCCAACGCCGACGCGCAGGCCCAGGCAGGCCCACGCCGCCAGTGCCAACGGCAGCGCACACAGCACATACAGCGCGGTGGGCGACCAGCCTGCATCGACCAGCAGGCCGACGGTAAGCGGCGACAGGATGGCGCCGACCCGGCCAATGCCGATCGCCCAGCCCAGCCCGGTGGTGCGCACGTCGGCGGCAAATACCACCGGCGCGGCGGCATACAGCCCGGCCATGGCGCCGAACAACGCCGCACCGATCACGAATGCCACGGGGAAGGCGATACCGAGTTGGGTGTTGAAACCGGCGAAGGCCAGCATCGCCACCATCGCCAGCAGCAGGCTGGCTGCGGTGAGCCGCGACAACGCCCAGCGCGACGCCAGCCAGCCGAACAGGCTGCCACCGACAATCCCGCCGAGGTTGAGCAGCACCCCGCCGGTGATGCCCTGCTGGGCCGACACGCCCGCCGACACCAGCAACTTCGGCGTCCAGCTCAGCACGAAATAGAACGCGAACATGTGCAGGAAAAACGCCATCGCGATCAGCACGGACACCCGGCGCAGGTCGCCGACGAACAGCGCGGCGTAGCCCTTGCGCCCATCGGCGCGCACCGGTGTCGGCGGCAGCGCCTGCAGCGCGGGCATGTGCATCCGCGCCAGCAACGCGTTGAGCCGCGGCAAGGCATCCGGCGGACGCCGGGCCACCAGGAAATCCAGCGATTCGGGCAGGCACTTGAGCACCAGCGGGATGCACAGCAACGACGCGCCGGCGCCGATCAGGAATACGCTGTGCCAGCTGAAATGCTGCAGCATCCAGGCCGCCAGCACTCCGCCCAGGGTGGCGCCGATGGGGTAGCCGGTGGCCTGCAGCGCCACCGCGGTGCTGCGCCATTTGGGGTTGGCGTACTCGGCGGTGATCACGCCCACGCCGGCCAGCATGCCGCCGATGCCCACGCCGGTGAACACGCGCAGCGCGCCCAGTTGCCACGCGTTGCTGGCCAGCGCCGACAACGCCATGCCCACGGTGAGGATCACCAGGCACAGCATGATCATCGGCCGCCGGCCCCAGCGGTCGGCCAACGGCGCCAGCAGGAACGAGCCCAGCGCCATGCCGACCAGCCCGGCGCTGAGCATGATGCCCAGCAGCTTGCCCGACAGCGCCCAGTCGGCCGACACGTGCGGCGCGGTGAACGCCATGACCATCACGTCGAAGCCATCGAGCATGTTCAACAGCACGCAGATGGCGATCGCCGTCCATTGGAAGGGACTCATCCGCTCGAGCACGAGCGGGGAAGCGGCGGCGGTGGCATGGCTCATACGGGGATCCTGCGACGACGTAGTGCGGGGGGCGTCCGGCGGGGAGGTCTCAACGACCGGCCTGGCTGGAGGAATGGATGACCTGGAGCACCTGCTGCAGCTGCTCGACCTCAACCTGGCCCGGCGCCGACGGGGTGCCGATCATGCCGAAGGTCAGCGCCTGGCCGAAGGTTTCCCCGGCCAGCCGCGAGACCACGCCAGTGCCGCCCATGGACATGGTCAGCAGCGGCTTGCTGCTGCGCTGGCGCACCTGCCAGGTGGCATCCAGCAGGGCAAGCACGTCGCCGGCGTCGCGCGGCATCACCGCGATCTTCAACACGTCCGCGCCCATCACCTCCTGGCGCAGCAGCCGCGCCACGATCTCCTCGCGCGCGGGGGTGGCATGGAAGTCGTGGCTGGACATCACCACCTTCACCCCGGCCGCATGCGCCTGCGCGACCAGTGCCGCCACCCGCTCCGGATCGCGGAACATCTCCACGTCGATCAACTGGGTGAAGCCGCCGCGCAGCAGCGTCGCGTACAGCGCGGCGTAGTCGGCGTCGCTGATCGGCTTGCTGCCGCCTTCGGCCTGGGTGCGGAAAGTGAGGATCATCGGCTTGCCGTCCAGCGTGCGCGCGATGCGCTTGCCGAGGGTCACCAGCGCCTTGCCGTCGGTGGCGATGTCCAGGTAGTCGATGCGCCATTCGGCCAGGTCGGTGGCCGGGCTGGCGGCGATCACGGCGGCCTGCTGCAGCGCCTGTTCGGCGGTGGCACCGGTGATCGGCACGATGGTGCGCGGTGCGCCTTCGCCGATGCGCAGCGTACCTACCTGCAAGGGCGTGACCGGTACCGGTGCGGCGTGGGCAACGGCGGCCGCGCCGCCGAGCACGGCGGCCAGCATGAAGGGAGTGAGCGGACGCATGCGGTTCACCAGGAACGAGGGAAGGAAGGTGCGCATCAGAAGGTCACCTTGGCCTGCACGCCCACGGCCCAGGCGTTGTCGGTGCGGGTGTAGGCGAACGTGCCGGGGTTGACGATGTACTGCACGTCGGGGCGGACCATCAGCCAGGGATTCACCTGGATGCTGTAGGACAGTTCGAACAATTCCTCGGCCTGGCTGAGCTGGTACAGCGGCGAGTCAAGCGGCACGCCCGCGTCGGCCAGGGTGGCGCGGCGGGCGTCGACCAGGCGGCGGTTGATGTCCGCGCCCACGTAGCCGAGCGCGATGCTGTCCTGCGCGCGTGAGCCGATGCCCTGGTAGACGCCCCCCAGCGCGTACCAGCGGCGGATCTGCGCGGTGTCGGTGTCCGACACCATGTACTGCGCGAAGGCGGTCAGCCCGCGCTGCGGGTCGCCGGCTTCGCGGGTAAGCCGCTGCTCGGCCAGCACATACGCACCGTGGCGGCCGGTGGTGGGCGAGGTATCCAGCCCGCGCTGGTCCACCCGCGAGGTGTCGTAGTAGCCGCCGAACTTGTACACGCCCGGGTGCGCCCCGCCCTTGTCCGGGGTCCAGGTCGCTTCCAGCGGAATCAGCGAACCGGTGGTGCCCGACACGAACGGACGGAACGCATTGCGTTCGATGTTGCCGCCCAGGTTCGGGTTGACCTGGAACCAGCCGGTGCGCACGTTCAGCGCCGGGCTCACCTGCTGGGCCACTTCACCGCCCCAGCGCGCCGTGGGGTAGTTGTACCAGCCGCTGTTGCCGGACATCGCCAGCGGATGCGCGCAGAAGGCCGCGTTGACGAAGTGGGTCAGCAGGCTGTGCAGGCCGAACTGGTTGCCCATGGCGTAGTAGCCCAGCTTGAAATACGACAGCCCGGCGTTGAAGGTCTGGTCGTAGCTGGCCTCGGTGAGCCGGGTGTATTGCCCGCCGTAGGCTTCCTGGATCGGAAAGCGGTTGCCGACCAGGTCGGCCGAGGTGCTGTTGCCGCGGCGGTCGTTGAGGGTGACGTGGAAGGCGCCGCCGTCCCAGCCGGCCAGGCGGCCCATGTCCAGGTCGACGCCGACCCGCACCTGCTGCGCATAGCGCGCGCCGGTGCGGCCGTAGCCGCCGTCGACCACGCCCATCGCCTCGCCCACGTAGTCGCCACGGAAGCGGATGCCGCGTTCGTCCAGCGCGGTACGGGTACCGCCCCAGTCGCCCGTGAGGGTCTTGCCGTCGTAACGATTGCTGTCCTGCGCGTGGGCCAGCGCGGGCGCCAGCACGGCGGCGGACAACAGCAGGGCCAGCGGAGTGGGGTTCGGAAATCGCATCGGAGTCTCTCGGGGTCGACGGGTCAGCGCAGCGACAGCGGCGCGCTCAACGGGGAGGTGGCGCCCAGCGCGGACGTCGCGGTGGCGGTGAGCGTGGCGATACCGGCAGCCTCGCCGGTGGTCGGCAGCGCCAGCGTGAAACGGCCCTGCCCCTGCGCATCGGTGACGGCGTCTACGGTGCCGAGCGGGCGTTCGGCGTCGCTGCTGCTCGCGGCACGGTTGCCGAACACCTCCAGCTGGTAGCGCTGCCCCGGCACGCCCTGGAACACCCCCTGCACGGTGCGTGCGGTACCGGTGCCCTGCACTGCCTGCAGCACCGGCGCGGCCTGGCCCAGGTTGGGGGCAGGCTGGCACCCGGTGGTGTCGGCACCGCTGCAGATGCGCGCGCGCTTGGACGGGTCGGTATCCACCCCGCGCCCGCGCGAGCCCACGAAGTTCGCGTGTTCCAGCCCCGGTACGCCGAACACGATCGCCCCGCGCGGCTGGCCCGTGGCACAGGCGCCACCGGCTTCGCAGCGCGCGATCTTCAGCCCGTTGCCCACCATCTGGTTGGCGCTGAAGCGGTTCGGTGCGCTCACCGGCTGCGGACGCACCGCGATGCCGATGCCGTTGCCGGTGATCGTGTTGCCGTCCACCACGTTGTCGCTGCCGGTGACGCTGACCCCGATCGAATTGCCGATGAAGGTGTTGGCTGCGATGTAGTTGCGGTTGCCCCAGTTGATCTGCAGGCCATCGGAATAGTCGACGAAGCGGTTGCGCACCACCGTGTTGTCGTTGCCCCACAGAATTTCGATGCCCTGCGACGGCTCCGGGTTGGCCGCGGTGGACTGGAACAGGTTGTCGGCCACCAGGTTCCAGGCCGCGCCGCGGGTCAGTTCCAACCCGTCGCCGTTGTCCACGAACTGGTTGCGCACGATGCGGTTGTGCACGGTGGTGGTGGCGGTGGACTGGCCCTTGCCGTCGTCGCCGGTGAGCATGATGCCGGCACCGCCCTTGTTGGCCACGATGCGGTTGTCGTGGATGTCGCTGTGGCTGCTGCGGTTGATCAGCACGCCGATGCAGAAGTTGCGGATCTCAAGGCCGCTCAGCTCAACGCCCGTGGTGTCGCGCAGGACCAGCCCCGGCAGCGTGGTGGTGCGCACGTTGGTGCCGGACTGGCCCGGCTCGGCGCCCGGGCAGGCATCGGTGCCGGTGCCGGTGACGTAGCCGCCGCCATCGATGGCGACGTACTGGCCGGCGCTCGCCCACGGCGTGCCGACGATCTGCACCGGGCCGACGATCTCCGGCAGCGGTGACGCCGGGCGGATCACGTACGGCGCGCTGCCCACCGCGGCAATCTCGATGCGGTAGCGGCCGGGAGCCTGGTTGGCGGTAGTGATCGCCCAGCGCAGCGACCCGGGGGCGGCGTCGTCGGCATAGCGGTCCACATGCAGCACCTGCAGCGCCTCGCGCGGCGGCTCGGCCTGGTAGGCCAGCGCCAGCGACGGCAGCAGGGCAAGCAGGGTCAGGGAAACAACAGACAGACGGCAACGCATGCGCAGGCTCCGCACAGGGAAAGGGACTCCGGCGGTCTTTCCCCTGTACCTGGCTTCAGTACCGTAGTGGCACTGCCCTCGCCCGCCAGAGGTGGATCGCTTGGAACGGGATTGAAAGTAGGTTTATCGCACTGCACCATTCAAGTGCGTTTATCGACTACGTGTGCGATTATCGGATTTCACCGCTACGACCATTGTCGTAGACGCAGGCACGACAACGGCCACCGCAGGCGCGGCGGCATGCAATAGCGTGCAGTCAGAAGGGTCGCAGTGAAGGCGCGGCGTACCGCGCACCCGGGCTCAGGAGCTGCAGGACAGCATCGAACAGCCTGCCTTGTCACGCGCCCAGTCAGGGCGCTTGCCGGCGAAATGCGCGCGGCCCGGTTGCACGTCGTAGGGGGTACGCAGCACTTCAAGCAGCGTGTGCACACCGCTCATGTCGCCCTGCTCGGCCTGTTCGATGGCCTCCTGCGCCAGCCAGTTGCGCAGCACATACAGCGGGTTGGCCGCCGCCATCCGCTGCTGGCGCATGGCCGCATCCAGCGTATCGGCACGCAGGCGCGCGGCGTACTGCTGCAGCCAGGCCTGCACTGCGGGCACTACCGCCTCGCGTCGCTGGGCGCTGTAAAAAGCCTCGTCCAGCACCTGCACCGACGGCGCCTGCGGATCGAGCGCCATCAGGCCGCGGAAGGCCAGCGTCATGTCCATCTCGCCGTCCTGCAGGATCTGCAACCAGGCGGCCATCATCGCCACGTCGTCATCGCCGCACTGGGCCAGCCCGAACTTGGCCGCGATGTCCTCGCGCTCGCGCTGGGCGTGCACGGCCTGGAAACGGGCCAGCCCGTCATGCAGCGGCGCGACGTCGTCGAACAGCGGCGACAGTGCCTGCGCCAGCCGGGTCAGGTTCCAGTACGCCACCTGCGGCTGGGTGCCGAAGCGGTAGCGGCGGCCCTGTGCGTCGGTGGTGTTCGGGGTCCAGTCCGGGTCGTAGTCGTCCACCCAGCCATACGGGCCGTAGTCGATGGTCAGGCCCAGAATGGACATGTTGTCGGTGTTCATCACCCCATGCACGAAGCCAACCCGCATCCAGTGCGCCACCAGGATCGCGGTGCTCTCGCAGATCTGCGCGAACCACTGCGCATAGCGCTGCGGGCCGGCATCGGCCAGCGCCGGGAAATCACGGGCAATGCAGGCATCGGCCAGCTGGCGCAGCAAGGCCACGTCGCCGCGCGAGGCCGGCAGTTCGAACGTGCCGAAACGGATGAACGACGGCGCCACCCGGCACACCACGGCGCCGGGTTCGGCCTTCGGGTGGCCGTCGTAGAACATGTCGCGCACCACCGCATCGCCGGTGCCCACCAGGCTCAACGCGCGCGTGGTCGGCACGCCCAGGTGGTGCATGGCTTCGCTGCACAGGAATTCGCGGATGGACGAGCGCAGGACCGCGCGGCCGTCGGCCCCGCGCGAGTAGGGGGTGCGCCCGGCCCCTTTCAACTGCAGTTCCCAGCGCGCGCCGTCCGGGGCCAGCAGCTCGCCCAGCGAAATGGCGCGACCATCGCCAAGCTGCCCGGCCCAATGCCCGAACTGGTGGCCCCCGTAGTTGGCCGCCCACGGCTGCATGCCGGCATACAGCGCGTTGCCGCCAAACACGCGCGCGAAATCCGGGCTGTCGGTAAGGTCCGGGCCAAGGCCCAGCAGGTCGGCAACCTCGGTGGAAAGCGCCAGCAGCTGCGGTGCGGCCACCGGCGTGGGCATCACCGACGACCACGCAGCACCGCGCACCTCGCGCACGCGCGGGCCGGTTTCCTCGTCGCCGGGAAGGTCGCCGATGAATCGGTTGTCGAAGCGCAGGGGCTGGGTATCCATGCTCACCAGATGGGGGCGCCGCTGCGCCCCCGCAAGTTCACGCCGCGCCTGCGCCCAGGTCCAGCGCCCCGCCGCGTTCGGTGGCGCGCTGGTAGGCCGGGCGCTGTTCGATGCGCTGCAGGAAGCCCTGCAGCTTCGGGTACGCGTCCATGCTGCCTGCACGCGACGCGGCTGCCTGGATCGGGAAGCTCATCTGGATGTCGGCGGCGGTGAAGCGTTCGCCGGCGAACCACGGCGACTGGCCCAGCTCGCGCTCCATCCATTGCAGGTGCAGCTTCAGCTGCGGGCCTACGAACCCCTTCATCACCTTGTCGGCGATGCCACGGGCGATGGGCTTGGCAAAGAACGGCATGGGCGCCTTGCGTACCCGCGCGAACACCAGGCTCAACAGCAACGGCGGCATCGCCGAGCCTTCGGCGTAGTGCATCCAGTAGCGGTAGCGCACGCGCTCGGCGGCCTGGGCCGGCAGCAGTTCAGGCGACAGCTGGCGGGCGCTGTCGTAGCGGTCGGCCAGGTATTCCAGGATGGCCCCGGACTCGGCCAGCACCAGGGCGTCGTCCTGCAGCACCGGCGATTTGCCCAGCGGGTGGATCTCGCGCAGCGCCGGCGGCGCCAGCCAGGTGGTGGGGTCGCGCTGGTAGTTGACCAGCTGGTACGGCAGGCCCAGCTCTTCGAGCATCCACAGCACGCGCTGCGAGCGCGAGTGGTCCAGATGGTGCACCTTGATCATTGACGGGTCCACAGGTTCAAAGCGACATCGTAACGAGGTACATGCCCTGCCGATGTCATCGGCCGCCCGCGGATGAAAAAACAGCACGCATAAAAAACGCCGGAAGCTTTCGCTCCCGGCGTTTCATTGCAACCTGACGGTAGCGGGGGGTCGATTAGACCGCCTGCACCTGATCAGCCTGCATACCCTTCTGGCCCTGCACGGCGACGAAGGTCACCTTCTGGCCTTCCTGCAGCGACTTGAAGCCGGTGCCCTGGATGGCACGGAAGTGCACGAAAAGGTCCGGGCCGCTTTCCGGGGTGATGAAGCCGAAGCCCTTGGCATCGTTGAACCACTTCACGGTGCCCTGCTGACGATCAGACATGTACTAACTCCTGAAACAATAGTTGAAATAATCGCGGCCGCCGCTTATCGGAGCCGAGACTGAGTTGCAGGCGTTGGTAAAGCGGATCGATGAGCAGATCGTGAGATCAACTGCACCAGGCCACGATTCACGGTGACCCTAGCAAACACAGTGTGGGTGACGATACTCGTGTTTTACCTAAAAAGCGATAGCTGGTTTATTCAGCCATCCCCCCGTCACGCCTGACGGGACAAGGGATTGGCGCATCCTACACGATTTCGCACGCCCCATTCAGACTTTTCCTACCTTAAGATCAGCCAAATGCCCGATTCAAGTTCCGCCATATGCCGCATCTGGGTTGATGCGGACGCCTGCCCCGGGGTGATCAAGGAGATCCTGTTCCGGGCCGCCGAGCGCGTGCAGGTGCCGCTGACCCTGGTAGCCAACCACTGGCTGCGCACCCCGCCCTCGCGGGTGATCGAGTTCCTTCAGGTGCCCGCCGGGCTGGACGTGGCCGACAGCGCCATCGTCGAGCGGGTGACCGCCGGCGACCTGGTGGTCACCCAGGACATCCCGCTGGCGGCGCTGGTCATTGCCAAGCAGGGCGTGGCGCTGAACCCGCGCGGGCAGCTGTATACCCCCGACAACATGGCCGAGCGGTTGTCGATGCGCAATTTCATGGAGGAACTGCGCGGCGCCGGCGTGCAGACCGGCGGCCCGCCGCCGCTGGGCCCGCGTGAAAGGCAGGCGTTCGCGGCTGAACTGGATCGGTGGCTGGCGAAGCGTTCAGGGCGCTGAACCGGGAGGGCGGCCGCTGGCCGGCTCTTCATGAAATCCGGGCAGAACGTGCGCTGTCGGCCGCTGGCCGGCTCCTCACGAAATTCGGACACCCCGGTAGTGCCGGCCGCTGGCCGGCTCCTCATGAAATTCTGGCACCACGGGGGCTGTTGGCCGCTGGCCGGCTCCTCATGAAATCCGGGCACCACGTGGGCTGCCGGCCGCTGGCCGGCTCCTCATGAAATTCGGGCACCCCGGTAGTGCCGGCCGCTGGCCGGCTCCTCATGAATTCCGGGCACCACGTGGGCTGCCGGCCGCTGGCCGGCTCTGCATGAATCCAGGCGTCGCCGGGAGCCGGCCAGCGGCCGGCACTACCGGTTTTTGCGGGGGCCGGGCAGAGCCCGGCGCTACGGGGTTTTTGCGGGGAGCCGGCCAGCGGCCGGCACTACCGGGGGGCCGCCACCTTGGCTGTGAGCTGCCGGTCGCTGCTGAAATGACGCGGTTCGCCGGTCAGCGGGTCGAGGAATGCCAGCGCCTGGGCCAACAGCTGCAGCGGTGCCGCGGCGTCGCCCTCGCCCGCCGTGCGCAACACCGGATACAGGTCGTCGCCCTCGATCGGGGCGCCCAGCGCGGCCATGTGCACGCGCAACTGGTGTTTGCGGCCGGACTCGGGGTGCAGCCGGTAGCGCCAGATCGGGCCGTCGGCGTCGATGACCTCGATGCGGGTGCGGGCATTGGGCTCACCGGGCACTTCGGCCATGCGGAAGAACGGTTCGCCCGCTACCAGCCGGGTATGCCGCTCCAGCGGAAACGTTCGCCCGGGCAGCGCCGGGGCCAACGCCTCGTAGGTCTTGTCGATGCGTCGCTCGCGGAACAGCCGCTGGTAGGCGTCACGGCTATCGGAGCGGGTCGAGAACAGCACCAGCCCGGCGGTGAGGCGGTCCAGCCGGTGCAGCGGCACCAGGTCCGCATTGCCGGTGCGCGCCACCAGCCGCGCCAGCAGGGTTTCGCGTACATGCGCCCCGGCCGGGGTCACCGGCAGGAAGTGCGGCTTGTCAGCCACCAGCAGGTGCGCATCCTGATGCACCACCGTTTCAAGGAACGGAATCACCGGCTCCTCGGCCACCTCACGGAAATACTGGATCTCCAGCCCCACCTGCCACGCCCGGTCCGGCGCCAGCGCCCTGCCCTGCGCGTCCAGCACCCGCCCGCGTGCAAAGCGGCTTTCCCATTGCGCCCGGTCGATCCGCGGGAAGCGCGCGCACAGGCCGTCGAGCAGCGTTGCCCACGTGCCCGGAGGGAGCTGCAGGCGACTGGGCGGGGTCATGCCGAAGCTCCGCCGCCAGCGTCGGCGTCGGCAGGCAGCGCGGCCACCGCCAGCAGTGCCCAGCCATCGCGCTCATCGCCCCGCACATCGGCTGCAGCCAGCCCGGCGTCGATCAGCGCGCGCATCACCGCCGGCCGGTGCAGGTTGATCCACTGACCGTCGGCGGTCCGCACGCTGCCCGTGGCCAGCCCCGCATCGCCTGACAGGCAACCACGTGCCGGATCGGCATCGAAGCGGATACGCAGGCGGCGCCCGGCACCGTAAGCCGACAGCACCGTGCAGGCCGGGTCGGCGGTGACCGGCCCACGCCGGACGCTGCAGATGAAGGGAGCACCGTCGATGACCAGACGGCGTGGCGGGGAACGTGACATGCAGGGCGACAACCGGACCGCGAAGCGCCCAGCGTGCCACCAAACGCCCTCCTCCAGAAGCATCGCCCCGGACACCCCCGGGGCAAACCACTATCATGGTCCTCTTTGCTCCCGGTATCCCCATGGCTCTCACCGCCACCATCCGCAAGGCCGAACTGCAGATCAGCGACATGGATCGCGGCTACTACGCGACCCATAACCTGACCCTCGCCCAGCACCCGTCGGAAAACGATGAGCGCCTGATGGTGCGCCTGCTGGCCTTCGCGCTGAATGCAGAGGACCGCCTGGAGTTCGGCCGCGGCCTGAGTACCGACGACGAGCCGGACCTGTGGCACCGCGACTACACCGGCGACATCCTGCAATGGATCGACCTGGGCCAGCCCGACGAATCGCGCATCCGCAAAGCCTGCAATCGCAGCCGGCAGGTGCAGGTGATCACCTTCGCCGGGCACGGCGCCGATATCTGGTGGAGCAAGCAGGCCAAGGGCCTGGAGCGCTTCGACAACCTCTCGGTGCTGGATCTGGACAGCACCTTCGTGGAACGCTGGGCCGAGCAGATCCAGCGCGCCATGCGCTGGAATGTGCTGATCCAGGATGGCGAAGTGCAGCTGATCAACGACCAGATGCAGCTGGACGTGATCCCGACCTGGCGTAAGCGCATCAAGGAATGAGCCAGGCGATGAAGCCCATTGCATGCGACGTGCTGGTGATCGGCGCCGGCGCGGCCGGGCTGATGTGCGCGCTCACCGCCGGCCAACGCGGCCGCATGGTGCAGGTGATCGACCATGCCAACAAGGTCGGCAAGAAGATCCTGATGTCTGGCGGCGGGCGCTGCAACTTCACCAACACCGGCACCACGCCGGCCAATTTCCTCTCGGCCAACCCGCACTTCTGCAAGTCGGCGCTGGCCCGATATACGCCGTGGCACTTCATCGAGATGGTCGAACGCCACGGCATCGCCTACCACGAGAAGGAACTGGGCCAGCTGTTCTGCGACATCTCCTCCAAGCAGATCGTGCGCATGCTGATGGACGAGTGCCAGGCCGCCGGCGTGCAGGTGCGCACCGACTGCGGGGTGACCAAGGTCGAACGCGGCAGCGACGGTTTCCATGTCACCACCGCACAGGGGCAGTTCCATGCCGCCTCGCTGGTGGTGGCCACCGGCGGGCTGTCCATCCCCAGCCTGGGCGCCAGCGGCTTCGGCTACGAGCTGGCCCGCCAGTTCGGGCATGAGGTGCTGCCCACGCGCGCCGGGCTGGTCCCGCTGACCCTGAGCGGCAAGCATCAGGAACGCTTCAACGACCTCAGCGGGGTGGCCCTGCCGGTGACGGCGCGCTGCAACGATGTAGCCTTCAGCAACTCCATGCTGATCACCCACCGCGGCATCAGCGGCCCGGCCATCCTGCAGATCTCCTCGTTCTGGCAGCCCGGCGACGACCTGCGCCTGGACCTGCTGCCAGGCCAGGACGCGGAAGGCTGGCTGCGCGCGATGAAGCGCGACCGCGGCGCCGCCGAACTGCGCACGGTGCTGTCCGAAGTGCTGCCGCGGCGGCTGGCGCTGCGCCTGTGCGAGCACTGGCTGCCCGACCGCCCGGTCAAGCAGATCGACGAACCGCAACTGCGCGAGGCCGCGGCGTTGCTGCAGGGCTTCCCGCTGGTGGCCAGCGGCACCGAGGGTTACCGTACCGCCGAGGTCACCCTGGGGGGCGTGGACACCCGCAAGGTGTCGTCCAGTACGTTTGAATCGCAGTTGGTTCCCGGCCTGCACTTCGTGGGGGAAGTGCTGGACGTGACCGGCTGGTTGGGCGGGTACAACTTCCAGTGGGCCTGGGCCAGCGGCCATGCCGCAGGCCAGGTGGTGTAAGCCGGCGGCGGATTCGTGACCGGCTACCGTTTGCCGCATGGACGTATCCACAGCCATCGTGTATCAAGTTTGCAGTCCGGGGAGTAGTGAATGCAGAACACGAATGACATGACCGTGCGCCTGCTGATCGTGGATGACAGCGGTGAAAACGCTGAAACCATCGTCAGCACGCTGCGCAACAGCGGCATCGCGGTGCGCCCGGCGCGCCCGCAGCACGCCGAGGAGCTGGCCCAGATCCTGGGCAGCCAGCCGATCGACCTGGTGCTGGCCGCGCCTGCGCAGAGCATTCCGCTGCTGCTGGTCACCCAGCAGATCGCGGCCAGTGGCAAGGACATCCCGATGATCCTGCTGGCCGAGTCGATCGACGAGAACGAATGGGTGGAAGCCGGGGCCAACGGCATCCGCGCCATCGCCCTGCGCAACCGCCCCGAGCACCTGCTGGCGGTGGTGCGCAACGAGTGGACCGACCTGCACGCGCGCCGCGGGCTGCGCCGCATCGAAGCGCAGATGCGCGAAACCGAACGCCGCTGCGATGCCCTGATCTCCTCCTCGCGCGACCCCATCGCCTACGTCCACGAAGGCATGCACATCCGCGCCAACGAGGCGTACCTGGAGATGTTCGGCTACGAATCCTTCGACGACGTCGAAGGCATTTCGCTGCTGGACATGGTGGCCCCGCAACACGTGGACGGCTTCAAGCAGCTGCTCAAGTCGATGAGCAAGGGTGAGGCGCCACCGCCGCAGTACCAGGTGGATGCGCGCAACCAGGACGGCGCGGTGTTCCCGGCCACCATGGAATTCACCCAGGCCAGTTACGAAGGCGAATCCTGCCTGCAGGTGGTGTTCCGCCGCCGGCGGATGGAGTTCGACCCGGAACTGGCCCGCGAGGTCGAAGACCTGCGCCAGCGCGACCAGGTCACCGGCCTGCTCAACCGCCCCACCTTCATGCTGCACGTGGAGAACGCAGTGGCCCAGGCCGGCCGCAGCGAGGGCCAGTTCGGCCTGCTGCTGATCGAGCCGGACCACTACGCGCGCCTGCTGCCGGACATCGGGCTGGATTCGGCCGATGCGCTGATCGGCGCACTGGGCCAGGTGCTGGCCGCCAGCGTCGGCGATGTGGCACAGGTGGCCCGCTTTGGCGAGCACAGCTTTGCGGTGCTGACCGAAGGCGCCTACGCGCAGACGGTGGCCCTGGCCGACCAGATCCGCGACGCGTTCGCCGGCCAGGTGTTCAGCATCGGCGAGCGCTCGGCCACGGTCACCGTCAGCATCGGCGGCGTACAGGTGGGCGAGAAGATCGCCAGCATCGGCCAGGTGCTGGCGCGCGCCACCGAATGCCAGCAGGCGGCGTCGGAACTGGGCAACACCACGCGCATCTTCGATCCGGCCGCCATCGACCGGGTGGAAGAAGAACGCATCCAGCGCTGGGTCACCCGCATCCGCGAAGCGCTGGGCGGCGACGGCTTCCAGTTGCACTACCAGCCGGTGCTGAGCCTGCAGGGCGAGCCGCTGGAGCTGTACGAGGCGTACCTGCGCCTGGACAACAACGGCGAACTGCTCAGCCCCACCGCGTTCCTGGGCATCGCCGAGGAACATGGGCTGCTGGCCGACATCAACCGCTGGGTGGTGGCGCACGCCATCGGCGTGCTGGGCGAGCGCGCACGCGCCGGCCACCCCACCCACATGATGGTCAAGATCACCCCCGAATCGTTCAACGACCCGCAGATGGTGGCCACCCTGCGCCGCGAACTGCAGGCCCAGGGCGTGCCCGGCGAGCGGCTGTGGCTGCATGCGCCGGAAGCGAAGGTGTTCACCCACCTGCGCAATGCCCAGCAGTTCCTGGCCGAGGTGGCGCCGCTGGGCTGCCGGATCGGCCTGGAGCAGTTCGGCTCGGGGCTGGATTCGTTCCAGCTGCTGGCGCACTTCCAGCCGCAGTTCCTCAAGCTGGACCGCGACTTCACCCGCGATGTGGCCAGCACCCGCGAGCACAGCGAGAAGATCAGCGAAATCACCGCACGCGCGCAGTCGGCCAACATCCGCACCATCGCCGAGTTCGTCGCCGATGCCAACTCGATGAGTCTGTTGTTCAGTGCCGGCGTGGACTACGTGCAGGGCGACTTCGTCGGCCCCGCCGGGCCGGTGATGAATTTCGATTTCGCGTAAGGGGCGTCACGACCAACGGTCGTGACCCACTACCGGGTGGCCAGCAGGCCGCGCAGCAGCAGATCAAGCGCGGCCTGTGCCTGGCGCAGACGCTCGGTTGCGTCGGGGTTCTCGGCAATCCAGAACGCCGCTTCGGCCAGGCTGCCGTAAATCAGCGAGGCCAGCGCCTGCGGGTTGGCGTCCGCCACCACACCCAGGCGCATGAGGTTCTCGATCAGGCCCTGCATCGAGGCGACGCAGTGGCGCTGCGCCTCCGGTGATGCCCCGCCCAGCACCGCGCGCGCATCGCGCAGCACGATGCGTTGGATATCCGGCTCCAGCGCCATCTGCAGGTAGGCATGGCAGCGGCTGCGGAACCCGTCCCATGGGTCGGCCGCAGTGGCCGAAATCGTCTGTAGGCGGGCATCCATGGCGGCGTCCAGCTGCGCCACCAGGGCCTGCAGCAATCCCTTCTTGTCGCCGAAATGGTGATACAGCGCGCCCCGGGTGAGCCCGGCCTGCGCGGTCAGATCGTCCATCGAGGCGTCCGCATAGCCCTGCGCGGTGAACACGGCGTGCGCGGTCGCCAACAGGGCCGCGCGGGTTTCTTCCATCTCGGCACGGGTACGGCGGGCCATCCGGTCAACTCCTTACATACGGCACGTATGATTATTTACATTCACCCCGTATGTATATAGGATTTTATTCATACATGTCGTATGTATGTTCGTCCGCCCATCGGGCCGACGGCCGAATCCTGGAGAAACACCGATGCTCGCCCCGTACCGAATCCTGTTCGCCGCCCCCGGAACCGGGCGCTTCGCCCTGGCCGGGCTGCTGGCGCGCCTGCCCCTGCCGATGACCGGCATCGGCATCATCACCCTGCTTGCGCAACTGCGCGGCAGCTACGCCCTGGCCGGCAGCGTGGCCGCCACCTTCGTCCTCACCTACGCGCTGCTGTCGCCGCAGATCTCACGCCTGGTGGACCGCCATGGGCAATCGCGCGTGCTGCCGGTCGCAACGGCGATCAGTGTGTTCGGCATGGCGCTGCTGCTCGCCGCCGCCTCGCGGCAAGCACCGGCATGGACGCTGTTTGCCGGGGCGGTGCTGGCCGGGTCCATGCCCAGCATGTCGGCGATGGTGCGCGCGCGTTGGGCCGCGATGTTCCGGGGGCAACCGCGCCTGCAGACCGCCTACTCACTGGAAACCGTGCTGGACGAAGTGACCTTCATTGCCGGTCCGCCGCTGGCGGTGGGGCTGTCGGTGGCGATCGATCCGCTGGCCGGCCTGTTCGCTGCCGCCGTGCTGTTGGCCCTGGGCGTCGCCGCGCTGGTCGTGCAACGCGGCAGCGAACCGCCGCTGCAGCCCATCGATGCGGGCGACCGCCACGGGTCGGCGCTCGGCGTGGCGAACGTGCGTCTGCTGGCGCTGCTGATGGTGGCGATGGGTGTGATTGTCGGCACCGTGGACATCACCAGTGTCGCCTTCGCCGAGCAGCGCGGCGTGCCCGGTGCGGCCAGCGTGGTGCTGTCCGCCTATGCACTGGGCTCGTGCGTGGCCGGCCTCTTGTTCGGTGCGGTGTCGCTGCGTTGGCCGCTGCGGCGGCTGCTGTTGCTGGGCGGCATGGCCACCGCGCTGTCCACCCTGCCCCTGCTGCAGGTGGACAGCATCGCCGCGCTTGCGGTGGCCGTGCTGGTGGCCGGGGTGTTCTTCGCCCCGACCATGATCGTGGCGATGTCGATCGTGGAACGGCTGGTGCCTGCGCATCCGCTGACCGAAGGCATGACCTGGCTGCTGGCCGGGCTCAACGTGGGCGTGGCGATGGGTGCGGCCGGTGCTGGCCAGGTCGTGGATATCGCCGGTGCACGCGCGGGATTTGGGGTCGCCGTGACCGGTGCTGCGTTGGTGGTGATCACCACGCTGTGGGTGCATCAACGTCTGCCCGCCAGGACTGCCGCCGCACCCGATGCGGCCGAAGCGCCCGCCACCCTTGTTGCAGGATCCGACCGATGACCCGCGTTTCCATTGCCCCCTCCCTCGCACAGCGTCCATGGTTGGCGGTGGTGGCCGCCGGCCTGGCCACGTTCTCGGTGGTCACCACCGAGATGTTGCCGGTAGGCCTGCTGTCCAGCATCGCCGAACAGTTGGGCACGCGCACCGGCACCGTGGGCCTGACGCTCTCGCTACCGGCGCTGCTGGCCGCGGTGTTCGCCCCGATCGCGGTGATCGGCGCCGGGGGCATTGACCGCCGCTGGATCCTGGCGGGCTTGCTGGCCCTGCTGGTGGTCGCCAACCTGGCCTCGGCGCTGGCGGTGGACATTTACTGGCTGCTCGCCGCCCGGGTGCTGGTGGGGTTCTGCATGGGGGGCATCTGGGCCATCGCCGGTGGCCTGGCGGCGCGGCTGGTGCCGGCCGAGGGCGTGGGCCTGGCCACGTCGATCATCTTCGGCGGTGTCGCGGCGGCGTCGGTGCTGGGCGTGCCGCTGGGTACCTGGATCGGCGACCTGGCCGGCTGGCGATGGGCCTTTGCCGGCATGGCGCTGTTCAGCGCTGCGGTGCTGGCACTGCATCTTCTGGCGATGCCCGCGCTGCCGGTAGCGTCCTCGCCTACCCTGCGCCAGTTGCGCGCGCAGCTGGGCAACCGGGCGTTGCAGGCAGGGTTGCTGTTGACGCTGCTGCTGGTCGGCGGCCACTTCATGACCTTCACCTTCGTGCGGCCGCTGCTGGTCGGCGTGGCCGGCATCGATCCGCGCTGGATGGGTGCGGTGCTGTTCGGCTATGGCATCGCGGGCATCGGCGGCAATTTCCTCGCTGGCACCGCGGCTGCGCGTCGCACGGCACCGACCGTCGCGGCCATTGCGTTGGGCCTGCTGCTCACGCCGGTGCTGTTCCTGACCATCGGTGACACGGTCGCCGGTGGCACCGCCGTGCTGCTGGTCTGGGGGCTGGCCTACGGCGGGGTGTCGGTGGCGTTGATGACCTGGGTGATGCGGGCCGCGCCGCACGCCGTTGAAATGGCCAGCGCGCTCTATGTCGGCGTGTTCAACGTCGGCATCGCGTTGGGCTCATGGAGCGGCGGCCAGCTGATGGACGGGCCGGGACTGAGCATCATGCTGTGGACGTCGGCCGGCTGTGCCGGCGCCGCGCTGATTCTGGCGGTGGTGCTGACCGCACGTGGACAGCCGCCGCGGACGCAAACGACAAACGCCGGGTAATCCCGGCGTTTGCAGTGCAGCTCAGGCGCGCCCCTGATGGGGCGCCCTGGGTCAGGCCATGTCGACCAGGTTTGGAATCTGCACGTCGGTGGCCACGTCGGCGTCGTAATCCACGCCGTCCACGCCGAACCCGAACAGGCGCAGGAAGTCGGCCTTGTAGCCGGCCAGGTCGCTGATCTCGTACAGGTTCTCGTTGGTCACCTGCGGCCACAGGGCCACCACTTCGCCCTGCACGTCCGGCGCCATTTCCTTGTAGTCCGCACGCAGGCGGCCCGCGTCGTCGATCAGGTCAACCTGGCGGTCGCCATCGGTGAGCGCGTGGCGCAGGCGTTCGGTTGCGGTGCCGGTGTCCTTGCCGCCGTACACGATGTCATACAGCGTATCGAGCTGCTCGATGCAGCCTTCGTGGGTGCCCTTGGCCTTCATCACCTTGAACAGCAGCGAAAGGTACAGCGGCATGGTCGGGATGGCCGAGCTGGCCTGGGTGACCACGGCCTTGAGCACCGACACGCGTGCATCGCCGCCGATGGCCTGCAGCTTTTCACGCAGGCCCAGTACCTTGTTGTCCAGGTCCTTCTTGGCCGCGCCGATCGAGCCGTTCCAGTAGATGGCCTGGGTGATTTCTTCGCCCACATAGGTGAAGGCGGTGGTGGTGGCGCCGTCGGCCAGCACGCCCGCTTCCAGCAGCGCGTCGATCCACATCTGCCAGTCTTCGCCGCCCATCACCGCCACCGTGCCGGCCACTTCTTCCGGGGTCGCCGGTTCAATGGTGGTCTGGGTGATCACTTCCTTGTCGGTGTCCAGGCCGCGCAGGGTGATCGGCGCGCCGATCGGCTTGAGCGTGGAGCTGATGATCTCGCCGGTCTTGGGATGCTTGCGGCGCGGCGCGGCCAGGCTGTACACCACCTGGTCGACCTGGCCCAGGTCCTGCTTGATCAGTTCGATGACCTTGGCCTTCACTTCATCGGAGAAGGCATCGCCATTGACGCTCTTGGCGTACAGGCCGGCCTGCTCGGCGTACTTGTGGAAGGCGGCGGTGTTGTACCAGCCGGCCGTGCCGGGCTTGGTTTCGGTGCCCGGACGCTCGAAGAACACACCCAGCGTGGCGGCATCGCTGCCGAAGGCGGCGGTGATGCGCGCGGCCAGGCCGTAGCCGGTGGAGGCGCCGAGCACCAGCACCTTCTTGGGGCCATTGGCGATCTTCGGCTTGGCCTGGATGTATTCGATCTGCTGCTTGACGGCCGCATCGCAGCCGACGGGATGGGTGGTGACGCAGATGAAGCCGCGCACACGCGGTTTGATGACCATGGAAACCTCGTTTGGACTGGCGCAGGCCGGGCCTGCGCGATGAAAAGGGGCGGTGCGCGCCACCGGGGCGGCTGCGCGGAACGCATGGGATCGTAGTGTGCGGGGCGGTGTTTCACAACCGACGGGGGTGTATGGCGGGTTGCTCGCCCCGGTGTTGCGAGGGACGGGATGGGCATGGCGGGACACGCCGTAAACCCGTCCTTGGGGGCTCGTGGTCCGCATCCATGCGGCCCAACGGTCCCGCCACGCCCATCCCGTCCCTCGCCCGACAGTGGGCTGCGCGCGGAGAGAAGAGCAGCCGGGCAGAGCCCGGCTCTACGCGCTTTCACGCCCCGTAGAGCCGGGCTCTGCCCGGCTGCCACACAATCCGTAGAGCCGGGCTCTGCCCGGCTGGGCTTTTACCGCCGCGCTGACCCGTCCTGCCATAGGTTGACACCTGTGGTGGATGAACCGGCCGCCGTCAGGCGGCCAAGGACGCCCGATGCACTGCATCGGGCGTCTGCATTTTAAGGGACAGGTGCGGGCGTTCGGCGTTATAGATCGCCACCGCCTCGGCCACCATCTGGCGCGCCTGCGCCAGGTCTCGAGGCCGATACAGCAGGAACTCACCTTTCAAGATCCCATTCACCCGTTCGGCCAGCGCATTCTGGTAGCAGTCGTAGCCGTCAGTCATCGAGCAGGTCACGCCGTGCTTGGCGTGGATCTTTTGGTAGTAGTCCGAGCAATATTGGATGCCACGGTCGGAGTGATGGACCAGACGTTGGCGCGTTTTTCGCCCCTTCAACGCCATTTGCAGGGCTTGGGCGACCTGCTCTGTCTGCAACGTGTCATGCACGCTCCAGCCTACGATCTTGCGTGACCACGCATCGGTAATCAGGCTCAGATAGACGAATTTCCCCTGCGTCGGCAGGTAGGTGATGTCGGCGACCCACACCTGCTCGCAGCCGGTGGGTACCACGCGCCCCTCGCCAGCCTTGAGCAGGTTGGGGTGCCGTCGGAAGCGGTGATGGCTGTCGGTTGTCTTGTGATATGCGCGCCGCATGGGCACCAGGAGCCGGGCATCACGAAGGACACCAAACAGGCGGTCCCGCCCCATCGCTATCCCCGATTCCTGCAGTGCCGGCCTGATCAGACCGTGGAGCTTGCGGGTGCCGATGCGTGGCTGACGGGCCCGATAGCCACCCACCAAGGCGATCGCCCGCGCGCCCTCGACCAGCTGCTGTTGTTGGCGATGGCCGGCTTTGTAGTACGCCTGCCGACTAATGCCGAAATGTCGGCAAGCCCTTGCCACGCTTAGGCCTTGGAGGCGCCCTTGCGTGAGGACTTGCCGGAAGGCTTTTTTACGATCCGCACCCCGTAGTCCTCTTTGAGAACATCGACGATGGCTTCGAAAAGCTGCGCTTTCTCGTTGGCTTCCCGCAGTTGCACCTGCAAGGCCTTGATCTGTTGTTCCGGCGTCAGCGGCTTGCCCGCCCCGCTTTTGGGTGAAGTGGTCATGGGGGCAGATGATGCACCACCCGACCAATCCTGCCGACCATGACGGCGAAGCCAGCCAAGCACGGTGCTCCGTCCTTGGATACCGTATCGCTCCTGGGCCTTTTTGTAGGTCAGTTCCCCGCGCTCGACCTGGTCGACCACCGACAATTTGAAGGCCAGCGAGTAATCCCGCTGGCTGCGCCTGAGTGTTGAATCCATTGAACATTCCTCTTCCTGTGGGAAAAGGTGTCAACTCAATTCAGGACGGGTCACGCAAAAAAGAAAAGCCGCGCAGGGCGCGGCTTTTCAGGTGCTTCATGCAGCCGGTGGCTTACGGACGACGCTCGAGCGCCTCGATGTCCTTGGCCTTGGGCAGCAGGTCCTGCTTGGTCACGCGCAGGGCGCCGATGGTCAGCATCGGCACGGCCACCAGGATCGAGGACAGCACCACGATCACCGCGCCCACCATGTGGGTTTCGGCCAGGCCTTCCATCGAGGTGCCGCCGTACATGTACAGCGCCAGTGCCGACAGGAAGAACATCACCGCGGTGATCACCGTACGCGACAGCGTCTGGTTGATCGAACGGTTCAGCACTTCCAGCGGCTCCACGCGCAGGCTGCGGAAGTTTTCGCGGACGCGGTCGAACACCACGATGATGTCGTTGATGGCAAAGCCCATCACCGACAGCAGGCCGGCCAGCACGGTGAGGTCGAACTCGCGGCCGGTGGCCGAGATGTAGGCCACCGTTACCAGCAGATCGAACAGCGCCACGATGCTGGCGGTGATCGCGAACTTCCACTCGAAGCGGAACGCGATGTAGATCAGGAAGCCCACCAGCATGAACAGCGTGGCGTACAGCCCGTTCATCGCCAGGTCCTTGCCGACCTGCGGACCAACGAACTCGTTGCGCTGGATGGTGGCCTGGTTGTCGCTCAGCGAGATCGCCTTGACCACCGCAGCGGCGGTGCGCTGGTCACTGGCCGAATTGCCGGTGCCCGGTGCGTGCTCGCCCTGCGGCGCCAGACGGATCAGCAGGTCGGTGTTGCCACCGAAGCTCTGCACCTGGGCGCCTTCGAAGCCATTGGCTTCGAGCTTGGCGCGGACGTCTTCGACGTCCACCTTGCGCTCGAAACGGGCCTCGATCAGGGTGCCGCCGGTGAAATCCAGCGCGTAGTTGAAGCCCTTGGTGGCGATCAGTGCGATCGAACCGATGAACAGCAGCAGGGTGACCACCATGGCGGCATGACGCCACCGCATGAAGTCGATCTTGGTGTCGTTCGGGAGGATGTGCAGCGGAAACAGTTTCATTGTGCGAGTCGTCCCGTCAGATGGCCACGTTCTGGAGCTTCTTGCGACGGCCGTAGATCAGCGTCGCCAGGGCGCGCGATACGGTGATCGCAGTGAACATCGAGGCGAAAATACCGATGATCATGGTCAGCGCGAAGCCCTTCAGCGGACCGGTACCGAATGCGTACAGGGCCACGCCGACGATCAGGCCGGTCAGGTTGGCGTCGAGGATGGTGCCGCTGGCGCGGTCGTAACCGGTCACGATGGCGGTCTTGCCCGGCATGCCGGCCCGCAGCTCTTCACGGATACGCTCGTTGATCAGGACGTTGGCGTCGACCGACAGGCCCACCGACAACGCCAGACCGGCAAAGCCCGGCAGGGTCATGGTGGCACCGAACATCGACATCACCGCCACCACGATCAGCAGGTTGAACAGCATCGCCAGCGAGGTGATCACGCCGAACATGCGGTAGTACACGCTGAAGAACACCAGGGTGAACAGGAACGCGTAGACCACGGCGGTAATACCGTTCTGCACGTTCTCGGCACCCAGGCTCGGGCCGACCACGCGCTCTTCCACGAAGTCCATGGGCGCGGCGAGCGAGCCGGACTTCAGCAGCTTGGCCAGGTCTTCGGCTTCTTTCTTCTCCAGACCGGTGGTCTGGAAGTTCTTGCCGAACACGCCGTTGATGTTGGCCACCGAGATGACCTCTTCCTTGACGCGGAAGCTGCGCACTTCCTTGCCATCGACCATGGTCACCGTCGGGATGCGCTCGGTGTAGACCACGGCCATCGGCTTGTTCACGTTGGCGCTGGTGAAGTCGAACATGCGCTGGCCGCCGACGTTGTTCAACGTCACGCTGACCGCGGCCGAGCCGTTCTGGTCGGTGGTGGCCTGCGCGGCGACCATCTGGTCACCGGTGACGATCACGCGCTTGTTGAGCAGCACCGGGCCGCCGTTGTCACGGCGCTGGTAGACCTTGGCTTCCGGCGGGATGCGGCCACTGGCGATGGCGTCCTGCGCGTTGCCGTCGACCACGGCGCGGTATTCCAGCGTCGCGGTGGCACCGATCATGCGCTTGGCTTCGGCGGTGTCCTGCACGCCCGGCAGCTGCACCACCACGCGGTCGGCACCCTGGCGCTGGATGATCGGCTCGGCCACACCCAGCTGGTTGACGCGGTTGCGCAGCGTATTGATGTTCTGCTCGATCGCCCCGTTGGCGATCTGGTTCAGCTCGGTTTCCGGCACGGTGATGGCGATGCGGTTGCCGGTGACGTTGTAGCCCAGGGTGGGCTGCGCCTTGGCCATCACATCACGCGCCTTGGTGACCGCTTCTTCGCCGGCCGACGGGCTGATGGTGGCCACGATGCTGTTGTCCGGGCGACGCTCCACCGACTGGTAAGCCACGCGGGCATCACGCAGGCTGGTCCGCACGTCTTCGGCGTAGGCATCCAGGCGCTTGTCCAGCGCAGCCTTCTGGTCGACCTGCAGCACGAAGTGCACACCGCCCTGCAGATCCAGGCCCAGCACCATCGGGCGACCGCCCAGCTTGGCCAGCCAGTCCGGCACGGTCGAGGCCAGGTTCAGGGCCACCACGTAGTTTTCGCCCACGCTGTCGCGCAGCGTGTCGCTGGCGGCGGCCTGTGCCTGCAGGTCCGGCAGGCGGACGATCAGGCTGTCGCCTTCCTTTTCCGCGCCCATGGTGGCGATACCGGCCTTCTTGAGGTCGGCCAGCACCTGGTCACGCAGCGCGTCGTCGATCTGGCCGCCACGGTTGGCGGTGATCTGGACGGCCGGGTCCTTCTGATAGACGTTGGGCAGCGCGTACAGGGTACTGAGCGCCAGCACGATCAGGATGAGGAAATACTTCCAGCGTGGAAATTCGAGCATTGCTTGGGTCCCGCGCGGCGCCCATCCCGGCGCCGCGGTTGTGCTTCGGAAAGGAGTGGCTTAGTTGGCCGACTTCAGCGTGCCGGTGGGCAGCACGTTGCCCACGGCGCCCTTCTGCACGCGGATGCGCACGTTGTCAGCCACTTCCAGGGTGATGAAGTTGTCGCCGATGTCGGTGACCGTGCCGGCGATGCCGCCGTTGGTCAGCACTTCGTCGCCGCGCTTGATCTTCTCCAGCATCGCCTTGTGTTCCTTCTGGCGCTTCATCTGCGGGCGGATCATCAGGAAGTACATGATCGCGATCAGGATGATCGGGAACAGCAGCGTGGTCAGACCCATGCCGCCCTGCGGCGAGCCGCCGGCAGCTTGGGCGTGGGCGGCGGGAATCAGGAAAGCGATCAGGTTCATCTTGTGTCCTTGGGTTGGGAGGCGCCCCGCCCAGGTGGGCCGGGGAGTCGCCGCGAAACGGGGGTCAGCCACGAAGTATGCCATGGCCCCGGGAGTTCGTCCTTGGGCCGTTTGGCAGGGTTTGCGCGCTGATTTGGACTGCGTGCGGCCCTTACAACGCCGGCGTGGCCATGCCACGGGCCGCGTAGAAGGACTCACGGAAGGCGGCAAAGGTTCCCGCCTCGATGGCCGCGCGCATGTCGGCCATCAGCTTTTCGTAGTAATACAGGTTGTGGATGGTGCCCAGCATCGGGGCCAGCATTTCGTTGCAGCGGTCCAGGTGGCGCAGATAGGAACGCGTGTAGCCACTGGTGCAGGCGTGGCAGCCGCAGCCCGGCTCGATGGTGTCCATATCGCGCTGGTAGCGCGCGTTGCGGATGCGGATGGTGCCGGCCGAGGTGAAATAGTGGCCGTTGCGGGCGTTGCGGGTGGGCATCACGCAATCGAACATGTCCACGCCACGGGCGACGCCTTCGACCAGATCTTCCGGGCGCCCCACGCCCATCAGGTAGCGCGGGCGGTCGGCGGGCAGGATCGGGTGCATGTGGTCGAGCATGGCGTTGCGCTCGTGCTCGGGCTCGCCCACGGCCAGCCCGCCGATGGCGTAGCCGTCGAAGCCGATCTTCTGCAGGCCCTCGGCCGACTGGCTGCGCAGGTCGTGGTGGACCCCGCCCTGGACGATGCCGAACAGCGCGGCGTCGTTGCCCAGTTCGTCATGCGCGTTGCGGCTGCGCTGGGCCCAGCGCAGGCTCAGCTCCATCGAGGTGCGCGCCACCGGCTCGGTGGCCGGGTACGGGGTGCACTCGTCGAAGATCATCACCACGTCCGAATCGAGCACCTTCTGGATGCGCATGCTCTCTTCCGGCCCGAGGAAGACGCGTGCGCCGTCGTTGGGCGAGGAGAAGGTGACGCCCTGTTCGGTGATCTTGCGGCGATGGGCCAGCGAGAACACCTGGAAACCGCCCGAATCGGTCAGGATCGGGCCATCCCAGCGCGCGAAGCCGTGCAGGCCGCCGTGGTCGGCGATGACGTCCAGGCCCGGCCGCAGGTACAGGTGGAAGGTGTTGCCCAGGATGATTTCCGCGCCCAGCGCCCGGATCTGCTCCGGCAGGATGCCCTTGACCGAGCCATAGGTGCCCACCGGCATGAAGGCCGGGGTTTCCACGGTGCCACGGGGGAAGGTCAGGCGGCCCCGGCGGGCACGGCCGTCGGTGGTCTGGAGCTGGAACTGGAGTCGGGACATGGAGCGGGATTCGGGCAAATAATTGCCGATTATCGCCGAAAACCGGCCGACATGGCCGGACGGGCACGGATCGACCCGCCAACCGTACCGGCCAACGGCCGGTACCTACCCAAACGCGTGGACCCGGCCGTTGGCCGGCGACCCACCCACCGACGTAGAGCGGACCGTTGGTCGGCTGCCCGTCGGTCGGCTGCCCTCAATTCACGCCTGCGGGAACAACAACATCGCGTCGCCATAGCTGAAGAACCGGTACTTCTCCGCGATGGCGGCCCGGTAGGCCTCGAACACCCGCGCCTGGCCGGCAAACGCCGAAATCATCATCAGCAAGGTGCTTTCCGGCAGATGGAAGTTGGTCACCATCGCGTCCACGCTGCGGATCCGGTAACCCGGGGTGATGAAGATCTGGGTCTCGCCGGCATACGGCAGCAGTTCGCCGTCGTGCATCGCGCTTTCCAGCGCGCGCACTACCGTGGTGCCCACCCCGATCACCCGCCCACCGGCGGCCCGGGTGCGGCGGACCTGCTGGACCAGCTCGGCGCCCACGTTCAGCCATTCGCGGTGCATCACATGGTCGGTCAGGTCGTCCACCCGCACCGGCTGGAAGGTGCCGGCGCCCACGTGCAGGGTCACATGGCCGAAATCGACCCCTTTGTCCTTCAAGGCCGCCAGCAGCGCTTCGTCGAAATGCAGGCCGGCGGTCGGCGCGGCCACCGCGCCCACTTCCCGCGCGAACACGGTCTGGTAGCGCTCGCGGTCGTCCAGCCCCGGCTCACGCTGGATGTAAGGCGGCAACGGCAGCCGCCCGGCATGCAGCAGCCACTGCTCCAGTGCCTCGGGCACGTGGAACTGCAGCACATAGAACTCGCCATCGCGCCCCAGCACCTCCGCCTCGCCGCCCGCGTCCAGCGCGATCCGGCTGCCGGGCTTGGGCGACTTGCTCGCGCCCACCTGGGCACGGGCCTGCTGCGCGCCCAGCAGGCGCTCGATCAGGATTTCGACGCGGCCGCCACTGGCCTTCTGCCCGAACAGGCGCGCGGGGATCACGCGGGTGTCGTTGAACACCAGCAGATCACCCGGGTTGAGCAGGTCCGGCAGGTCGCGCACGTGGCGGTGATCGAAGGCGGCCGGCGCCTGCGGCACCAGCATCAGGCGGCTGGCGGAGCGTTCGGCCAGGGGCGCCTGGGCAATCAGCTCGGGCGGCAGTTCGTAGTTGAAATCGGACTTCTTCAAGGCAGCGCACGGCAACGTGTAGGCAATGTCGGCCATTGTACGACTGGCCCTCGGTGGCAACGCAGCTTTTACCGAACGTCGCGCAAAATGCTGCTATGCAACAGTTTTTGACGGGGTTATCGCGCGAAAAACCGCGTGATAGCATCAGGCTGGAAGTCAGATGCACGAGCAGGAATACCCCGAGCGCGCGCGAATAGACGCGCGTTTTGCGTTTTGCGCCGTGCCGCCAATTGTTTCAGGAGATCTGCAATGAGCTTCATCGAACGCCTCGCCCCCCTTCGCGCCCAGCCCGGCACCCGCCTCACCGCCGGCCTGGATGACGCCACGCTGGAACGCCTGGCCGCTGGCCACCCGCACCTGGTTGCCGCGATCGACGCTGCCGCCGCCGAATTCGAGCGCGTGCGCGCCGACCTTGGCGCGCTGCTGGCCGCCGACGAACGCGCCCAGATCGATGCGATGCAGGACGGTTTCGTCAATTTCTATGCCGACGATGCGGTGACCCCGTATGTCGCCCTCGCCGCCCGCGGCTCCTGGGTGGTCACCCTGAAGGGTGCGGTGCTGTATGACGCCGGCGGCTACGGCATGCTCGGTTTCGGGCATACCCCCGAGGCCGTGATGGAGGCGATGGCCGCCCCGCAGGTGATGGCCAACGTGATGACGCCCAGCCTGTCACAGCAGCGCTTCATCCAGGCGCTTCGCAAGGAAATCGGCCACCGTCGCGGCGGCTGCCCGTTCAGCCACTTCATGTGCCTGAACTCCGGCTCCGAGGCGGTCGGCCTGGCCGCGCGCATCGCCGACGTCAACGCCAAGCTGCAGACCGACCCGGGTGCCCGCCATGCCGGCGCGAAGATCAAGCGGGTGGTGATCAAGGGCAGCTTCCACGGCCGCACCGATCGCCCCGGCCTGTACTCCGATTCCAGCCGCAAGACCTACACCCAGCACCTGGCCAGCTACCGCGGCGAAGACAGCGTCATCGCCCTGGCCCCGTACGACGAGGAGGCGCTCAAGCGCGTCTTCGCCGAGGCCGAGCAGAACCGCTGGTTCATCGAAGCGGTGTTCCTGGAGCCGGTGATGGGCGAAGGCGACCCGGGCCGTTCGGTGCCGCCGTCGTTCTATGCGCTGGCCCGCGAGCTGACCCGCCAGCACGGCAGCCTGCTGCTGATCGACTCGATCCAGGCTGGCCTGCGTGCGCATGGCGTGCTGTCGCTGGTGGACTACCCCGGGTTCGAGGGCCTGGACGCGCCGGACATGGAGACCTACTCCAAGGCGCTCAACGCGGCGCAGTTCCCGCTGTCGGTCCTGGCCGTCACCGAACATGCCGCGCAGCTGTACCGCAAGGGCATCTACGGCAACACCATGACCTCCAACCCGCGTGCGCTGGACGTGGCCTGCGCCACCCTGTCGCTGCTGACCCCGCAGGTGCGCGACAACATCCGCGTGCGCGGCGAGGAAGCGGTGCGCAAGCTGGAGCAGCTCAAGAGCGACCTGGGCGGGCTGATCACCAAGGTGCAGGGCACCGGCCTGCTGTTCTCGTGCGAGCTGGCCCCGCAGTTCAAGTGCTACGGCGCCGGTTCCACCGAGGAATGGCTGCGCAACCACGGTATCAACGTCATCCACGGCGGCGAGAACTCGCTGCGCTTCACCCCGCATTTCGGCATGGACAGCGAAGAGCTGGACCTGCTGGTGGGCCTGGTGGGCCGGGCGTTGAAGGAAGGCCCGCGCCGGGAGCAGTCGCAGGCGGCGTAAGGCCCGTGGCCGTGCGGGTGTGAACCCGCATGGTCGGTTCCGCGATACGGCAGCCGACCAACGGTCGGCTCTACCGGCGATGGGCCGATTGGCCTCCGCGCCGCGAACGCGCGATAATCACCCCCCGCATTCGCGGAACGAACCCCGTCACGAGGCCGGAACATCGGTCATCGGCGGGGCTTTTTCGTTTCCGCCGCACCCGTTCCCGAACACAGGAAGATCCAATGAAGTCGATTTGCGTTTACTGTGGCTCCAACCCCGGCAGCAAGCCGATCTACACCGAGCGCGCCATCGCGCTGGGCGACCGCATCGCCCGCGACGGCCTGCGCCTGGTCTATGGCGGCGGCAACGTTGGCCTGATGGGCACCGTGGCCAATGCCGTGCTGGCCGGCGGTGGCGAAGTGACCGGCGTGATTCCGCAGCAGCTGGCCGATTGGGAAGTGGCCCACCGCGGCCTGACCGAGCTGGAGATCGTCGGCTCGATGCACGAGCGCAAGTCGCGCATGTTCGAGCTGTCCGACGCGTTCGTGGCCCTGCCCGGCGGCTTCGGCACCATGGAAGAGATCTTCGAGATGCTCACCTGGCGCCAGCTCGGCATCGGCAACAAGCCGTGCGCGTTCCTGGATGTCGACGGTTTCTACGCCCCGCTGATCGGCATGATCGACCGCATGGTCGAAGAGCGCTTCCTGCACCCGGAACAGCGCGCCGACCTCTGGTACGGCTCGGACATCGACGCCATGCTGGACTGGATGCGCGCCTATGAGCCGGCGCAGGCGTCCAAGTGGATCGATGAAAAGCGTCGCGCCGCGTTGGTGTGATCGCTTGATGCGGTGATGTGGGTTTGCCGGCCAGCGGCCGGCACTACCGGGCTTCGAAGGTTTCCATGGGCGCGGGGCGGCCCAGCAGGTAGCCCTGGCCGTAGTCGCAGCCCAGCTGCAACAGGGTCTGGCGCTGGGCATCGTTTTCGATGCCCTCGCCCACCGTTTCGATGCCCAGCGTGCGGGCCAGTGACAGCACGCCCTGCACCAGCGCATAGGTGCTCTGCATGTCCTGGCCGTGCAGGCCGGCGATGAAGCTCTGATCGATCTTCAACGTCGAAATCGGGAAGCGGTGCAGGTAGGACAGGGCCGAGAAGCCCGTACCGAAATCATCCAGCTGCACCAGCACGCCGCGCTCGCGCAGCGTCTGCAGGATCCGCAGCGTGCGCGGACCGTCGTCGAGCAGCGCCACTTCGGTGATCTCCAGGCGCAGGCGGTGGGGATCGGCGCCGGCCGCCTCGATCAGCCCGAACAGGCGGGTGCTGAAATCGGCCGAACGGAAATGTCGCGGCGACACGTTCACTGACAGATAGCCCTCGCCGCCCCGCGCGAGTTGCCCGATCACGTCTTCATACAGCAGCCAGTCCACCTGCTCGATCAGCCCGCTTTCCTCGCCCAGGTCGAGGAATGCGCTGGGCAACAGCAGCCCGCGCCGTTCGTGGCGCCAGCGCAGCAGCGCCTCATAGCCGACTACCGCGCCGTCGGACAGCCGCACGATGGGCTGGTAATACGGCAGGAAGTCGCGGTTGATGATCGCCCGGCGCAGGTCCGCTTCCAAATCCAGGCTGCGCAGCGCTTCCTCGCGCATCGCCTCGTCGAACACCGCACAGCGGTCCTTGCCCTGGGCCTTGGCCCGGTACATGGCCGCGTCGGCGTCGCGTACCAGTTCCTCGCCATTGCGGTAGCGCGGGTTCCACATCGCAATGCCCAGGCTGCCGGACGGAAACAGTTCGCGTCCCTTCACCCACATCGACTCTTCCAGCGCCACCAGCATCCGCTGCGCGAACTCCCGGGCCGAATCCAGCCCGTGGTCGCACTGCAGCACGATCGCGAATTCATCGCCGCCCAGCCGCGCCACCACGTCGCCCGGGCCGATCATCGACACGATCCGCTTGGCCACCTCGACCAGCATCTGGTCGCCGGCCGCGTGGCCGATGCTGTCGTTGACCAGCTTGAACCGGTCCAGGTCCAGGAACAGCACCGCAAAGCGTGGGCCGTCGGGCACCCGGGCGCGCGCGATCGCATCTTCCAGCCGGTCCAGCAGGTGCAGGCGGTTGGGCAACCCGGTCAGCGCATCGTGCATGGCCTGATGGGTCAGGCGCTGCTCGGCGCGCAGACGTTCACCGATCTGCCCGAGCAGTTTGTCGTTCACCTCGGCCAACTCGCGGGTGCGCTCGTCCACGCGCTTTTCCAGCTCGGCGTGCGCGTTGCGCAGGCGCTCCTGGTCGCGCTGGCGGGCCAGGCCGTTGCCGATGTTCTGCGCCACGAAGGTGAGCAGGCGCTGGTCGTGCGCGGTGAAGCTCACCTCCGGCGAGTAGCTCTGCACCACGATCACCCCGACCACGTCGTCGTCGCTCAGCAGCGGCACGCCCAGCCAGCAATGCGAACGCGCGCCGAACTCGCGCACCCGCCCGGCGTCGCGCAGGGCGTCGATGTGCTCGCGCGAGGCCAGCAGCGGCTGCCGGTTGCGCACGATGAACTCGGTCAGGCCCTGGCTGAACGGACGCGGCGCGCGGGACGCGTTGTACTCATCCACCGAGTACACGAAATCCAGCCCATCGCCGACCTCGTTGACCAGCGCGATGTAGAAATTGCGTGCATCCAGCAGCGTGCCCACCACGCCATGCACCTGCACATAGAACTGGGCCAGGCTCTCGGCGCTCATCGCCATTTCGGCGATGTTGAACAACGCCAGCTGCAGCTTCTCGGCGCGGCGGCGTTCCACCACTTCGTCCTGCAGGCTGCGGTTGGCGCGCTGCAGTTCCAGCGTGCGCCGCTCCACCTGGCGCTCCAGCTGCACCTGGGCCTGGCGACGGTCCATCGCGGTGAGGATGTGCTGGGCCACGTAGCCCAGCAGGGTGCGGTCGGCCTCGTTGTAGCGCACCCGGTGCTCGTAGCTCTGCACCACGATGGCCCCGCACACGCGGCCTTCGCGCAGCATCGGCACGCCCAGCCAGTCCAGGCTTTCCGGCCCGCGGCTGGGGTCGTATTCGTCGTTCATCGCCGCCAGCAGCTCGTTGGACGGTCCGCTCAGCGGCTGCCCGTGGCGCAGCAGCGCGAAGGTCAGGCTGCGCGGCATTTCGTGTTCTTCGTAGCTGCGGTCCGGGTCGGCCACGAAGCTGTCGCGCTGGTCGGCGAAGTACAGGAAGCGCACCCGTCGGCGCACGTCGTCGTACTCGACGATGTAGCAGTTCTGCGCGTACATCAGCGAATTGAGCACGCGGTGGAAGTGGCGCAGCATGTCGGCCATTTCCAGGTCCGCGCCAGCTAGGTCGGCAATCTCGTACAGCGCCTGCTGCAGCCGTTTGGAGGTTTCCAGCGAGCGGATCTGCGCCCGCTGCCGGGCCAGTGCCACCGCGTCCTGCAGCGCCTGGCGGGCGATGTCCCACCACGCCTGGTCGGGCACGCCGCCGTCGGCGGTCAGCGCCTGGACGGCCAGTTCGCTGCCATGGTCCTGCCAGCGACGCAGCGCGGTCTCGGCCCCGGTGGCACCGCCCAGCAGTGCCTCCAGCAGCGCGGCCGGGTCCTGCGCGGGGGCGGGATCGGCCTGGCAGCCTTCACCCAGGCCCGGATCGGACCAGGCCAGCGCCACCTGCGCGTCGCCGGGCAGCAGCGCGCCCAACGCCTGCGCGAGCGCAGCGGAAACCACCGCGTCATGATCGGAATGCCGCACGGATGTCGCTACCTGGCTGGACACGATGCTGATCTCTTCTGGCGCCGGATGCCCGGCACCTCCCCTGTGCCCTGAGCATAACGCGGCGGGCGGGGGGCAATGGAAGCCCACAACCCCGTTCAGCGCCTTCGAACGTTGAACTGGTCATGTCCCCCGTGCCCGCGCCCCTGCTGTCGCCTGCCGTCGCCGCCCCGCCCCGCTATGCGGACGGCGGCCCAGCGCTTACCCTGTGCGCCGTGGACGCCGCTGCCCTGCCAACCGACGAATCGCTGATGCTGGCCTGGGCCGGCGGGGAGCTGCGCGCGTTTGAAACCCTGTATGCGCGCCACCGCAGCCGCCTGTACAGCTTCCTGCTGCGCCAGCTGCGCGATGCCGCGCTGGCCGACGAAATGTTCCAGGACGTCTGGCAGCGGGTGATCGCCGCGCGCGCCGGCTGGCAGCCCGACGCCGCCTTCACCACGTGGCTGTTCCGGATCGCCCACAATCGGCTCAACGATCACTGGCGCGCCGCGCGGCACCGTCCGCCAGCGCCCGGCGACGCCGACGAGCGGGTGGCACGGATGAGCGATACCCGCACCCCGGAAAGCCAGCTGTCCGAGTTCGAACAACGCCGGCGCCTGCAGCTGGCGATGGAACAGCTGCCCGATGAACAGCGCGAGGTACTGCAGTTGCGGCTGGAGCAGGAACTGAGCCTGGAAGAGATCGCACAGATCACCGGCGTGGGCCGCGAAACGGTCAAATCACGGTTGCGCTATGCGATGGACAAGCTGCGCGCGGGGTTGTCCGAATGAACCGCTCGGATCCGCTGACCCCCGAAGAACGCGAACTGGCCCGCCTGCTCGGCCGTGCGGTGCCCAGCGCACCGTCGGCTGCGCTGGACGAGGCGGTGTTGGCGGCCGCACGGGCGGCCGTGCAGGCCGCACCGGTGGCCACGGCGGTTCCCTCCGACGACGCGGACGCTGCATCACAACCGCCCAGGGCTGCCGCCCCCGTCACGCGCCGGCCGCGGTCGCGGCTGCCCGCCGCGCTGGGCCTGGCCGCGTCGGTGGTGTTCGCGGTCGGCATCGCCTGGCAGCTCAAGCCCGACGCCCCGACCCCGCCCGCGCTGGCTGAGGTCGCACCTGCGCCTGCAACCGCCGAGGATGCCGCGCAGGCACCGGCCGCCGACGCAGCCGCCCCTGCCATGGCCGCTGCCGAGGTGGCCGATGCGACCACTGCGCCGGCGGCCCAGCCGCAGGCCAAGCAACGCTCGCTGGCCGCCGCGCCGCCGCCTCCGCCCCACGACGTGCCGCGCCCGATGGCGGCACAGCCCGCGCCGTCGGTAGTGGCCCCGCCGATGCCGCCGATGCCGCCGGCCCCGCCGGCACCCGCGGCCGCCCCGATGCAGGCCGCCGCTGCCCCGCGTGCACACGCGTACGTGATGGACAGCGCAGAGCCGCGCCCCAACGACACCGTCACCGTGACCGGCGCGCGGGCGCGGGACGACGCGCTCACCGCCGCACCGGCACCGATGACCAACGAAGCGGCGCGCCCGATGAAAGGCGCACCCGGCGTGATGCGGCGCGCGGCATCGCCGGCCGTGGGCGGTGCGTTGTCGGCCAGCGCCGTCGATGCCGCCGTTGCGGCCGATGCCCTGCTGCCGCGCAAGCAGTGGCTCAAGCGCATCCGCGAGCGTCGCGATGCCGGCGACCGCGATACCGCGCGCGCCAGCCTGGAACGCTACCTGCAGCAGTACCCGGAAGCGCGCGTGCCACGCGACGTACGCCAGCTGCTGGACAACTGAGGGGCACGTGACGACCCACGGTCGTCACCTACAATGGTGGGAATGCCCGATACGCTCGCCACCGTCGTCAGCCACAGCCTGGAGATCAAGCACAGCCGCTTCATCGCGCATGCCGCGCCGATCGACACGGCGGCCGCCGCGCTGGCATTCCTGCAGCAGGTGGCGATCCCCGATGCCACCCACAACTGCTGGGCCTACCGACACGGCAGCGAATACCGCTCCAGTGACGATGGCGAACCGGCCGGGACCGCCGGCCGACCGATCCTGGCCGCCATCGATGGCCAGGGCTTCGACCGGGTGATGGTGGTGGTGATCCGCTGGTACGGCGGGATCAAGCTGGGTGCCGGCGGCCTGGTCCGGGCCTACGGAGGCACGGCGGCCGAATGCCTGCGTACCGCGCCGCGCCTGCCACTGGTGGCCCTGACCCGCTTGCACGTGCAGGCTGCATTCGAGGACCTGGGCGCATTGCATGCCGCGCTGTCCAGCCATGCGGCCGAGAAACTCGATGAATCCTTTACCCCGTCCGGGGTGGAAATGCAGGTTGAATTGCCGGCCGACCAGGCCGAGCCGTTGAAAAACCGCCTCCGCGACGCCACCCGTGATCGTATCCGCATCCAACGATGCACCGAACCAGGCCCCCTTGATGACTGACACCACCCCCGCCCCGACCCCCGCGCTGCGCCGCCTGGGCAGTCTGGGCACGCTGTGGCCGTTCGTCCGTCGCCATTCGGGGCTGTTCACTGCCTGGCTGGTCGCCCTGGCGGTCTCGTCGGCGGCCACGCTGAGCCTGCCGCCGGCGGTCAAGCTGATGATCGACCATGGCTTCAACAACAACGGCCAGATCAATCGCGCGTTCGGCCTGCTGTTCCTGGTCGCGGTGGTGATGGGGCTGGCCACCGCCGCGCGCTTCTTCTTCGTGTCGTTGCTGGGCGAAAAGGTCGTGGCCGACCTGCGCAGCCAGCTCTACACCCACCTGATCACCTTGGGCGCCGGCTTCCACGACCGCAGCCGCAGCGGCGAACTGGTGTCCCGGCTGACCGCCGACAGCGAGTTGCTGCGCAGCGTGATCGGTTCCACCATGTCGGTGGCCCTGCGCAGCAGCGTGACCGTGGTTGGCAGCCTGGTGATGTTGTTCGTCACCAGCCCGCGTCTGGCCGTGTGGTCGCTGCTGGGCATCCCCCTGGCCGTGCTGCCGGTGATCATCGGTGCACGCCGCCTGCGCAACATCGCCCGCGCCAGCCAGGACCGCGTCGCCGACGCCAACAGCCTGGCCGCCGAAACCCTGGGCGCGGTGCGTACCGTGCAGGCGCATGCACGCGAGCCCTATGAACGCGGCCGCTTCAACGTCGCGCTGGGCGAATCGATCAAGGCCGCGCGCCGGCGCATCGGCGCGCAGTCGATCGTCACCGCCACCGCCATCGTGCTGGTGTTCGGTGCCATCGTGGGGGTGCTGTGGCTGGGCGCGCACGATGTCAACGACGGTCGCATGACGGCCGGCACGCTTGGCCAGTTCGTGCTGTACGCGATGATCGGCGGCGGCTCGGTCGGCGCGCTGGCCGAGGTTTGGAACGAACTGCAACGCGCCTCCGGCGGCATGGGACGGATCGCCGAACTGCTGCAGGAAGACATCGAGATCACCGCACCGGCCAACCCGATGCCGATGCCCCTGCCGCTGCGCGGCGAGATCCGCTTCGACAACGTGGTGTTCCACTACCCGCAGCGCCCGGACACCGCGGCGCTGGAAGGGTTCGACCTGCATGTGCGGCCCGGCGAGACCGTTGCCCTGGTCGGTCCTTCGGGGGCCGGCAAGAGCACGGTGCTGTCGATGCTGCTGCGTTTCCACGATCCGGCCACCGGCAGCATCCTGGTCGACGGCGTGGATGTACGCCAGGTCGACCCGGCGCAGCTACGCGCGCAGATGGCGCTGGTCCCGCAGCAGCCCACGCTGTTTGCCGCCACCGCCCTGGACAACATCCGCTACGGCCGATTGGAAGCCAGCGATGACGAGGTGCAGCGCGCCGCCGAGGCCGCCGAAGCCGACGAGTTCCTGCAGGCACTGCCCGACGGTTACCTGAGCGAGCTGGGCGAGCGCGGCGCGCGCCTGTCCGGTGGCCAGCAGCAGCGCATCGCGATCGCACGGGCGCTGCTGAAGGATGCCCCGATCCTGCTGCTCGACGAGGCCACCAGTGCACTCGATGCGCAGAGCGAGCGCGCGGTGCAGCAGGCGCTGGAACGGTTGATGGCGGGGCGTACCACGCTGGTCATCGCCCACCGCCTGGCCACCGTGCTCAAGGCCGACCGGATCGTGGTGATGGACCACGGCCGCATCATCGCCCAGGGCACGCACGAACAACTGCTGGCCGAGGGCGGGCTGTACGCGGAGCTGGCACGCCTGCAGTTCATCGATTGATGACGCACTGCTAACGCGGCCGGTTGCATGGTGCGCAGGTCACAGGTCCATGCCACTGCAGGAGGTGCTTCATGTCGTTTCGACAGTTTCCCGCTACCGACGCCTCGGGCGAAAGCTACGTCATCATCGAGTTCAAGCAGGACGAGGCGGCCGCCGCACCGTCGGCTGCAGCCGCGGACGCGAACGTCCGTTACGAGCTGGCCGATGGCCGCCACCTGGTCCGCGATGGCCGTCAGTTCCGCACCCCTGGCGGCGAATTGACCCTGACCACCTGAGCGCGCGGCGCGCCGGATGGGCGCGACCCAAAAAAGTTTGCGACAGGCTGGTCATTTTATGACCAGCCATCTTGACAGCCTTTGCCTGCAACGGCTGCACGCGGTTATCCACATGTTTGTGCGCAACTCATCCACACCCCCTGTGGATGAATGCGGCGTTGCAGCACGTCAGCGCGGCAGAACCCGGCCGATGCCGGTGGCATCGATTTCCACGGCGGCGCGCTGCAGCGCCTGCACATCGCTGCCGGCCACGAAGCCAACACGGAAATGCACTTCCCCGCCTGGCGTGCGCGAGGAGTGGATCGACGCCAGGCTCACCGCGTGCCGCTCGAACACGTGCAGCAGTTCGCGCAGCGAACCGGGCCGGTCTTCGGGAAGATGCACGCTGATGGCATTGCGCTCGGTCAGGTCGGCCAGCAGATAGCCCACCCGCTCGAAGGTGTAGTTGCCTTCGGCCAACACCGTTTCGCCTTGGCTGTCACGGTTGTCCAGCAGCAGCTGCTGGCGGAACGCCGCACGCGCGG
The DNA here is from genome assembly GCF_000661955.1 of Stenotrophomonas rhizophila. Classification (NCBI taxonomy): domain Bacteria; kingdom Pseudomonadati; phylum Pseudomonadota; class Gammaproteobacteria; order Lysobacterales; family Lysobacteraceae; genus Stenotrophomonas; species Stenotrophomonas rhizophila. The sequence goes on from NZ_CP007597.1 coordinate 2,735,381, forward strand.
CATCATCGCCCTGCCCGACCTGCGCGCGCAGCTGCTGCAGCTGGGCCAGCAGCCGGTCCAGCATGGGCGCCACGTGCGGGTTGCCGAACTGGATGTCCTCGTAGATCGCCGGGTTCAGCGACAGGATCCGCGCGATGATCGCCGTGTCCAGTTCGAACGACGCCGAGCGGTACGGCATCAACGCGGGCAGCGCGCCCAGCAGCGGCGCGTACTCGCGCAGCACGCTGGCCTGGGCAAGGTGGGTGGCATGCACCATTGCCTGCACCAGCGCCATCACCTGGTCGTGGTGCGCGGGCGTGGCGCGCACGCATTCGGCTTCCAGCGCGTCGCACAACTGCTGCACCCACGGCTGCCACCGCGCCAGGCGCGCCTCGCAGACCACCATCACCCGGCCTTTCAGCGTGGGCGCCTTGGGCGGTGCGGTCATCGGGTGCAGGCCTACGACCTCGGCCTGCGAGGCCAGCATGGCCGCCACCGGCGCGCTTTTCACCGAGGTCACGTCCAGCCACAGACGTCCGGCCTCGCGCCCGGCCGAGCGCGCGACGTAGTCGGCGATCAACGCTGGCGTGTGCCGGATCGGCGCGGAGAAGACCAGCACATCGGCCTGCTCCAGCAGCTGGTCGGGCGTGTGCGACTGCGGGTCGGCGGGATCGTGGCCGATCACCTCCACGCCCATCCGCTGCTGCAGGAAACCGCGCAGCCAACGGCCATACGCGCCGGCACTGCCGACGATGCCCACTACCCGTGCGCTCACGCGATGCGCTCGGGCACGAAGCGCTGCGGCAGCGCCAACGCGGCCGGTGCGGCGGCCAGCACGTCGAACTCCTCGTGGCCATTGGCCAGCGTGGTTTCCAGCGCGACGTGCACGCCGGCGATGGCGCGCGAAATCGACTGTTCGAAGGATTCGCCGCGCAGCAGGAAGGCCACCAGCAGCGACATCAGCACGTCACCGGTGCCGGCCACGTCCACCGGCAGGTGCGGCGAGGACCAGCGCCAGATCGCCTCGCGGCTGACCGCCAGCGTGACCAGCTGGCCGGGCTCGCCGCCCACGCTGTGGGCCAGCACCCACTGCGGGCCACGCGCCAGCAGCGCCTGCGCGGCGGCGATGGCATCGTCTTCGGCGAGGCTGGGCATGCCGGTCAGGCGGCCCAGTTCGAAGGCGTTGGGGGTCACCAGCCAGGCATGCGGCAGCAGCCGCTCGGCGAAGATGGTTTCCAGGCCGGGCTCGACATAGGGGCCGGTGTGGGTGTCACCAATCACCGGGTCCAGGCAGTAGCGCAGCTGCGGCGCGGTGGGCAGCACCTGGTCGAGCCAGTCGGCGAAGGCCGCGCCGTTGCCGACGCTGCCGAAATACCCGGAGACCAGCATGCGCGCACGCTGCGGCAACCCGCGCTCGCTGGCGCCGAGCAGCAGCTCGGCGAACCAGTCGGCCGGCAGCACGCGGCCTCGCGTGGTCGGGTAGAACGGCGCGTTGCTGAGCAGCGTGGTGGGCACTTCGGCCACGCGCACGCCCAGCGCGCGCAGCGGCGGCACGGCCGCACTGTTGCCGGCGTAGCCATAGACCAGCTGCGACTGTACCGAGATGACGTCGACCGGCGACGGACCGTCCGGGCGCTGGCGGCGGCCGTGGACCAGGTGGCTTTCGAGGGATTCGTTCATACCGCCATTTTACGCCCCGCGCGCCCCCGGGTAGAGCCACCCCATGGGTGGCTGTCGACCCACCTGATACCGCGTGCAGCCACCCATGGGGTGGCTCTACCTTGGGCCGGGCGGTGCAGCCACCCATGGGGTGGCTCTACCTCGCGTCGTCGGCGCACAAAAAAAGGCCTCCTGTCGCCAGGAGGCCTTCGCTACATCGCAGGAACCGGCCTCGCTTACGAGGTCATCCGGTCCCAGAAGCCCTTCACGCCGTCGATGAACGTCGCCGATTTGGGCGAGTGCTTGCGCGCTTCTTCGCCGGTGAAGGTGGTTTCGAACTGCTCCAGCAACTTGCGCTGCTCGGTGGTCAGGTTGACCGGCGTTTCCACCACCACGCGGCAGTACAGATCGCCTTCGCTGCGGCTGCGCACCGAACGCACGCCCTTGCCACGCAGGCGGAACAGCTTGCCGGTCTGGGTTTCGGCCGGAATGCGGATTTCCGCATAACCGCCCAGGGTCGCCACGCGGACGGTATCGCCCAGGGCCGCCTGCGAAATCCGGATCGGCACCTCGCAGTGCAGGTCGTCGCCGTCGCGCTGGAAGATCGCGTGCTCGCGCACCCGCACTTCCACGTACAGGTCGCCCGGCGGCGTACCGGCCGGACCGGCCTCGCCTTCGCCCGACAGGCGGATGCGGTCGCCGGTATCGACGCCCGCGGGCACCTTCACCGACAACACCTTGTCTTCCTCCACACGGCCGTTGCCGTGACAGGTCTTGCACGGGGTCTGGATGATCTTGCCGCGCCCGTTGCAGTTGTGGCACGCCTGCTGCATGGCGAAAATGCCGCGCTGGATGCGCACCTGGCCGTGGCCATGGCACACGCTGCAGGTGTCCACCTTGCCGTCTTCGGACCCACTGCCATCGCAGTCGTCGCACTCGGCCAGGGTCGGAATCTCGATGCGGCGCTCCACGCCCATCACCGCTTCTTCCAGGTCCAGCTCCATCACGTAGCCGACATCGGCACCGCGACGGGCCTGGCGCTGACCACCGCCGGCGGCACCGCCGAAGATGTTGCCGAAGATGTCACCGAAGATGTCGCCCATGTCCGGACCACCCGGGCCACCACCGCCGCCACCCATGCCATGCTCGAACGCAGCGTGGCCGTGGGCGTCGTACATGCGGCGCTTGTTGGTGTCAGACAGGGTTTCGTAGGCTTCCTTGCACTCCTTGAAGGAGGCTTCGGCCGCCGCATCGCCCGGATTGCGATCCGGGTGGAACTTCATCGCACAGCGGCGATAGGACTTCTTCAGCTCTTCTTCGCTGGCGGTGCGGGACACGCCCAGCACTTCGTAATAGTCGCGCTTGCTCATAACTTGAATCGGTATCCGGAGGTCGGGATTCGTCAAAGCGGAAGAGCGGAACCACGTCCGCTCTTTCGTCGGGCGCCCCGACAAACCGTGTTACGGCTGCCAGGACCCAGGGAAAACGACAACGGGACGTTGCCTGCGCAACGCCCCGTGTCTGGGCCGGATCAGGACTTCTTGTCGTCCTTGACTTCGGTGAACTCGGCGTCGACCACATCGTCGTGCGCGCCGCTGTTGGCACCGGCGTCCGGGCCCGGGGCAGCACCGCCCTGATCGGCCGCGGCCGATGCAGCGAACAGCGACTGGCCGGCTTCTTCCAGCACCTTCGACTTGGCTTCGATCTGCGCCTTGTCGTCGCCCTTCATGGCGGTTTCCAGGTCGGCCAGGGCCGACTCGACCTTGCCGATCACATCGCCACCGACCTTGCTGCCGTGCTCGGTGATCGCGGTACGGGTACCGTGGATCAGCGCGTCGGCCTGGTTGCGGGCCTGGACCAGCTCATGGAACTTCTTGTCTTCTTCGCGGTTGGCTTCGGCATCGGCAACCATGCGCGCGATCTCGTCCTCGGACAGACCCGAACCGGCCTTGATCTCGACCTTCTGTTCCTTGTTGGTCTTCTTGTCCTTGGCCGACACGTGCAGGATGCCGTTGGCGTCGATGTCGAAGGACACTTCCACCTGCGGCATGCCGCGCGGCGACGGCTCGATGCCGGACAGGTCGAACTTGGCCAGCGACTTGTTGAAGCGGGCCTGCTCGCGCTCACCCTGCAGCACGTGCACGGTCACGGCCGACTGGTTGTCCTCGGCGGTGGAGAACACCTGCGAGGCCTTGGTCGGGATGGTGGTGTTCTTTTCGATGATCTTGGTGAACACACCGCCCATGGTTTCGATGCCCAGCGACAGCGGGGTCACGTCCAGCAGCAGCACGTCCTTGACGTCGCCGCCCAGCACGCCGCCCTGGATCGCCGCACCCAATGCCACGGCTTCGTCCGGGTTGACGTCCTTGCGCGGTTCCTTGCCGAAGAACTCGGTGACGGCCTGCTGCACCTTCGGCATACGGGTCTGGCCGCCGACCAGGATCACTTCGCTGATGTCGCTCGAGCGCAGGCCGGCGTCGTTCAGCGCCACGCGGCACGGCTCGATCGACTTCTTGATCAGCTCTTCCACCAGCGCTTCCAGCTTGGCGCGGGTCAGCTTGATGTTCAGGTGCTTCGGGCCCGACGCGTCCGCAGTGACGTACGGCAGGTTCACTTCGGTCTGCTGGGCGCTGGACAGCTCGATCTTGGCGCGCTCGGCAGCATCCTTCAGGCGCTGCAGGGCCAACGGATCCTTGCGCAGGTCGATGCCCTGGTCCTTGTTGAACTCGTCGACCAGGTACTCGATGACGCGGTTGTCGAAGTCTTCGCCGCCCAGGAAGGTGTCGCCGTTGGTGGCCAGCACTTCGAACTGCTTCTCACCGTCGACGTTGGCGATCTCGATCACCGAGACGTCGAAGGTGCCGCCGCCCAGGTCGTACACCACGATCTTGCGATCCTTGTTGTCGCCCTTGTCCAGGCCATAGGCCAGCGCCGCGGCGGTCGGCTCGTTGATGATGCGCTTGACTTCCAGGCCCGCGATGCGGCCGGCGTCCTTGGTGGCCTGGCGCTGGCTGTCGTTGAAGTAGGCCGGCACGGTGATCACGGCCTCGGTGACGGTTTCACCCAGGTACGCTTCGGCGGTCTTCTTCATCTTCTCCAGCACGCGGGCGGAGATTTCCTGCGGGGCCATCTTCTTGGCGTCGCTGGTCTGGACCCAGGCGTCGCCGTTGTCGTGGGCCAGGATGCCGTAGGGCACGTGCGCGATGTCCTTCTGGACTTCAGCGTCGGTGAACTTGCGGCCGATCAGGCGCTTGACGGCGTAGAAGGTGTTCTTCGGGTTGGTGACAGCCTGGCGCTTGGCCGAGGCGCCAACCAGCACTTCGCCGTCCTTGGTGTAGGCGACGATCGAAGGCGTGGTGCGGTCGCCTTCCGAATTCTCGATGACGCGGGCCTTGCCGCCGTCCATGATCGCCACACACGAGTTGGTGGTGCCGAGGTCGATACCAATGATCTTGCCCATGAGGGAGACTCCTGAAATGTCGGGGAACATCCGGCAGTTGCCGGGTTATGAATGGGATGTGTGGGACGCCGGGAGGACTTTCAAGCCACCCACCAAACACAGTGTCCGATGGCGGCCCAACGTGTTCAGCGTCCAGTAGAGCCGGGCTCTGCCCGGCTGGCCAACGACCGGCCAGCCAACGACCGGATCAGTCGCGGGCCACAACCACCAGGGCCGGGCGCAGCAGGCGATCGTTGAGCAGGTAGCCCTTCTGGAACACCTGGACCACGCTGCCGGGTGCCGCGCCGGGCGCGTCGACCTGGCTGATGGCTTGGTGGTGGTCCGGGTTGAAGGCCTGGCCGGTTGGGTCGAGCAGGGTCAGGCCATTGTCGGCGGCGACCTTGAGCAGTTGCTTGTAGGTCAGCTCCAGGCCTTCGCGCAGCGGGCTGGGCTCGGCACCGGCGCTGTTGAGGCCGGCGTCCAGGCTGTCGAACACCGGCAGCAGTTCGCCCAGCAGCTTTTCATTGGCGAAGCGGCGCGCCTGTTCGACGTCGCGGGCCACGCGCTTGCGCTGGTTGTCCAGGTCGGCGCGCTCGCGCAGCGATTCGGCGCGCAGCAGGGCCACTTCATTGTGCAGGCTGTCCAGCTGCTGCTGCAGGGACGGCTCGGCAGCCGGCTCACCGGCGGGATTCTGGGATGCGATATCAGGCTGATCTTGGTTCATTTCCGGATCCTTGGCGGTGACTCTCCGCCTCCACCCACCCCTATGTGGGCGCGGGGTCCCGTTTCAAGAGTCCAACCGCGGGTTTTATGTGCGATCGCGGGACAATCCGCCGCCGGCCGGGTCAGCCAACGCCGCGCCCAGCACCTGGGCGGTGGCCTCCACCAGCGGAATCATGCGGTCGTAGGCCATGCGCTTGGGCCCGATTACCCCCAGCACGCCCAGCACCTGGCCGCCGGCCGAATACGGCGCGGTCACCAGCGACACCCCTTCCAACGGCATCACCCCGGTCTCCTCGCCAATGAAGATGCGTACCCCCGGGGCCTGGATGGTGCGCTCGAGCAGCTGCAGGATCTCGCGCTTGCTGGCGAATACCTCGAACAGCTCGCGCAGCCGCTCCAGGTCGGACAGGTCCTGCACGCCCATCAGCCGGGTCGCGCCGGCCAGCACCATGTCGTCGGCCGGCGGCACCAGCGCCTGTTCGGCCAGCTCGATGCCGTGGGCCAGCAGCTGCTCCATTTCCGACTGCGCGTCGCGCAGCTCCAGCAGCAGCCGCTGGCGGATCTCCGACAAGGGCCGCCCGGCGCAGTTGGCATTGAGATAGTTGGCCACCTGCTCCAGCTCGCCGGGGCCGAAGCTGCGGCGGGGCTCGATCACCCGGTTCTGCACTTCGTTGTCGGCAAACACCAGGATGGCCAGCACCCGGCGCGCGTCCAGCGCCACGAAATCGATATGCCGGAAGGCGAACTGTTCACGCCGCGGCGCGCTGACCACGCCAACGAAGTGGCTCATCGCCGACAGCAGCTCCGAGGCACTGCCCAGCAGGGCCTGGGTGCCGCTGCCGCTGGCCAGTTCGGTGCGCAGCCGGCTCAGCTCGCCCTCGCCGGGCGGCTGCATCTTGACCAGGCTGTCCACGAACACCCGGTAGCCATGCGCGGTGGGCACCCGCCCGGCCGAGGTATGCGGCGAACTGAGCAGGCCCAGGTCTTCCAGGTCGCCCAGGATGTTGCGGATGGTGGCCGGGCTGACATCCAGCCCGGCCAGCCGCGCCAGTGTCTGCGAGCCAACCGGCTCGCCGTCCTGGATGTGGCGGGCGATCAGCGTCCGCAGCAGGTGGCGGGCGCGGGGCGCAAGATGTGACGCAGTGGGGTGCATGGAATCAGCCTGTGAGACGCCATCCTAGATAATGGCTCCGGGGACCGAAGGCAAGTTATTGGAGCTGTCCCCGCCCCATGCTAGCGTTGCGCGGCTCAAGAACAGACAACCATGCTCAAACATCTATCGATCAAGGATTTTGCCGTCGTCCGTGCTACCGAACTCGAATTCGGGCCGGGCATGACCGTGGTGTCCGGCGAGACCGGCGCCGGCAAGTCGCTGATGGTCGACGCCCTCGGCTTCCTGTCCGGGCTGCGCGCCGACAGCGGCGTGGTCCGCCACGGTGCCGCCCGCGCGGAACTGTCGGCCGAATTCGCCCCCGGCGAGGACGCCCCGGCGCGGCGCTGGCTGCGCGAGAACGAACTGGACGACGAGGACCAGTGCCAGCTGCGCCGGATCATCCGCGCCGATGGCGGCTCCCGCGCCTGGATCAACGGGCGCCCGGTCACCCTCACCCAGCTGACCGAACTGGCCTCGACCCTGGTCGAAATCCACGGCCAGCACGAACAGCAGGCCTTGCTGGCGCGGCCCTCGCAGCTGGCCCTGCTGGACGCGTTCGCGCGCAACGACGCCGAGCGCAGCCAGGTCCGCCAGGCCGCCGCACGCTGGCAGGCGCTGGTGGACGAGGCCGAGGCCCTGTCGCGCCAGGGCGATGTCAGCGACCGCATCGGCTATCTGGAACACCAGCTGGGCGAGCTGCAGCGCGAAGACCTCGATCCGGCCTCGATTGCCCAGCTGGGCAGCAGCCATCGCCGCCAGGCCCACGCCAGCGCCCTGATCGCCGCCTGCGATGTCGCCGTGGCCCGCCTCAATGGCGACGAGGACACCTCGGCACTGCAGCTGCTGCAGCAGACCCGCCACGAACTGGCGCGCGTGGCCGAACACGACCCGCGCCTGGGCGAGGTGGACGCCCTGCTCGACAGCGCCGCCATCCAGCTGGACGAGGCCCTGGCGCTGCTGGACCGGGTGCATGACGACCTGGATGCCGACCCCGAGCAGTTCGAGGACATCGAACGCCGGCTGGGCCGCCTGCACGATCTGGCGCGCAAGCACCGGGTGCCGATGGAGACGCTGGGCGAACACCGCGACGCGATGGAAGCCGAGGTCGAGCAGCTGCGCGGCGCCGACACCCGCCTGCAGGCGCTGGCCGGCCAGATCGAGCGCGCCGCCGGCCAGTGGCAGACGGTGGCCGACACGCTCAGCGCCAGCCGGCGCAAGGCCGCCACGGCGCTGTCGGACACCACCACTACCCTGATCGGCGAGCTCGGCATGGGCGGTGGCCAGTTCCTGATCGAGATCGAACCGCAGGCCGTGGCCAAGCCCGACCCGAACGGCGCCGAGCGCGTGGAGTTCCTGGTGGCGGCCAACGCCGGGCAACCGCCGCGTGCGCTACGCAAGGTCGCCTCGGGCGGTGAACTGTCGCGTATTTCGCTGGCCATCGAGGTGGCGGCGCTGGGCCTGGACGCGGTGCCGACCATGGTCTTCGACGAAGTGGATTCGGGCATCGGCGGCGCCGTGGCCGACATCGTCGGGCACAAGCTGCGCGCCCTGGGCGAGAAGCGCCAGGTCCTGTGCGTCACCCATCTGCCGCAGGTGGCCTCCAAGGGCCACGCCCACTACCGGGTCAGCAAGGCGCCGGTGGACGGCATGACCCAGAGCGCGGTGGAAAAGCTGGACCCCAAGGCCCGCGAGGAAGAACTGGCGCGGATGCTGGGCGGGGTCGAAGTCAGCAAGGAGGCCCGCGCGGCCGCGCGCAAGCTGCTGCAGGTGTGAGGCCGGGTACCGACCAACGGTCGGTGCGTACCGCCTGACGTACCGACCACCGGTCGGTACCTACCCGTGGCGGCACCTCGCCCGGTAGTGCCGGCCGCTGGCCGGCTCCTCGCGGACCCACTGCACCTCGCCCGGCAATCCCGGCCGCTGGCCGGCTCCTCGCGGACCCACTGCACCTCGCCCGGCAATCCCGGCCGCTGGCCGGCTCCCCGCTATGCCGGCCCCGTGCGACGCATCCACCTGCACGCCGTTCACCCCAACGGCTTGGCCAGGTCCACGTGGGCCATCAGGTAATCCAGCAGCGCACGCACCCGCAGCGGCAGGTACCCGCCCTGCCCCTGAAACACCGCGTGCACCTCTTCCAGATCGCCCGGATTGGCCCGCTCCAGCACCGGCAGCAGGCGCCCCGCCGCAACATCAGCCTGCACCTGGAACGCCGCCAGGCGCGCCAGTCCCACGCCCCCCAGCACCAGCCGGCGCAACGCCTCGCCATCGCTGGCACGCGCACTGCCGCCGGTCTGCACCACCTGCCGCTCGCCGTCGACCACCAGCGGCCAGCCGGACTGCGCACGTGGGTGGGCGATATCCAGCCGGTTGTGCGCCTGCAGGGCGTCGGCGCTCTGCGGCATCCCATGCCGCGCCAGGTAGGCGGGCGCCGCCACGATCATCATCCGCGTCGCGCCCAGCCGCCGCGCCACCAGGCTGGAGCTCTTCAATGGCCCGGCCCGCACCGCCACATCGGTGCGCTGCTCGAGCAGGTCGATGACCTCGTCGGTCAGCACCACGTCCACGCCCACCTGCGGATGCGCGGCCAGGAAGCCGGGTAACAGCGGCAACAGAAAGTGGTGCCCGAATGGCACGTTGGCATTGACCCGCAGGCGCCCGCGCGGCTCGGCATGCGCACTGGCGCAGCGCTCGGCCTCGTCCAGGTCGGCCAGCACGCGCAGCCCGCGCTCGTAGAAGGCACAGCCCTCGGGGGTCAACTGCAGCTGCCGGGTGGAGCGCTGCAGCAACCGCGTGCCCAACCGCTGTTCCAGCCGGGACACCAGCTTGCTGACCGCCGAGGGACTCAGCTCCAGCGAGCGCGCGGCGGCCGAAAAGCCGCCGGTTTCGATGACCCGAACGAACACTTCCAGTTCGCCCGAACGGTTGATGTCGGTGCCTGCCATGGGGTGAATCCAATTCACAGATGATTGTCCGTGCGCAGTCTAGTTCACAGATGCAGCGAAGATCACGATGGCCGTCCCCTCCAACGGATTGCCCGATGAACGCCCTCACCCGCTTCACCGCCATGACCCTGCTCGCCGCATCGACCTCGGCGTCGGCCCAGCCGCCTGCCACCTGGGTGGCCAGCTGGCAGGCCAGCCCACAGCCGGTCTGGGATGCGACGTTCCTGTTTCCCACCCTGATCCCGGCCGCCCTGGAAGGGCAGACCTTCCGCCAGACCGCCCGCCTCAGTCTGGGCGGGGACCAGCTGCGGGTACGCCTGAGCAACGCGTATGGCACGGCGCCACTGCAGATCGGCGCGGCCAGCGTGGCCGGTGCTGACGGCCAGGCACCGCTTCCGCTGACCTTCGACGGGCGGGCCGGCACGCAGATCGCCCCGGGCCAGGCGCGCCTAAGCGACCCCGTGCTGCTGCCCACCCGCGACCGGCAGGCCGTGCAGGTCAGCGTCTACGTTCCCGCGAATACCCCGCTGCGCACGTTCCATTGGGACGGCCGGCAAACCGCATCGATCGGGGCCGGCGACCAGACTCTGGCGCCGCAAATGGATCCGGCATCCACCACCACCGCGCGCCTGTTCGTGACCGGTATCGAGGTGCAGGCCGCCGCCGGCGCCCGCAGCGTCGTGGTGATCGGCGACTCCATCACCGATGGCGCCACCGCCAGCCTGGACCGCGACCAGCGCTGGACCGACCACCTGGCCGAACGGCTGGCCCCGCATGGCGTGGCGGTGGTCAACGCGGGCATTTCCGGCGGACGCCTGCTGCGCGATGGCATGGGGGAATCGGCCCTCGAGCGCTTCCAGCGCGACGTGCTCGACCAGCCCGGCGTCGCCAGCGTGATCGTGCTGATCGGCATCAACGACATCAGCTGGCCCGGCACCGCGTTCGCCCGGAACCAGGCCCGGCCCACGCTGGGCGAACTGCAGGCAGGCTATCGCGCGTTGGCCACGCGCGCCCACGCACGGGGCCTGCGCGTCCTCGGTGCCACCCTGCCCCCGTTCGCCGGCGCCCTGCCCGGCACGCCGCTGGACGACTACTACGCCGCGGACAAGGACGCACTGCGCCGCCAGCTCAACGCGTGGCTGCGCACCGACAGCCCGTTCGACGCGGTGATCGACCTCGACGCGGCGCTGCGTGATCCGGCCGATCCCTCACGGATGGCGGCTGCTTACGACTCCGGCGACCACCTGCATCCGGGCGATGCGGGCAACCGGGCGATGGCCGAGGCGGTCGACCTGGAACCGATTCTGATGCGCCCGTGATATCCAGCGAGCGCCGCAGGGCGTCTCAATCCGGTCGTCCCTCTGGCATTCGTGCCCGCCTGTACCAACGGCCTCGACTGTCGATCCGCTCGCTGACGCGTACCCGAAAGTCCCGCAGCGAGGCGCGGTTGGGGGCGCTGTACAGAGATGGGTCGTGCGCGCCTTTGCCATCGTCCTCCCAGATGCAGACAGGGCAGATGTCATATTCACCCCGCTGGGAGAGGGTCAGGAACCCGCAGCAGGGGCAGGCCTCCAGCGGCGGCTCATTGCCGACCACGGCCACCGGTCGCCCCATACAGGCGGCCAAATGCGTCTCAAGGGCCTCGTTTGAGACCCCCAGAAGGACCACCTCGACGAAATGCCGCAGCAGGAACGCCTGCGCCGCCTCGTCGAACACACTGCCGTAGGGCAAGGGCTGGCCAGACGTCTCATCCAGATAGTCCGCAGACAGATGGTCCTCCAGCTCGGCTGTCGACAGCTGTGACAGGCGATCCACCGCCAACACGGCCAATGCAGCCGACCTTCCAACGCTACGCATTCCCGCTTCCCCACATTCCGCACAATCCCTCAGAGTCGCGCCATCCGAAGACGCCGTCGAGGCCGATGGCGACGGCGACGGATAACGAAAAACCCCGGGCATGCCCGGGGTCTCGTCACACTCGGCTGTTCAAGGGGCTTACTTGCGCTTCTTGCGCACGTACAGCACCAGCGAGTGCTCTTCCAGCTCGTAACCGTGGTCCGCCGCGATCTTGCGCTGCAGCTCCTCGATCTCGTGGCTTTCAAATTCAATGATCTTGCCGCTGTCCACGTCCACCATATGGTCGTGGTGGCCGCCGCGGTCCAGTTCGTAGACGGCCTGGCCGCCCTCGAAGTTGTGCTTCAGCACCAGGCCGGCGGCCTCGAACTGGGTCAGCACCCGGTACACCGTGGCCAGGCCGATCTCGTCACCGTGCTCCAGGAGCTGGCGGTAGATGTCTTCGGCGGTCATGTGGTGCTGATGATTCTGGGCATTGCGCTGCTCAAGCAACGCCAGGATCCGCATCCGTGGATGGGTCACCTTCAGGCCGACTTTGCGCAGGTCGTGGGTTTCCATAGTTCTCCGTTCATTGGCGATTTAGCGCCAGCTGCCTCGGATTGGGTCGCGGCGACGCGTCGTGAGTGTATCATCGACTGGATTTCCCCAAACGCCATTCCCGATGCGCAATCTCCTGCTGGTCGCCGCCGTTGCCCTGTCCACCACGGGCTGCGGCATCATCTATAAGCAACCCATCTATCAGGGCAACCTGATCCGGGAGCAGGCCGTCGGTCAGCTGCAGGTGGGCCAGAGCAAGCAGCAGGTCAACGCTCTGCTCGGCACCCCCTCGATCCCGGACCCGTTCCACGCCCAGCGCTGGGACTACACCGCCAGCGAGCGGGTCAACCGCCTCGGCCAGACCGAAGTGAAGAACTTCACGGTCTACTTCGAGAATGACCAGGTCACCCGGTGGGACGGCGAGTACTTCCCCAACCAGGATGCCGAGCTTGCCAAGTCCAGCGTGCGCCAGTTCGGCCGCAACCTGGCCAAGGACAAGAAGAAGCAGCGCGGCCGCTGAGCCAGCCTGACCCGGCTTCAGCTGCTGGCGCGGGCGCGCCGGCGGCGGTTGTCCTTGGGATCGGCCAGCAGCGGACGCAACAGCTCGACCCGGTCTCCCTCGCGGAGCAGCTGGGTCGGGCGGGCCAGCACCCCGTGCACGGCCACCGCCGGGCACAGCGCACTGCCCTCCAGCGCAGCGGCCGCGATGGCCTCGCCAACCGTGGCTGTGGCGGGCAACTGCAGCTGCCGCGACACCACCCGGTCTGGCCAGGCCAGCACCACCTCCACCGCAATCACGGCTCAGTCCTGCGCATCGGCGACGCTGACGAAGTCATTGACCATGCGGTCGGCCAATCCCTGGAAGCCCAGCGCCAGCGCCGGCCCCAGCAGGCGCGAGGTGGGTTCGAACTCCAGGGTCAGGCTGACCTTGCAGGCATCCTCGGCCAGCGCATGGAATTCCCAGCGCCCGTGCAGGCGCTTGAACGGCCCGTCGCGCAGCTGCATATCAATGCTGCTCGGGCGCTGCAGGGTGTTTTCGGTCATGAACCAGGTCGTGAACGCGCCCAACCCCAGGTCCAGGCGCGCCACCAGGCGGTCCGGTCCGGATTCCAGGATCTGCGCAGCCGAACACCAGCGGAAGCGGCGCGGATAGGCATCGATATCATTGACCAGGTCAAACATGCGGGCAGCCGAATGTTCGACCAGGGCACTACGGCGGATAGTTGGCATTTCGATTACTGATTGCTGATGAATCGACCGGGGAGGCCCGAATCGGAGACAATACGGACATGAGCAAGAACAGCGGCAAGGATAAAGCAAAGAGCGCGACGGCCAACAAAACCATCGCGCTCAACAAGCGTGCCCGCCACGAGTACCACATCGAAGATCGCTTCGAGGCCGGCCTGGCCCTGCAGGGCTGGGAGGTCAAGTCGATCCGCGCCGGGCGCGGCAACATCGTCGATGCATACGCCTACGTGCGTGATGGCGAGATCTTCCTGATCGGGGCGCAGATCACCCCGTTGATCCAGGCCTCCACCCACGTGGTGGCCAACGACCGCCGCGAGCGCAAGCTGCTCCTGCATCGCAGCGAGATCGACAAGCTGATCGGCCGGGTCCAGCGCGACGGGTACACGATCGTCCCGACGGCCATGTACTGGAGCAAGAACAAGATCAAGCTCGAGGTCGCCCTGGCCAAGGGCAAGCAGACCCACGACAAGCGCGACGCCGAAAAGGACCGCGACTGGGCCCGCGAGAAGTCGCGGACCATGCGCCGCCACAACCGCGACGCGTGACCGCCCCTGCCCCGCCACCCCGTATCGAACCGGCCACGGCCGACGACGCGGCGGCGGTGTTGGCCGGGCTGCGCGCGTTCAACGACGCCGCCTGCGGCAGTGCACTGGATGACCGGCCCCTGCACCGGGTAATCCGCGACGCGCAGGGCCAGCCCTGTGCCGGTCTGGTGGCCGATGTCTACGGCGGCTGGCTGATGGTGCACGCCCTGTGGGTGGACGCCGGCCAGCGCGGCCGTCGGCTGGGGCAGGCCCTGCTCGTCGATGCCGAGCAGCAGGCGGCAGCGATGGGCGCCCATTCGGCCATGCTCGATACGTTTTCCTGGCAGGCTGAGGGCTTCTACCTCAAGCAGGGCTACGAGATCGTCGGGCGGCTCGAGGACTTCCCGCCCGGGCATCACCGAAGCTACCTGCGCAAGCGGCTGGCCAGCGGCTGAGCGCACACGGCCGGGCCACGCGCACGGCATTTTCCCGCAGCGCACCCACAAGTGTCAGAATCCCCGCTTATTACCCAGGCTGGAGCGTTGCGTGACACAGGAAATCCCCCAGGAAACCACCGCGAGCGCGGACCCGATCGCTGAAATCAAGGCCGATATCGCCGCCTATGAGTCGATCTTCGCCGAGCTGACCCGCGCGATGGACCCGGCCGCCCTGCTCAAGGTGCTGACTTACCTGGTGCGCAATGCCAAGCGCGACGCGTCCGAGAACCAGACCTTCGATACCCTCGAGCACCGCCGCCTGGTGGCACGCGTGGACGCGCTGATGGCGCAGGTCCAGCCGGAAGCCCGCAAGCAGGCCATTTCCCAGCGCAACGAGCAGAACCACCAGCGCAAGCTGAAGGCCAAGCACCAGGCCGACAGCAAGCGCCAGCGCGAAGGCAAGCGCTGAACCACCGCGGCACGCAGACAGAACAGGAACGGACGCCTGCCGGCACCTCATGGAAAAGAGTTACTTCGCCACATTGCTGGCACTGATCGTGCACCAGATCGACGCCGCCTACTGGCATGAGTGGGACCTGTTCCACCTGCCGGGCGGCGTGCAGGGCTACCTGCTGTTCAACCTGCTGGCCCTGCCGGTGCTGCTGCTCGGGTACCGGCACGTCGTGCTGGGCAGCCCGCAGGCGCGGATGTACGCGCGGATCTGCGCGGCACTCGGGATCGCCACCTTCCTCATCCACGCCGGCTTCGCCGCGGCCGGCGAAGGCAGCTTCCACCTTCCCCTGTCCATCGCGATCATCGCGGCCTGCCTGCTGGCCGGCCTGTGGCTCGGGTGGCGGAGCCGGCGCACCGCGACGACCTGAGCCAGACCACGCCGCCGGCAACGGCAGGCCCTGTACGTAGTATCGGTCGCCCTTTCGGGATGTACCCCATTCCGCAAAGGACATTCATGATGCGCACGTTGACCCCACTGCTGTTGTTCGGCGCGTTGGCCGCCACGGCGACCGCGGCGACGGCCGCCAGGCCCGCCGCCATCCCCGCGATGCACGCCTGCACGGCCGACGAAGCGGACCGCCGACGCATCGCGGACGACCGCATGGAAACCCCCGATGACGCCGCCAGCATGAGAGGCACGGCCCTGCAGGAACCCGACGGCACCTTCGCGGCGGATCTGGTGCTGGCCCAGGCCGGTGATGCGCCTGCCCAGAACCGGGTGGGCCACGCCTACGCCACGGGAAGCGGCGTCCTCCGAGATCCGGATGAAGCCCTGCGCTGGTACCAGCGTTCGGCGCACCAGGGGCTTCCCGCCGCCCAGTCCGGCCTGGCCGAGGCCCATCTGTTCGGACTGGGCACGCCGCCCGACCTGCCCCGCGCGATCACCCTGTACCGCCAGGCCGCGGCGCAGGGCAATGCGGAGGCGATGCGCCGGCTGGGTGACATCCACGCCATCGGCGGCCCCATCAACCGCTACAACCGCTACCCCGCCGGCGCCCAATGCATCGCGGTCGACCTTCCCGAAGCGGCGCGGTGGTACGTGAAGGCGGCCGAGGCGGGCGACGCGTTCGCCCAGGAACAGTTGGCCATCACCTACCTCGCCGGGCTCGGCGTCGACCCCGATCCGGTGCAGGCCGAACGCTGGCTGGAGGCGATCGGGAAGGAGCGCCGCGCCCATGCGGTGTTCTACCTGGCCGACCAGTACCTGTATGGCCGCGGCGACGTCGTGCCACAGGACCTGGCCAAGGGCGCGCATTACACGTTGATCGCCGCCGAACTGGGCCACCCGCCCGGTCTGGCCCAGCTCGGCGCGCTGCACGAGTACGGCACGGGCGTCGAGCAGGACGACGTGAAAGCCTACGCCTACGCGCTGGCGGCGCACGACGAGGGGCTTCCGATCGACGACCGCCAGTTCGCCAACCAGGTGGCCATGTTCCAGGCCCGCATGACCGAGGCCCAGCAGGCCGAAGCGCTACAGCTGTTCCGCAGCATCCGCCAACTGCTGCACAGCGAAGGGACCTACCTGTAAGACCGTCTCCGCGCGTACCGACGGGCTCGCGTGACTGTTCAGCTGGAGTGGAGTAGCATTGGCCCCGTCAAGTAGCGTCTGGGTCGCCAGACGTCTTGCGGTTCTTGAAGAAACCGGGGGTGCATTGGTTTCGACGGGGGTTGTGAAGTTACTTGGTGCATGCCGAGGGGGCAGCTTTCCTCGTTAATCCAGCAGCAAACTTTTAGTTGCCAACGACGACAACTACGGTTCGGACTTCGCAATCGCCGCCTAAACAGCAGCAGTTGCTTTAGTTCTACAGCCGCCTAAGGCGAACCCCCGAACCTACTTGTGCCCGTGCTCGTAGATGTAGGGTCATTATCACGGAACCGGTTGTGATGGCTGCCTGTCAGTCACGACTTAACTAAAGCAGGCTGGTCCTGGGGTGCGCTTTGCACGCCGTGCTGCCACAGGGCGAGATTCAACGGCGAGCTAAGCATGTAGTACCGGGGATGGAGTGCCTTCGGACGGCGGTTCAATTCCGCCCACCTCCACCAATGACGGGTTCGAAAGAATCCGAAGAAGCCCGGGAATCCTTACACAATAAGGGTTCCCGGGCTTTTTAATTTCCGGCATGGGCGGTGCGCAGGGAGCCTATGCCTCGGCAAGATTGCGCTGCAGCAGGCCGTCCGCCAATGCCGCGATCTCGTCTCCCCGGTGCACGCGGGCGAGCCAAGCCGCTGGGATGCCGGCCACGCCGTAAAAGGCACCCGCCAGCTGACCGACAACCGCCGCAGTGGTATCCGCATCGTCACCGAGGTTCGCCGCCTCCAGCACCGCACCGGCGAAGGTGTCGTGCTGGTGGAAGCACCACAACGCGGCTTCCAGGCTGTCCACGACGTAGCCCGTGCCACGTACCTGGCCGCGCTGGGCGCTCCGGTATCCGCCGGCGGCGATGTCGCGCAGACGCTGGCTGGACACCTCGATAGCGGCCAGGTCCAACACCTTCGACTTGTCGCACCCTGCCAGCGCGCGTTCAAGCGCCACGGCCAGCAGGCGACACGCGTCCAGACACTCCCCCGCCCCGTGCGTTGTGCGGGAACTCAGCACGGCCATGGCCTGCAGCTCCGGCAGCCCGGCAAACCGAAGGACCACGGGCGCCAAGCGCATGATCGATCCATTACCGGCGCTATCGGGGTCGGTGTTGCCCGCCAGAGGCTCCCCGGTCACTAGGTAGGTGTGGATCGCGCCGCGTGTTGCCACGCCGATATCGAAGCAGGTGCCCGTCGAGCTCCAGTAGCCATGCTGATACCAATTGGCGTAGCGGTTCATCTGATCCCGTGGATCGAACGCGTCGCAGCGGATCAGGCTCTCGGCCAGGCACAAGGCCATGGACGTGTCGTCCGTCCACTGTCCTGACTCCAGATCGAAGGGCCCGCCGCCCACCATGTCGGTCAGCGGTTCGAAGCTGCCGCGTGGCTTGAACTCCAGCGTGGTGCCAACGGCGTCGCCTGCGGCCAAGCCGAGCAAAGCGCCTCGGTATCGATTCTGTAGGTCCATGTGGCCATTCTAGGACAACAGCGCCACCGGCGATGCAGGCCCACTGCTTCAGGCGCGCGGTGAACACGCCGCGCAACAACCGCGACGTACGGCGCGCTTCCGTGGCCTGAGCCCGCTATCCACAGCTGCTAATCTGATGCAGGAACTGACCCGCTTGCAGACAGACGTAGCGGCGAGCGAGGTTGGGCAGCGGCCATCGTGTATCGGGCCAACGCGCCTATTGAGTTGACCCCACCGCAAGGACAGAGAGTGCTTATCGTATTCAGCGGCCTTCCTGGCACCGGAAAAACCACTATCGCCAAGGGGCTCGCCGCGAAGATTGGCGCTCTGTATCTGCGGATCGATACGATTGAGCAAGCGATTCGAAACTCCGGTGCGCTTGCGCACGATGTGGGGCGTAGTGGCTACATGGTTGCCAATGCGCTTGCGCTGAGCAATCTCCCTCTGGGACGGACAGTCATCGTTGATGGTGTGAATCCCGTAATGGAGAGCCGAACTGCCTGGAGCGAAATCGCCTCGACGGCTGGCGTTGAGCTGGTGAATATTGAAGTGATCTGCTCGGATAAAAATGAACATCAGCGGCGGGTGGAAACAAGGCCGGGTGATGTTCCGGGGCTGACACCCCCCTCTTGGCAATCGGTGTTGGATCACGAGTATGAAGCGTGGGCCGATGCACCGTTTTCAATAGACACGGCACTCATGTCACCGGTGCAAGCCGTTTCGATTGTCACCCAGCACCTGATTGCCGGTCGCGGGTGATCTGCACCCCCTCGCCGGGGTCGTCCGGCGCTCAGGCCGCTGACAAGTCTTTGCTGAGAAACACGCGACGCGCTCCGGCCGGTTCGCACGGTACCTCGCCGAACACCTGCCAACCGTGCTTCACATAGAAATCCGGCGCCTGGAAGCTGATGGTGTACAGCACACCAGAGCAGCACCCACGCCGCCTGGCTTCGTCCTCAGCGGTCGCGAGAATGCGCGCGCCGAGGCCATGCCCACGCAGTTCTGCCGGAAGGTAGAACAGATCAATGAACAACATCCCCAATGATGTCCGGCCAGTCAGACCGCCCAGCACCTTGCCGGTTTCGGGATCAGTGACCAGAACCGCCAACGCACGCCGGTCGGCGTAACCGGCCGCATCCAGATTGAAGCCATCCAATCCATTGGCGATCAGATCCAGCGCCTCTGCATCAGGCGAGTCTGTGATGGAGATATCGAACTGCATGGTTCCATCTGCTGGCAGTGTTGGGACCTTGAATCCTAGCAAATCGGAGCGGCTCCTCAGCGACAGCGGATCATGTGGGCACCACCCTCCCCCGCCCGTTCTTTCGCCCGCCGCCTCAACACCCCGTCGTCCATCAGGTCCAATCAAACGAGAACAGCACGGTGCGGCTGTCCGGTTCGTACAGCATCACGATGGCATCCGGGCCGGTGGCACACCAGTTGTAACCGGCGACCGTGGCAACCGCGAAGAACGGCCTGCCCGCACGGGTGATGCGCACATTCTCCGCATCGGCCGCGCGATCGCGCTCATACATCAGCGGATCGAGCCACAGCTCGAACGCAGGCGGGATGGGCGCGGTCTCGGTCCAGTTCCCGTCGGAGATCTGTCCACCCAGCGTGTCCAGGTAGGCCTGCTCGTTGGGGCCGCCTTCGCCAAAGTGCGAATAGCTGGCCAACCGCCCCTGGTCCTTGAAATAGGCCTTCGCCCTTTCGTAGCTGTCCCGCATTTCGCCGATGTGCTCCACCAGCTCCGGATCCTGCACGTTGCTCCCCAGGAAGTAGCCTTCTTCCCCGAGGAAACGCATACGGTTGTCGGTCGTCAGCTCGAACGCGATCCAGTTGGTGCCGATGCAGGCGTTGTGATGCGCCTCGGTCTCTTCGCCAAGGCATCCTTCATAGGGCTCGACGGGGCACAGCATCGTGGCCACGGTGCCCGCCAGTTCCGGACGCAGAATGCCCAGGTCCACGGAGATCAGCGGCAGCAGATGCGCCGCCAACCACGCCTGCCCGGGAGCGAATACCTCTGTGGGAAACGGGGTGAGGCCCGGCTGGAGCTCGCGGATATCGGTCTGGTAGAACATGGCGGTCCCTGCATGAGAAAAAGACGGTCGATACGTCGTAGTGTGCACCCGGCCAGCGAGCGAAGGAAACGCTGCGGCTCCGACGGCGCCAAAAGCACGGTGTTGTGTTGCCCGATGGTGTGGTGTCCAAAGATGGCGAGCAACTTCCCCCACATCGCATCACGATGGGCGCACACCAGGAGACGCCCATGCACCGTTGGCATCTGAGCGGCCTTGACCACCGCCAATTCGAATACCTCGTTGAGATGGATGACAGCGACCTCGCAGCGCGCGGTATCGTGCGCTGCGTAGCCACGCAGGATCACGGATTCCCGTGCCGCATCAGCCTGGTCGATGCACGCGTCGGCGAAGAACTGTTGCTGCTTCCCTACACGCACCTGGCATCCAGCTCGCCCTACCGCGCATCCGGGCCGGTGTTCATCCGGTGCCATGCAGTACGCTGCGTGTTGCCACCCGGCGTGGTGCCGCCCTACGTGCATCGCAGGCAGATGTCGGTACGCGCCTACGACGCCGGGGCGTTCATGCTGAGCGGGCAGGTCTGCGAAGGCGCTGAAGTGGCCGCCACGCTGGACCAGTTGTTCGATGATCCCCACGTGCACCAGGTCCATCTGCACAACGCCGGGCGCGGCTGCTATTCCTGCCGTGCCGAACGCTGCACGACCGACGTTCAGCCCGACGCGACGCCGCCGTCGGTCGAGATCAATCCATAGACATCAAAGTCACGCGCCACACCCCGCACCTGCCGGAAGTGGCGTAGTCGGCCTTCGTGCTGGAAACCACAGCGGCGCAGCACGGCGGCGGAGGCCACGTTGGTGTCCAGCACGCACGCCTGGATGCGATGCCAGCCGAAGGCCGCCAACGCCCATCGGCTGACAGACTGGCACAGCGCGCTGGCGATCCCGCGCCCCCAGTACGCCGGGCAGAGTTCATAGGCGATTTCTGCGGTGCCATGCGGCCACTGGATGCTGTGGAAGCCGATGCTGCCCACCAAGGCACCGGCGCGATCCACGACGGCCATGCGGATCTGGGTAGGCGCGCGGGGTGTTTCCAGCGCGTCGAATAGCGGCGCCAGATCGTCCACGGAGGAGAGCTGCCAGCTAGTGTGTTCCAGTACGCCCGGTTGCATCAGGCAGGCATACCACTCGGCGGCGTCGTCCCGCACCAAGTGACGCAGGCTGACCTCGGGGTGCCCGGAAGGTGGAATGCTGGTGCGCATGATGCTGGGTGCCGGTGCGGTTTGCCTCAATCTGCCCGCGTCACACCGGATGGGTCAACCGGCAGCCGCGCTCAGGTGCTTGTGGAACAGCCGCATCTCCTGCGCGTCGGGCGCGCGCTCCAAGAGCGCCTGGTAGCGTGCTTGCAGCGCGTCGTGTGCCGAGCGCCGGTGCAACAGATACAGCGCGGGATAGTCGGTGTTGGCTTCGATCCATTCCGCTGCGTCTGCCCTGCGGAACCACTCCAACGATAGCGTGACGCTCGCGGACAGCTGTGCCTGCCAGCCCGGCACTTCGTCGAGGCTGTCGAACGCGCGCAGCCAGATCCAGAAGCGCGCGTTGAAGGCATCCAGCGCTTCGGTGTCGTCCCTGAGGCTCCGCCAATCAGTCAGCTCCGCCACCACCGGGTTGGACACACGGGCCTTGATGGTGGATTCGACCAGAGCGGGCGGCCAACTCTCCGGATAGTCGAATGCCTCGTCGCGCAGCGCCTGTTCCAGCACGGCGTTCACCCCTGCCATCAGCGTTCGATCAAGCAGACCCAGGGTGAGGTGGAGCGAGTACCACCCTTTCTGCTTGGACAACCCGACCGTGTAGCGGTGGGTGCGCCCGGATGCGCCGACGCGCTCGAAATGGCGCCCGCGCTTGAGCACGAATCCCGTGGCCGCGAACTCGGCGGCGACGGCATCGGTCAGCGTCTTCAGCATTGCCTGGGTAGCCTGGGTCACGCGTTACGCTCCTTGTGACGGTGCCGACGCTCGCTCACGGCAGGGTGAATTTCCGGGCCATGCGCAGCGGCCACACCGAAGTGAACTGCGCGCCGCCGACCAGCCGGTAGGCTGCGGAGACGCTGTGCAGCACCCCAAGCCGGTCCAGCACGTCCTTGGCCCGCCGGAAGACCGAGCGCGGGTCGTCGGTGAACATGAACAGGTTGATCTCCTTGGCACTGATGTCGTGGCCGTCCAGCGCCGCCGTCGCGCCCAGGACCTGGCTGAGCTCTGCCTCCAGGGTGGCCAGGAAGGCCTCGTCGTCCAGCGACTTTCTCCAGAACTTGATCACAAGCTGGTAATCCATCGGGGGGCCTGCCGTTCAAGAAGGAACCGCCAAGGTTACCCTCCCTGGCGTCATCGACAACACCTTGATGTGCGGGCGATCATGCTCCGGTCATCCCCTCCCGGACAGCGAAGACTGCCATGGCCCCCTTCCGTTCGATTCTGTTGACCGCCCTGCTCGCACTGGCCCCCACCCTGGCCGGCGCGGCCGACAAAGTCACCACCACGCCGGTGCAGTTCGCCAAGGGCACCAGCAGCGCCACGCTGCGTGGCACCGTTGCCGGCTACGACACCGTCCGCTACACGGTTGGCGCACGGGCCGGCCAGACCATGACCGTTACGCTGGCGGGCAGCGCCAATGCCAGTTTCAACGTGTACGCGCCGGGTGTGGTGCCCGGCCAAGGCGAAGCACTGGGAAGCACCGATGAGACGCGGCGCTGGACCGGCCCCCTGCCCGCCTCCGGCACCTACGTGGTGCAGGTCTATCAGATGCGTGCGCAGGCACGTCGCGGCGAGAAGGCACCGCATACGTTGACCGTCGCCATCCACTGACCATGGATTTCCTCAAACTGCTCCGGTCGCTGGAAGAGTTTCTCTACGAACTCTGCACCTGGTTCCTGTTCTTTCCGCGCACGTTGTACCGGGTCATCGTCTACCCGCGGCGCATGGCGCAGTACGTCAACACCGAGCTGACCCAGAAGCTGGACAAGCAGTTCGACGATGCGATCAGCCCGCCGATGTTCCTGATGCTGGCGGTGCTGGTCGCACACGGTGTGGAACTGCTGATGCACCAGCAGGTGACCGGGACCGGGCAGCTGTCACGAACGGTGTTCGGCAACGAGGAAAGCCTGCTGCTGTATCGCTCGATCACCTTCGCGGTGTGGCCGCTGATCAGCAGCGTGCACCTGCTGCGGCGCAAGAAGGTGGCGATGACCCGTGAATCGCTGCGCCGTCCGTTCTTCATGCAGTGCTACCTGACGGCCCCGTTTGCGGTGGCGTTGTCGACCAGCATGGTGTTCGTGCGCCTTCCGGGCGCGCTGTCCACCCAGATCGGCATTGCGGTGTCGGTGCTGTCGCTGCTCTGGTATGCCGTGGTGCAGGCTGGCTGGCTGAAGGTGGCCCTGCAGCGATCGTGGCCGAACACGGTGCTGTCGACCATCTGGGTGCTGATGCTGGGCATCGTGATCAACAGCCTGATCGGCTGGATCCTGCTGGCGAACTGAGCGTGCGGCAGTGCAGCGTTTACTGCACGTCGCGCCACATGCTAGATAAGTCCTGCGCATGTGCGCTGCAGAAGCAAGGAACCTGCTGATGAAACTGCATTTGGCCGCGATGGCCGCATTGGTAATCACGTTGGGCGCAACCGGAACCGTCGGCATGGCCAAGGCCTCGCCACTGGACGGTCATTTCACCGAGTGCGTCCCGTTCATGGTCGCCAAGTACGTGTACCACCAGCGGTGCACCACCTATTACCTGGACGAGAACGGCAATCGCCACGTTGCCAGTGTCTACCACATCGACCAGGACGGGCAGTGGTACGTGCCCAACGAGTAAGACGGCGGCGGTGAGCCGCACGGGGTAGGCGCGCTCCGCCTGCCCCTCCATCCGCCAATGCGTGCAATTCCCCCTGGCCCCATTCCATGCGACCCTTCGGGGAAACGTTTTCATGGGATGGAGGGATTCCAATGTTGTCTCGTTTTCGTCGTACCGCGCTGCTGGCGCTGATGGCCCTGTCACTGCCGGCCGGCCACGCACTGGCCGACACGGCTGCCCCGCTGCGGGTGATGTCATTCAATGTGCGCACCCCCGTGGATACCGAACCCGGCCGCCGCTGGGACGACCGCCGCGATGCGATGGTCAGCCTGCTGCGCGAGCAGCACCCGGCGGTGTTCGGCACGCAGGAGCTGGTGCAGAAGCAGGCCGATTACCTGGTGGCCCACCTGCCCGGGTACCGCTGGTTCGGCAAGGACCGGCGCGGCGGCAGCGGCGACGAACATATGGGCGTGTTCTACGACAGCGCGCAGCTGAAGGTGGTGGAACAGGGCGATTTCTGGTTGTCCGACACGCCCGACGTGCCGGGCAGCATCACCTGGGGCAATCTCATGCCGCGCATGGTCACCTGGGCCTTGTTCCAGCGCCAGGCCGACGGCAAGCAGTTCTACCTGCTCAACACCCACCTTCCCTACCGCGACGAGGACGAGCCGCGCCGCGTGCTGGGCGCCAAGCTGATCGCCACGCGCCTGGCCACGCTGCCCAAGGACATCCCGGTGGTGGTCACCGGCGACTTCAACAGCGAACCGGGCAGCACCACCTACCAGGCGTTCACCGCGGCACTGGGCGATGCCCGCAAGCTGGCCACCAAGGTCGATGGCCCGCGGCTGACCTTCCACGACTTCACCGGCAAGCCGACCGTGGAACTGGACTGGATCCTGGTGCGCGGCTTCAAGGTCGACCGTTTCCAGACGCTCGACAATGCGCCGGGCGGCGTGCTGCCGTCGGATCATTATCCGGTGCAGGCCGAGCTGCGCTTCCCGGCGGCAGCAGCCCGCTGAGGCAACCCATCCAGGCCGTGCCGCACATCGCGGCGCGGCCTGGGCACCGTAGCGGCCGCTGCGGTTGGGACAGCGCGGGCGGGGCTACGTCACGCCCCGTCGATGCCCGCGGTGCGATACCGGCACCCTCCCACCCTGGAGGTGCCCACCATGGCCCACCGCAGCCGCCTGGCCGGTTTCATCATCGATTGCCACAACACCCCCGCCGACGAAGCCGCTGCCTTCTGGTCGGCAGCACTGGGGTACCGCGCGCAACCGGCCTATAGCGAAGAGGGGGCCGAGTACGCCGACCTGGCCGGGGCGCCAGCCGGGCTGAATGTGGAAGTGCAGCGGGTGGACCACGCGTCACGCGTGCACCTGGATATCGAAAGCGACGACATCGACGCCGAGGCCGTGCGCCTGGAAGCACTGGGCGCGCGCCGGATCGGATTCGTCAAACGCTGGTGGGTGATGGAAGCCCCTACCGGACACCGGTTCTGCATCGTGCGCATGCGCGATGGGCAGGAGGGTGCGGCGGTGAACCACTGGGATTGAGTCAGGGCCTGCGTTGGCTGGCGCGCTCCCCCAACAGCCGGCACAACGCCAGATGCTGGTCGCGCGCTTGGCAGATCCGGGCCACGATGGCCAGGAACACCCCGATAAGAAGGACG